>CAMWRX010000077.1 GCA_947176765.1 uncultured bacterium
GCGGGGCCGGCGGCGGGAGCGGCCATGGCGGCGGCAGAAACGCCGAACTCCTCCTCCAGAGCCTTGACCAGGTCGTTCAGCTCCAGAACGGTAAGGGCCTTAACTTCTTCAATCAGAGCAGTGATCTTCTCGCTAGCCATGATGATTTACCTCCTAATTTTCAAATGTTAAAATATGTTGTGTCCCATGGCGGGACAGCGCCGCGATTACTCGGCGGCGGGGGCAGCCTCCTCGGCGGGGGCCTCGGCGGCGGGTTCGCCGTTCTTCTCGGCGATGGCCTTCAGCACGATGGCCAGGCTGGTAATGGGGGCCAGCATCATGCCGAGCACCTGACCCAGCAGGGCGTCCTTGGAGGGCAGCTCGGCCAGGGCGTACACGTCGTCCAGGGGGAGCACTTTGCCGTCCATAAAGCCGGCCTTGATGTTGAAGCGGTCGCCCATCTGCTTGGCGTACTTGTTGACGATGCGCATGGGGGCGATGGGGTCTTCCTTGGAGATGGCCATGGAAGTGGTGCCGTTGAGCACCTCGTCCAGGTCGCCCAGATTCACGTCGTCCAGAGCGCGGCGCAGCAGGGTGTTCTTCACCACGGCGTACTCCACGCCATTCTCACGCAGCTCATGGCGCAGGGCGGTGTCCTCGGCCACGGTGATGCCCTTGTAGTCCACCAGGACGCCGGAATTGGCGGCCTTCAGGTCGTCAACCAGGGCGGCCACGATGGCCTGCTTCTCACTGAGAACCTTTGCGTTAGGCATTGTTTGAATTCACCTCCGAAATGGTTGGATGGCGGCTTTTCTCCACCCAGAGGGAAAAGAAAACGCCGCTTTCGTGTCCACACGAAAACAGCGCAAACATAACGTATCGGCTGCATTCTCGGCGGGATTTATGCTTTCGCACCCGCTGTCTTTGAACACGCTGTGTATTATATAGGACAATTCATATAATGTCAAGTGCAAAATGAAATTTTTCAATGATTTTGCATTGACAACAACAACAACAACAGCTATAATAAAAAGTGTGGAACCCAGACGGTTGCCACAACTAATACGGTCACATAATCATGGGGATGGGCCCCAAAATTTAGTGAGTCGCCTGCTGCAACAGACGGCTCACTTCTTCTTTTGCTTTGAGATCAGCCATTCGATCATCTGGACAAGTGTCCAGACGATGGCTACACCCCAGTAAACATTCTGAAGAGTAATTATGTATCACCTCCTGGGAAAAGATTTCCCGCAGGGGCTATACACATGCCTCCATTCCGCTCTTGCGGGATGACAGGCAACCGTCTTTTTAACCTCCACCGTGGTGGTGGCTGGATTCCACAACAGGTATTATATAGGTAAATGCGAAAAATGTCAATTTCCTAGCTTAAATTTTCAAAAAAGCCGCCGGCAATTTGCCGGCGGCTTTTCCTATGTTATTGATTACGCGAACTTACCAGTGTTCAGCTTCACGCCGGGGCCCATGGTGGAGGCGGCGACGCAGCTCTTGACGTACTGGCCCTTGGCAGCGGCGGGCTTGGCCTTGACAATGGCGCCCATGAGGGCGTTCAGGTTGTCGCCCAGCTTCTCGGGGCCGAAGGAGACCTTGCCGATGGGGCAGTGGATGATGTTGGTCTTGTCCAGACGGTACTCCACCTTACCGGCTTTGATTTCGTTGACGGCCTGGGTCACGTTGGGGGTGACGGTGCCGGCCTTGGGGGAGGGCATCAGGCCCTTGGGGCCCAGAACCTTGCCCAGACGGCCCACAACGCCCATCATGTCGGGGGTGGCGACTACCACGTCGAAGTCGAACCAATTTTCCTTCTGGATCTTCTCCACCATGTCCATGTCGCCCACGAAGTCGGCGCCGGCGGCGCGGGCCTCGTCGGCCTTGTCGCCCTTGGCGAAGACCAGCACACGGGCGGTCTTGCCGGTGCCGTGGGGGAGGACGATGGCGCCGCGGACCTGCTGGTCAGCGTGGCGGGAGTCGACACCCAGCTTCACATGGAGCTCCACGGTCTCGTCGAACTTGGCGGTGGCGGTCTTGATGACCAACTCCATCGCCTCGGTCACGTCATACTGGACAGAGCGGTCGATGAGCTTCGCGCTGTCCACATACTTTTTGCCTTTCTTAGCCATAACTGCTTCCTCCTTCCCTTACTCTTCCACCAGCACGCCCATGGAGCGGGCGGTACCGGCGATCATGCTCATGGCGGCCTCCAGGCTGGCGGCGTTCAGGTCGGGCATCTTGGTCTCGGCGATCTTTTGGCAGTCGGCCTTGGACAGGGTGGCCACCTTGGTCTTATTGGGCACGCCGGAGCCGGACTCGATGTTGCACGCCTTCTTGATGAGCACGGCGGCGGGAGGAGTCTTGGTGATGAAGGAGAAGGAGCGGTCGGCGTACACGGTGATGACCACGGGGATGATGAGGCCCATGTCCTTCTTGGTGCGCTCGTTGAACTCCTTGGTGAAAGCGGCGATGTTCACGCCATGCTGGCCCAGGGCGGGGCCCACAGGGGGGGCCGGAGTTGCCTGGCCGGCGGGGATTTGCAGTTTGACATATCCAGTAATTTTCTGTGCCATTTGAAACAGCACCTCCTACATAAGATGTGGTGGTGACGAAGCCTCGTCGCCGCAAGCTTCATATCCATCGCTTCCGCCTTACGGCGAAAGCTCGCTCATTCCGCTGCGGCTCCTTTCCCCACGAAAGCTGAAAACCGCTTTCGCGGGGACCCCATTCGGGCTCCTCCCACGGACGGGCTCTGTGCCCGCCATTTGACCGAAACCGGTCGTTTAGATTGTTTCGACCTGATCCAGCTCCAATTCGACGGGGGTTTCCCGACCGAACATAGACACGACGACCTTGACCTTGCCGCGGTCGGTGTCCAGCTCCTCCACCGTGCCGATGAAGGAGGCCAGGGCGCCGTCCGTGATCTTCACGCTGTCGCCCACGTTGTAGCCCACCACGACCTCGCGCTTTTCCACGCCCAGGGCGGCGATCTCCTCGTCGGTGAGGGGGATGGCCTTGTTGGCCGCGCCTACGAAGCCGGTGACGCCGCGGATGTTGCGCACCAGGTGCCAGGTTTCGTCGGTCATAATCATCTTGACCAGCACGTAGCCGGGGAACACCTTGCGCTCCACGGTCTTGGGGCCGTTGTCGGTAATCTCGGTGACGGTCTCCATGGGGATAGTCACCTCGGTGATGAGGTCATGCATATTGCGGTTTTCCACTGCCTGCTCAATGGATACGGCCACGGTGTTCTCATAGCCGGAGTAGGTGTGGGCCACATACCACTTCAGTTCGTCCGCCATAGGGGTCAACCGAAGAGCTTGAGCAGGGCGTCGATCACCGCGCGGGCCAGGTAGTCGAACACCCAAATGAAGATGCCCACGAAGATGACGCACATGATGACGATGCCCACGTTTTTCAGCGTATCCTTGGCGGAGGGCCAGGTGACCTTTTTCAGCTCACCCCTCAGATCCTTGAACCAGCGCAGGATGCGGTTGGGCTTCTTATCCTTCTTCTTGGGGGCCTTGGCCTTCTTGTCAGAGCTTACGGACTCCTTCTGAACGGCCTTATCCCGCTTATCCTGTTCAGACATTTACTTTAACCCTTCTTTCGTTGTGAGCGGCGCTCATTACTTGGTTTCGGTGTGCTTGGTGTGCTTCCTGCAGAAGGGGCAGTACTTGTTGAGCTCCAGACGCTCGGTGGTGTTGCGCTTGTT
The DNA here is from genome assembly GCA_947176765.1 of uncultured bacterium. Lineage (GTDB taxonomy): Bacteria > Bacillota > Clostridia > Oscillospirales > Oscillospiraceae > Enterenecus. The sequence goes on from CAMWRX010000077.1 coordinate 3,704, forward strand.
CTTCTTGGTGTTGTAGTTGCGCTGTTTGCACTCGGAGCAGCGCAGCACGATCTTTACACGGTTTCCGGCTTTCGCCATTCTCGGCACCTCCTTTTGAATTTGACCGTCCAACGAAAAAGCGCCGGACCGGCCTTTGCCGACACCAGCGCTTCAAACGGGCGGAATACACCCATTCACAGCTACGGGGGCCGGCCAATTGCCTCCCTGTGGCTCTCATGAGAGAGGTCAGGGTTTTTATGCCTATCCCGTAAAAATACGCACAAAAAGAAAGCCCTGCTCACAGGTGCTGATAGTTTATCACACCGGGAGGGGCTTGTCAAGCATTCTTTTTTCAATTATAATGTGTGCTGTTAAAAGGAGGCATTGCAATGAAAGTTGCGTTTGAGGATTTGTTGGACAAGGTTTTGCTGGTGGGGATAACCTATTATACCCAAAGAGGGGAATTGATTGAGCAGAAACAGTTTTGGGGGACAGTTGTCCAAGCGGATGACCAGGCAATTAAAATCAAGCAGTCCGATGGAGAGGTTTTTGCTCTGCCGCCGGATTTGAGCGCAGTTTCTCCGGCCGCGCCAGGAGACTATACACTGCGTTCCACTGGCGAGGTGGTGACAGACCCCGACTTTCTGACTACTTTGGACTTGTACCAAATCGGACTGACATAAAGAAAGGAGGGGCAAATATGCGTGTCGTAGCCATCGATTATGGGGATGCCCGCACGGGGGTGGCGGTGTCCGACGCCGCCGGGATGCTGGCGGGGTATACCACGGTGATCCAATCCCGCCAGCCCGAGCGGGTGGCGGAGGAGATCGCCAAAATCGCGGCGGAGCGTCAGGCGGACGAGCTGGTGATGGGCTTTCCCCGGAACATGGACGGCACCGAAGGGCCCAGGGCCGAGCTGTACCGCGCCTTTGCCGCGCTGGTGGAGGAGAAAACGGGGATGTCTGTGCGGCTGTGGGACGAGCGCCGCACCACCATCGAGGCCCATCAGATCCTCCACGCCTCGGGCAAGAAGATGAAGGCCCACAAAAAGAACGTGGACGCGGTGGCGGCGAGCTTGATTTTGGAGGGCTACCTCACATGGCGGGCCAGGAATCCGTAATAACAGCGGTGGAGCAATGCTCCGCCGCTGTTATTACCTTAAATTACACCAATGCCGCGGTCTCCAGCGCGATCATGAGCTCCTCGTTGGTGGGGATGAGCAGCACCTTCACCTTGGAGTCGATGGCGGAGATGATGGCCTCCTTGCCCCGGATGTTGTTGGCGTCGGGATCCATCCTCACGCCCATGAACTCCAGCCCGGAGGCAATGGCCATGCGCTGCTGGGCGTCGTTCTCACCCACGCCGGCGGTGAAGATGATGGCGTCCACCCCGCCCATGGCGGCGGCGTAAGCGCCGATATACTTCTTCACGCCGTAGTTAAACATATCCAGCGCCAGCGTGGCCCGCTGATCGCCGTTATCCCGGGCGGCGCAGAGATCCCGGAAGTCGGAGGACACGCCGGACACGCCCTGCACGCCCGACTTTTTGTTCAGCACGGCCAGCATCTCCTTGATGTCCATGCCGTACTTGTTCATCAGGTACTCCAGAATGCCCGGATCCAGATCACCGGAGCGGGTGCCCATGGGCACGCCGGCCAGGGGGGTGAAGCCCATGGAGGTGTCCACGCTCTTGCCGTGGGCCACGGCGGCCACGGAGGAGCCGTTGCCCAGGTGGCAGGAGATGAGCTTCAGGGCCTCGATGGGCTTGCCCAGCATATCGGCGGCCCGCTGGGTGACATATTTGTGGCTGGTGCCGTGGAAGCCGTAGCGGCGCACCTTGTCCTGCGCGTAGTACTCATAGGGCAGGGCATAGGTGTAGGCCACGGGGGGCATGGTCTGATGGAAGGCGGTGTCGAACACGGCCACCTGGGGCACATCGGGGCCCATGACGGCGGCGCACGCCTTGACGCCCAGAATATTGGCGGGGTTGTGCAGGGGAGCCAGGGGGACGCAGGCCTCCATGGCGGCCATGACCTCGCTGTCGATGCGCACGGAGTGGGCGAAGGTCTCGCCGCCGTGCACCACGCGGTGGCCTACCGCGTCGATCTCTTTCATAGAGGCGATTACGCCGTTGGCGGGATCCACCAGGGCGTCCAATACCGCCTGGATGGCCTCGGAATGGGTGGGCATGGCCACGTCCTGGGCGTCCACCGTTGTTTTGCCGGGGGCCTTGTAAGTGAATTTGCCGTCGATGCCGATGCGCTCGCACAGCCCTTTGGCAAGCACCGCTTGGCTGTCGGTGTCCAGCAGCTGATATTTCAGGGAAGAGCTGCCGGCGTTGATGACGAGAACTTTCATGTTCCGCACTCCTTTGCCACGATTCCCAGTTCCTGGAAAACAGGCTAACTGGGTATTTACTTTGTCCCGCTTCTGGAATATAATGAAAGCTGGCCAAAAGCAGGAACGGCCGCGTGGCGGTCGTATACTGAGAAATATTATACTACGGGCGACGGGATATCGCAAGTATTTTTTGCATTTTCGCCGAAAATAGTGGGGAGGGCTGCCGGGTGGACGTTGTGGGGATCGTGGCCGAGTACAATCCCTTTCACGCCGGGCACGCCTTTCACATTGCCGAAACCCGCCGGCAGTTGGGGGAGTGCGCCGTCGTCGCGGTGATGAGCGGGAACTTCGTCCAGCGGGGGGACTGCGCCGTGCTGGACAAGTGGACGCGGGCAAGGACTGCCCTGGAGGGCGGCGTGGATCTGGTGCTGGAGCTGCCCACGGTGTGGGCGGTGTCCTCGGCGGAGAGCTTCGCAAGAGGGGCCGTTGAAATTCTGTCGGCCACCGGTGTGGTGACGCACCTCTCCTTCGGCAGCGAGTGCGGCGATGGGGACAAGCTCCGGCAGGTGGCGGACTGTTTGGACAGCGAGGTCTATCGGGCGGGGCTGCGCCGATTTTTAGATGAAGGGATGCCCTTTGCCGCCTGCCGCCAGGCGGTGGTGCGGGGACTGCTGGGGGAGGATTTGGCAAGCTTGCTGTCCCAGCCCAACAACAACCTGGGCATTGAGTATATCCGGGCACTGAAGGCGTTGGAACGTGCCATTCAGCCTGTCACCGTCCTCCGGGCGGGGGCGGCTCACGACGGGGGAGACCATCCGGACTATCCCTCCGCCTCCTTTTTGCGGGAGAGAATATTGGCGGGAGGGCTTCCCGCGGACAATCCCGCCAGCCTGAAATACGGCGAGCGGGGGGCGCTGGCTGTTCTGCGCGCCATGGATGGAGAGGATTTTACTGCCCTGCCCGACTGCGGGGAGGGGCTGTCCCACCGGCTGTACCGGGCGGCACGGCAGGGCCGCACCTTGGAGGAGGTCTATGACCTGGCCAAGACCAAGCGCTACGCCCATTCCCGCATCCGGCGGGCGGCGCTGTGGGGGGCGTTGGGGCTGAGGGAGTGTGACCGGCCCGCCCATCCCACCTATCTCCGGGTGCTGGGGGCCAGCGGGCGGGGCAGGGAAGCGCTGCGGGAGATGAAAACCAAGGCGACGCTGCCCATCGTCACCAAGCCCGCCCACGGCAGGGGAATCCCTCTGCTGGAGCTGGAGGCCCGGTGTACGGATTTTTACCAGTTGTGCTGTCAGAGACCCGGCCCCTGCGGGCTGGAGTGGACGACAAATCCTGTTATGCTGTGAAATTCAAATCGAAAGGGAGTTTTTTCAATGCGCGCCTACGAAAGACTGTTGAAGTACGTGAAGATCCACACCACCTCATCCGACCAGACGGGGGTCACCCCGTCCACGCCCTGCCAGTGGGATCTGGCCCGGGTGCTGGTGGACGAGCTGAAGGAGCTGGGGCTGGAAAACCCCAGTGTGGATGAAAACTGCATCGTCACCGCATGGCTGCCCGCCGCGCCCGGGTGTGAGGACGCCCCCGCCCTGGGCCTGTTGGCCCACATGGACACCGCCCCCGCCTTCTCCGGGGAGAACGTGAACCCCATCCTCCATGAGAACTATGACGGCGGCGACATCGCGCTGCCGAAAGAGGGTCGGGTCATCAAGGCGGCGGACTTCCCCTTCCTGGCGGGGTTAAAGGGCAAGACCCTCATCACTGCCGACGGCTCCACCCTGCTGGGGGCGGACGACAAGGCGGGCATCGCGGAAATCATGACGCTGTGCGAGCGGTTGATCGAGGAGAAGCTCCCCCACGGGCGGCTGTGCGTCGCTTTTACTCCCGACGAGGAGATCGGTGAGGGCCCGGATCACTTCGACGTGGCCGCCTTTGGGGCCAAATACGCCTACACCGTGGACGGCTCCGCCGCCGGATCCATCGAGTATGAGAACTTCAACGCCGCCTCCGCCAAGGTGGACATCACCGGCGTATCCGTCCATCCCGGCTCCTCCAAGGACGTGATGGAGAACGCCCTGCTCATTGCTCAGGAGTTCAACGCCCTGCTGCCCCCCGACGCCATCCCCGCGAAAACCGAGGGCTATCAGGGCTTCTTCCACCTGGACGCCATGGCGGGCACCACCGCCTCCGCCCATATGGAATATATCATCCGGGATCATGACAAGGGCGAATTTGTGGTCAAGCAGGGGCTGATGAAGCGCGCCGCCGCCCAGGTTCAGGCCGCCCATCCCACGGCTAAGGTGGAGCTGACCCTCAAGGACAGCTACTACAACATGAAGGAAAAGCTGACGGACTGTATGCATCTGGTGGATAACGCCAAAAAGGCAGCGGAGCTGGTGGGGCTGGTTCCCACGGTGGAGCCCATCCGGGGCGGCACCGATGGGGCTCGGCTGAGCTATATGGGTCTGCCCTGTCCCGACCTGGGCACCGGGGGCTATAATTTCCACGGGCCGCTGGAGCTGGCCTGCGTGGAGGAGATGGACGCCGTGGTGGACATTCTTGTCAATATCGCGGCGCTGTACAGCAAATGATTTACAGTTTATTGATTACTTTCCAGTGTGATTGGGGTAAAATGCTGTCAAAGCCTGTAAAGGAGGCGTTTTTGTGATTTACCGCAACGATCACTACGGTCCAATCGACCGTTTCTGCGCCAAGCACCCCCGCTTTGGCATCCCCAACCTGATGATGTACCTGGCTATCGCCCAGGTGGCAGTGGGCCTGGCGGATCTGATTATGGACGGGTGGCTGACCGGGCTGATGATGTTCAGCGCGCCCCATATCTTCGTAGGGCAGATCTGGCGGCTGGTGACCTTTGTCGTTGTTCCCTCCAGCAGCAACCCCTTCTATCTCGTGCTGGGCTGCTATGTTTACTACTGGACGGGCCAGATGCTGGAGCGGGAGTGGGGGACAGCCAAATTCAACCTGTTTTACCTGAGCGGCGTGGTGCTGTCCATTCTGCTGGGGTTGGCGGTGGGCTATGCCAACATCTATTACATTAACCTGTCCATCTTCCTGGTCATTGCCACGCTGTACGGCGAGATGCAGGTGCTGTTTATGATGGTCGTTCCCATCAAGATGAAGTGGCTGGCCATTTTGGATGTGGTGCTGATCCTGGTGGATGTGGTGCGGTTTGCCCAGATGGGGGCCTGGTTCTTTGCCCTGGCCCCGCTGGCCAGCTTTTTGAACTATTTTATCTTCACGTGGCCGTTCTGGTCTATGAAGCTGGGCTTTGTCCGCCGTCGGGCGGATCCCCAGGTCATCAACTTTAAAAAGGCCCAGAGGCAGGCCCAGAAAAAAGCGAAGGAAACCGGCGGATACCTGCACAAGTGCGCGGTGTGCGGCCTCACCGATGAGGACGACCCCAGCATGGAGTTCCGCTACTGCTCCAAGTGCGACGGCTACTATTGTTATTGCGCCAATCACATCAATAACCATATCCATATCCATTGAAATGAGGCAGAACACCCCCGCCAGCGGCGGGGGTGTTCGTATTTCTGTCAGTTGAAATGAAGCAGAGCACCTCCGCCAGCGGCGGGGGTGTTTGCCTTTCCAGCGGATGCCGCGTCAGGAATAGCTGAGGTAAGCCATCCGCTCTTTTTCCGTCGAAGTCAGGCACATTGGGGTACGGCGCGCCATAGGATAGCTTGCGGGCAGTCCGCAGGGCGGCCCGCGCGGGAAAGGAGCAAAGAATCATGTATGAAGCATTGTGTTTGTCCGCTCTCCGGGAAGGGGAGAGCGCTTATGTGACCGAGGTAAACGCGGGGCCCGCCATGGATCGGCGGCTCACTGACCTGGGGCTGGTGCGGGGCACCCGGGTGACCTGTGTGCTGCGCAGCCCCGCCGGTGACCCCTGTGCCTATCTCATCCGGGGAGCGCTCATCGCCCTGCGCCGGGCGGACGCGGACGGTGTGGCGTTGGAACGGCAGATTCAGGCTGTCCCAGCCCAGGCGGTGGCTACATCATGAACCGGGTGGCGCTGGCAGGCAATCCCAATGTGGGTAAGTCCACCCTGTTCAATGCGTTAACTGGACTAAGACAGCATACAGGAAACTGGGCTGGCAAGACGGTGGCCACCGCCCGGGGAGAGTATACGTTTAACGGAGAGGAGTACCAGCTCATTGATCTGCCCGGTACTTACTCGCTGGCGGCCCACTCCCAGGAGGAGGCGGTGGCCCGGGACTACATCGAGAGCGGTCAGGCGGATGGGGTGGTGGTGGTGTGCGACGCCACCTGCCTGGAGCGCAACCTGATCCTGGTGCTCCAGGTGCTGGAGCTGACGGGTAAGGTGCTGGTGTGCGTCAATCTGCTGGACGAGGCGGAGCGTCTGGGGGTCAAAGTCGACCTGCCTGCCCTGTCCCAGCGGCTGGGAGTGCCTGTGGTGGGCACCGCCGCCGGACGGCAGGAGGGGCTGGCTGATCTGAAAGCCGCCATCGCCCGGCTAGTCAGGGCGGAGGCCGCCGCTGCTCCAAAACGGGCGCCCTGCGAGCGGGTGAGTCTGGCCGAGCGGTATGCCGCCCAGGTGGTGCGCAGCGAAAAGGCGGATCGCCAGCGCCGCCAGCAGAGGTTGGACCGCCTGCTCACCTCAAAATCCACCGGTATTCCCCTCATGCTGCTGCTGTTTGGAATGGTGGTGTGGCTGACGGTGGCGGGGGCAAATGTGCCCTCTACCATGCTCACGAATCTGTTCGCCTGGATTGGGGAGAGATTGGAGGGCTGGCTGTCAGGAGCTCCGGCATGGCTGTCCGGGGTGCTGCTGGACGGAGTGTACCGGGTGACCGCCTGGGTGGTGGCGGTGATGCTGCCCCCCATGGCCATTTTCTTTCCCCTGTTCACCTTGCTGGAGGATCTGGGCTATCTGCCCCGAGTGGCCTTTGTCATGGATCACGCCTTTCAAAAGTGCCGTGCCTGCGGGAAACAGTGCCTGACCATGTGTATGTCCATCGGGTGTAACGCCTGCGGCGTCACCGGATGCCGCATCATCGACAGCCCCCGGGAGCGGCTCATCGCCATCCTGACCTCGTCCCTGGTGCCCTGTAATGGGAAATTCCCAACCCTCATCGCCCTCATCACCCTGTTCTTCGTGGGCGGGCGG
>CAMWRX010000078.1 GCA_947176765.1 uncultured bacterium
CCAATCCCCTCCGCCCAGACGGAAGCCCAAGCGCAACATCCGCCGCTGGCTGGTGTCCATTGTGTGCATCCTGCTGTGCCTGTCCATGCTGGGCAGCATCAGCTTTTGGGCGGTGAGCCGCATCGCCGCCCTCATCGCTGAGGCCGAACAGGATCGCCCCTCCATAAAGGATTCCCTCCCCCGGCCCAGCCAGTCGGTGTCCGCCGAATCCGACTGGACCCAGGATGACTTGCCCTGGGGCAAGCCCGACCCGTCCGTCTCCCTGTCCGTCCGGCCCGCCGGGGCCGCCCTGTCTCCCAACCAGATCTATGCGGAGGCGCTTCCCAGCCTTGTGGTAATAGAGGCCGCCCACAAGCCCGAGGGCCCCAGGCGAGTCCGGGGATACAGCATGGGCACCGGGGTCATCGTCACCGGCTCCGGCTATGTGCTCACCAATTACCATATCATCGACGAGGCCGTCAGCATCCAGCTCCGGCTGCTGAGCGACACCAATGACGCCTACGACGCCCTGGTCATCGGCTTTGACGAGGAATTTGACATCGCCGTGCTGAAGTTCGACCCGGACGGCGCCAAGCTCACCCCCGCCCAGCTGGGCGACTCCGACAAGCTGATGGTGGGCGACTGGGTGTACGCCATTGGCAATCCCATGGGCTACCTGCTGGGCTCCATGTCGGTGGGTATCGTGTCCGCCCTTAACCGGGACGAGGACGAGTCGGGCGGCGCCCTGGGCCTCATCCAGACCGACGCCGTGCTGAACCCCGGCAACTCCGGCGGCGCGCTGCTCAACGAATCCGGCCAGGTGGTGGGCATCACCTGCGCCAAGATCACCGGCCTGGTCCGGGAGGAGGGCGAGGCCATCGACGACGCCGCGGTGCTGGAGGGCATGGGGCTCGCCATCCCCATGACCGATGCCATCCCCTTTGTCAACCACATCCTGGCCACCGGCGAGAGCTGGCGGCCCACCATGGGCATCCTCTGCTTTGCCGCCACCGTGGACGGGCGGCAGGGCATTCAGGTGTCCGAAGTGACCGGCGATAACGCACGGGCGGCGGGGCTGAAGAAAAACGACCTCATCCTGTCCGCCAACGGCTCCCCCGTCACCTCCCTGGTGGAGCTGAGAAGGGTACTCTACCGCACCGGCGTGGACGGGAAGCTGACCTGCACCGTCCTGCGGGGCGGCGAGGAACTGGAAATTTCCTTCCGCCTGGTGGACGGCTCCAAGCAGGATTAGGGGCGCGGCGGTATGGAACGAGAACAAGTAGCCGCCCTCCTGGCCCAGGCCGGGGGCCACATCTCCGGCGAGGAGATGAGCCGCGCCCTGGGGGTCACCCGGGCGGCGGTGTGGAAGGAGATCGAGGCACTGCGCCAGGCGGGCTGGCCCATTGAATCCTCCACCCGGAAGGGCTACCGGCTGGCGGGGCCTCCCCCGGCCCTGTCCGCCCCCTACATCTCCGCGCGATTGGGCAAAGATAACCTCTTTGCCGGGAAGGTGCAAGTGGAGCAGTGCGTGGACTCCACCAACACCCGGCTGAAGGCAGCGGCCGCCTCGGCGGCCACAGGCTCCGCCCTGCTGGCCGAGGAGCAGAGCGGCGGACGGGGTACCCACGGGCGCTCCTTCCAGTCCCCAAAGGGCGACGGGCTGTACCTGTCGGTGCTCATCCGGCCAAAAGTGGGGCTTTCTGACCTGCTCACCCTCACCGGCTGGGTGGCCGTCGCCGCCCGGGAGGGCGTGGCAAAAGCCTGCGGCGCCCCGGTGGACATCAAGTGGCTCAATGACCTCTATCTCAACGGGAAAAAGCTGTGCGGCATCCTCACCGAATTCGCCCTGCTGGCGGAGAGCGGCGAGCCGGACTACGTGGTCATTGGCATGGGGGTCAACATGAACCAGACCGCCGCCACTTTCCAAGCCCAGGGGCTGGAGGACGTGGCCACCTCCCTGGCCATTGAGGGCTACCCGGTAGAGCGCAACCACCTGGCGGTGTGCCTGCTGGAGGCGCTGGACCAGTTGAACCGGGACTTCCCCGCCAAGCGGGCGGATTACCTGGAGCGCTACCGCGCCCACTGCATCACCTTGGGCCGCCGGGTCAGCTTCGACGGCGAGGGGCCGCTCCTGACCGGGACGGTGGCCGGGGTGGACGACAATTTCGCCCTGCTGGTGGACGGGGACGACGGGAAAGCGCACACCGTGTCCTCGGGAACGGTAAAAATGATATGAAAACAGCCCTGCGCGCTGCGCAGGGCCGTTTTCATGCCAGTCACCACAAAGAGAAGGCCCGGATTCCGCCCTGAAGCCTCAAAGATCCAAGCCCAGCTGGTCCAGCGCGGCTTGCAGCCAGGGACGGCAAACAGTTTCGAACGTAATGTTGAGCTGCTCTATCTGGTCTTCAGGGATGTCACTCATACGGAGCCGTTTGCCGTCCAGCGTCGCGAAGCAGTCGAAGCTGCCATTGCCCATCAGACGCGAGTAGTCCAAATCGCCGTTATCCAGTTGGACAAACTCCGCCCAGCCGAAATCGTCCACAGTGCCGCCCAGGATCACATAACCCTTGTTCCCGGTTGCAGGATCGGTGTGCTCATAAATATAGGGCGTATCCCCGTCGATGAGGCCAGTAATATCGGTGCGTTCCTCGCCATTGACAAACCACAGCTTCCCGTCCTCCAAAACGATAGGTTCGTTCCATTCGCCGGACGTTTCATCCGTTGATTCGTCAATCACATCGTCACCCGCAAACGTGACTGCCACCGAACCGCCGCTTACAAAATTGTACACCTGGGCGGGCAAGCCCGCCGCGATGGACAGCACACAGCCCACCGCCAATGCCGCCGCGATCAGCCCCGCCCGCAGGGGGCGGACACCCCGCCGCTTCGCGGGGTTATGCTCTTTTTGCTCTGTGATGTTTTTCATCATACGCTCCTTTGTTTCCTTGGAAAACCGCAGGCTGTCCAGCACATCCCGGTAGTCCTGTTCAAGTCGCTTCATATTCCCTGCCTCCTAACATGGCCCGTAATTTTTTCCTGCCCCAGCTCAGGTGGGCGGACACCGCCGCCTCGCTCCTTCCCGTCAGGGCGGCGATCTCCTTGGCCGAATACCCCTCGTAATAAAAGAGGTAAATCGCCTCCCGGTATTTCCCCGGCAGCTCCATCACCGCGTCCAGAACGTCCGATCGGGGCGGTTCCGGGGCCGCCGCCTCCGCGGCTTCCTCCAAGGGCACGGCCCTGCGCCGGAAGGCGCGCAGCTCGTCCTTGCAGGCGTTGACCGTGGCCCGGATGACCCACGCCTTCTCGTGCTCGGGGCTGTCAAAGACCTCGTCCCCTGTCAGCAGCTTGAGCAGCACCGTCTGGCAGATGTCCTCCCCATCCTGGGTGGACTTGAGATAGGTATAGCTCAGCCGCAGGATCAGGTCGGAGTAGGTGTTCACCAGCCGCTGGGCCTCCTGTTGGTCTAGTTTCATGTGGTTCTCTCCTTCAAAGGCACCTTCACTGACAATACGAATGAGGGGGGCGAAACCTGACAACTCGCCCAAAATTTTTTCTGTGGGCGGATTCTCTTAACAAAACCTGCCAACCCTCCGATATGGTAAGTATACACCAAACACGAGGGGAGCGGTGAACATGGAACTGCGCACCACACGGGAGATGCGGCGGAATGAGCAGCTGACCCGCGCCATGGCAAAGAAAGCGGACACATCGGATACCCCTGCCAAGGCCCAGACCCCCCAGAGGCAGGAACCTACTGACAAGCTGAGCTTGTCCCGGCAGGCGCTGGCGTTTTTTGAGGAGCAAAACCGGCTCCGGCAGGCGGAGGAACAGCGCCGCGCGGCCCAGAAGCAGAGCGGCGGCGAACTGGATCTCCTGGAAAAGGCGCTGGACGTCCAGGATAAATGCCTGAAGATCGCCGCATCCATTATGAAGGGCAACCGGGTGCCGCCGGAGGATCTGGAATACCTGATGAACAACGACCCGGAGGGCTACAAACTGGCCATGGCCCTGCGCCGGGAAAATCCCGACCCAGAGGATGAAAAAAGCGTGCTGGACGACGAGGATAAAAACGGCGGCCGCACTGACAGGGCCGGAGACAGCGGGGAAAGCCACCAGGTCTCCGCTCCTGAGGCAGCCGGCCGCGGCGGGGAGACGTCCGCCGCCGAGGAGTGAACTATGATGAGATGGATCATTTATTCTGTATTAGGTTACACAGCATTATTTGCAGGGGTATGGCTGCACGAAATAGGGCACTCGTTTTGGAACTATAAATTTGGCTGCAAAGACAATTGGATTCATGTGCAGGTAAAACCATATATTTTCTTCTCTACGCCCGGGCCAGTGGATTTGGATCAATACCGGGCGCTGCCCCCATGGAAGCGTACCCTTTCTGCTTATGGCGGTGTCATTGCCAATTTATTTTGGAGTATGGTAAGCGGTGTCCTGATCGCCGTGGTTCAGCGGGGTCATGAATATTTGCTGTTCTTTTTGTGGATGTTTATGACACTGAATCTATCAGAAATCGTCAGTTATCTCCTGATTGGAAACATCTATTTGGTAAGCGATATGGCAATTGTCGCCCAAGAATATCCCAAGCTTAGAATGCCTAATTTTGTTTTAGGATTGATTCTTACAATTGCGTATGCTTTAACATTGGTAAGGATACCGTCAGTTTTTCAATGGTTCATCATCATTTGGAACATCGTCACGATTGTTTCGATGTGTGGCGGACGGATTGTCTTTTCACTTCTCCACCAACGGGCAGAAGCATAAAATTTCAATGGCGGCGGAGTAAAAACAAAATTTACGGGAGGAACGCAAAATGTGCCTGATCTGTGATCGGATCGAAATGATTAAACGGGGGGAAAATCCGTATTTTGTCAAGGAGCTTGACACAGGCTATGTGGTGATCGGTGATAACCAGCATTTTCATGGCTACACGCTGTTCCTGTATAAGTCCCACGGGAACGTAACGGAGCTGTTCCACCTTGACCGCGCCGAAAAGATGAAGTTCCTGGAGGAGATGTCCATCGTCGCCCAAGCGGTCTCCAACGCGTTCGGGCCGGAAAAGATGAACTATGAGCTGCTGGGGATGGGGGACGCCCATCTCCACTGGCATCTGTATCCCAGGGTAGCCGGGGATATTGAGCACTACGGAAACAACGGCAAAGGCCCTGTCTGGTGCTACCCCATGGAAAAAATGTATTCTGATGACAACCGGCCCACAGAACACGAGCTGTCAGAGATGAAGCAAAAGCTGCTGTCGGAACTGGATAAGCTGCTATGAAAGATCAACCCCCTGCCCAACTGGGCAGGGGGTTGATTTCATAGCACAACCAATTCGTCGCTCTGCGCGTCCACAGTGAGGGTGGAATCAGGCATCGTCTCCCCGGCGATGATCTTCCGGCCCACCAGGTTCTCCACCGTATGCTGGAGATACCGGCGCAGGGGCCGGGCCCCGTACATGGGGTCATAGGCGGCGTCCAGGATCAGGGATTTGGCCCCGTCCGTCAGCTCTACCTTGAGCCGCTTGTCCTCCAGACGGCGATTCAGGCCAGCCAGCAACAGGTCGATGATGTGGTAGATGTTGTCCTTTGTCAGCGGCTTGTAGAACACAATCTCGTCCAACCGGTTGAGGAACTCCGGCCGGAAGGAGTGCTTGAGCAGCTCGTCCACCTGGGCGCGGGCCTCGCCGCTGACCTCGCCGTCCACCCCGATGCCGTCTAACAGGAACTGGCTGCCCAGGTTGGAGGTCAGGATGATGACGGTGTTCTTGAAGTCCACCGTCCGGCCTTGACTGTCCGTAATACGGCCGTCGTCCAAAACCTGGAGTAATACATTGAACACGTCCGGGTGGGCCTTCTCCACCTCGTCGAACAGGATGACGGAATAGGGGTGGCGGCGCACCGCCTCGGTGAGCTGTCCGCCCTCCTCGTAGCCCACGTACCCCGGAGGGGCCCCGATGAGCCGGGAAACGGAGAACTTCTCCATATACTCGCTCATATCAATACGCACCAGGTTCTTTTCGCTGTCGAACAGCGCTTCGCTGAGGGCCTTGGCAAGCTCCGTCTTGCCCACGCCGGTGGGGCCCAGGAACAGGAAGGAGCCGATGGGCTTGTCCGGGTCGGCGATGCCGGCGCGGCTTCTCAAAATGGCCTCGCTGACCAGCCGCACGGCCTCCTCCTGGCCCACCACACGCTTGTGCAAGATGTCCTCCAGGTGGAGCAGCTTTTCCCGCTCGCCCTCCATGAGCTTTGCCACCGGGATGCCCGTCCAGCGCTCCACGATGCGGGCGATCTCCTCCTCGGTCACCTTGTCCCGGAGCAGATTGTCCTCCTTGGACTGGGCGGCGAAGCCCTCCTGCTCCTCCAGCTGCTTTTTCAGCTCGGGGATGGTGCCGTACTGGAGCTGGGCCGCCTTTTCCAGGTCGTACTCCCGCTGGGCCTTTTCCAGCTGGGCGTTGGCGGCCTCCAAATCCTCCCGGAGCTTCTGCACCTTGCCGATGGCGTTCTTCTCGTTCTCCCACTTGGCGCGGCCCGCGTTGAACTGGTCCCGCAGCTCAGCCAGTTCCTTCTGGATGTCGGCCAGCCGTGCCTGGGAGAGCTGGTCATCCTCCTTTTTCAACGCCGCCTCCTCGATCTCGCACTGGATGATTTTCCGGGAGATCACGTCCAGCTCGGTGGGCATGGAGTCCATCTCGGTGCGGATCAGGGCGCAGGCCTCGTCGATGAGGTCAATGGCCTTGTCGGGCAGGAACCGATCGGTGATATAGCGGTTACTCAGCGTGGCGGCGGCCACGATGGCCCCATCGGTGATCTTCACCCCGTGGAACACCTCGTAGCGCTCCTTGAGACCCCGCAGGATGGCCACCGCGTCCTCCACCGTCGGCTCATTCACCATGACGGGCTGGAAGCGGCGCTCCAGGGCGGCGTCCTTCTCGATATACTGGCGGTACTCGTTCAGGGTGGTGGCCCCGATGCAGTGCAGCTCGCCCCTTGCCAGCATGGGCTTGAGCAGGTTGCCCGCGTCCATGGCCCCCTCGGTCTTGCCCGCGCCCACGATAGTGTGCAGCTCGTCGATGAACAGCAAAATCCGGCCCTCGGACTGCTTTACCTCGTTGAGCACGGCCTTCAGCCGCTCCTCAAACTCGCCCCGGTACTTGGCCCCGGCGATGAGCGCCCCCATGTCCAGGGCGAAAATGGTCTTGTCCTTCAATCCTGCGGGCACGTCTCCCTTGACGATGCGCTGGGCCAGGCCCTCGGCGATGGCGGTCTTGCCCACACCCGGTTCACCGATTAAAACTGGGTTGTTTTTGCTCTTGCGGCTCAAAATGCGGATAACGTTTCGGATCTCGTCGTCCCGGCCGATGACGGGGTCAAGTTTATTTTGCCTCGCCCGCTCCACCAGATCCGCGCCGTACTTTTTCAGCGCCTCGTAGGTGTCCTCCGGGTTGTCGCTGGTCACCCGCTGGTTCCCCCGCAGGGCGGCCAGCGCCTGCATCACCCGCTCCTTGTCCACGTTGTAGGTGCGGAACAGCTCCTTCAAATTGCCCTCCGCCGTGTCAATGAGGGCCAGCAGCAGATGCTCCACCGACACAAACTCGTCCTTCATACTGCCCGCAATGGTCAGGGCCTGGTTCATGGCCTTGTCCACCCCGGCGGAGATGTAGACCTTGTCCGCCGCCCGTCCCGAACCGGACACCTTGGGCAGAATCTCCACCTCGTGGCGGACAGCGGCCCGGAAGGACTCCACTGTCAGCCCCATGTTGGTGAGCAGCTGGGGGATGAAGCCCCCCTCCTGGTCCACCAGGGCCAGCAGCATGTGGCATTGTTCGATCTGCTGGTTGCCGTGCTGGGTGGCAATGTTCTGGGCGTTCTGGATGGCCTCCAGGGATTTTTGGGTAAATTGGTTCATGTTCATGAGAAAATTCACGCTCCTTCGGGCGGCTGGGAAACCCACCGCCGGTCTGTAATTTCACCCTTAGTATACCCTGTCCCGCCCAAATTTCATGAACTGGGTGTAAACAATTAGCACTCTCTCGGCAAGAGTGCTAATCTGGCTTATTTGCATAATTCCAAAAATGCCCGGAAGATTTCCCCGCCGTCCACCGTGTCCGGCCGCGCCAGCGCCCCGGTCATCCGCTCTGGGTGGAACTGGACGGAGATGAGGGGCAGGGTATCATGCTCCACCGCCTCAATCACCCCGCCCTCTGACCAGGCGGACGCCGTCAGCCCCCGGCCCAGCCGCCCCAGCCCCTGATGGTGGCTGCTGTTCACCGGGAACACCGGGCCGTACAGCCGGTGGAGGAGCGAACCCTCCTCTGCCCGGATCGAATGAACCTGGTCGCCCTCCTCCTTCCGGTGAAAGGGAACCAGCTCAGGCCCCAAATCCTGAATCAAATCGCCGCCCAGCCACACGTTGACCACTTGATGGCCCCGGCAAATGGCCAGTACCGGCTTGTTCGCCCCCAAAAAGGCGTCCAGCAGAGCCAGCTCCGCCTCGTCCCGGGCCCGGTCGATCCCCCGGGAGCCCCGGTTCTCCTGGCCGAACAGGGCCGGGTCCATGTCGTCCCCGCCGGCGAGCAGCAGGCCGTCATAGCCTAGGCTGGGGGCGGGGAGATACTGCGCCTCCCCCACTCCCCCGGCGGCCTCAACGGCGGCCAGGTAATTGGCGGCGTTCCCTCCACCGGTGGAAATCAGAATGCGTGGTTTCACAGCGCTCCCCTCTTTCTCTTGAAATACGCCCCAAACCGGGCAAACAGGTCGGTAACGGACACCCCCTGAGCCAATAGCGCGGCGGAATAGACCGCCACCCCCAGCAATCCGCACACCAGAGACGCCCAGCCGTGGCCGCACCCGGCGTCGATCATCACGCGGAACAGCAGCTCGCACCACAGTCCCATCAGCACCGCCGCTAACAACGGACGGACAAACCATTCAAAGGCTTTTACTTTTAACTCCGCCGCCCGGAGGACGGAGGCCAGGTTCAGCCCTGCCCCCACCAGGCCGGAGGCCACGAACCCCGCCGCGAACCCCGCCAGCCCGAACCGGGACACGACAAAAAAGGTGAAGGCCAGTTGAACCACGTCGCTGAGGATGGCGTTGCGGGCGGCCTTTCCCTGGAGGCCCAGACCGTTCAGCGCGCCGGACAGCACCGACTGCCAGCACCCCAGCAGGGTGCCCGCTGCCAGGGGCAGGATCAGCTCCCCTACCCGCTCGTCCCGGAACAGCGCCGCCCCCACCGTGGGGCCGATCACCGTCAGCAGGGCCATGGCCGGAGCCATGAGCAGGGAGGTGGCGGACATCACCCGGTCCAGAAACCCCGCCGCCGCCCGCCGGTCGCCCTGGGCGGTGCGCCGGGCCAGGTCGGGCACCATCACCAGGCACAGCGCCCCGATGAAGCCCGTGGGCAGGGCCAGCAGGGGCAGGGTCATGCCGCACAGCACCCCGAACTCGGACATGGCCTCGGAGAGGGTCATGCCCCCTTCCACCAATTTCGCGGGGATGAGCACGGCGTTGGCGGAGCCCAGCAGCGTCCCCAGCAGGGAGGTGGCCCCCACGGGAAGGGCGATGGTCATCAGCCGCCTGCCGCTCACCTCCGCCCCGGCGGGGCCGGGCGGAAACCGCTTCCAGTGCCGCCGGAACAGCAGCGTGAGGGCGCAGGCGGAAAACACCTCGCACAGCACCATGCCCAGGGCGATGATGCCCACCGTCTCCTCGGCGCTCCGGGGCAGCAGCGCCGCCAGAAGCAGCAGCACCGCCGCCGCCCGGATGAGCTGCTCGGCCGTCTCCACGGCGGCGGGGGGCCGCACCCGGCCGATGCCGTAAAAGCAGTGCTTGTGGAGATTTTCCACCCCGGTGAGCAGCATACAGGGCACCATCACCACCACGCCCAGCCGCGTCCGGGCGTCCCCCAACAGATAGACGGAGATGGGGTCGGACAGCGCCGCCACCGCCAGCCCCAGCGGCACCGCCAGCAGAAAAAAATCCCTCAGCGCGCGGCGCAGCACCAGCTTAACCGTGCCGCTGTCCCCCAGGGCGTGGTACCGGGCGGACAGGGTGGACACCGCCACCGTCAGCCCCACGGCGGTCACCGACATGAGCATGGAGTACACCGGCATCACCAATTGATACAGCCCCATGGTCTCTGCGCCGATAAGCCGGGACAGGGCCATGCGGTACAGGAATCCCACCACCTGGGAAAACAGGCCGGTGGCGGTGAGCAGCAGAGTTCCGGCCAGGATCGTAGACAAGGGCTCGCCCCCCTTCACAGGATGAGTTCTCATTCATCCTATGAGGGAGGGCTTGTCAGACATTCACGGTTGAGGGGACTAGGGATATCCCCGTCCTGCCGCGCTACTCGGTGACGCGGGCCAGCGCCCCGGAAATGCAGTCCAGATAGTAATTCGCGGTGTCGGTGGTCACCAGCCACACAGGCGCCAGCCGGACGCCGCCGGACAGGGATTGGGCCGTGCCCCGGTAGCCCGGCTCCATGGCGCGGATGGCGGAGCACACGTCGCCGGTGGCTCCCAGCCCCTCGGAAAACCGCATCAGCGCCGTGGGCAGCGTGAGCGCCTGTCCCGTCTCCGCCGTCCCCTCCGCCGCCATCAGCAGGGCGCCCCGGAGGGTGCGCAGCCACCCGTCCCGGTATATGAACTCCACCTCACAGGAAAACACCGGCGCCCCGTTCCAGCTCTGCCGAAAGCGGAGGACGACGTCCTCCCCCTCGTCCACCTGACCGATCAGCGCCCCCTCCACCCCCAGCTTTTTCAGCAGGGCGGCGGCGTGATCCTCCGGGCGGTCGGTTTTCCAGTGGTCGTCCTGCGGGAAATCGGCGGACAGCTCGCCCCCGGCCCGGAGGCTTACCTCCCCCAGCTCACCCCGGTAGAGGTACAGCC
>CAMWRX010000079.1 GCA_947176765.1 uncultured bacterium
CCCTGCCCGCCCCCGCCGGAACCGCCGAAGGCGGCGCTCACCCCCCGGCAGGCCCTGTTCGCCCCTCGGAAAACGATCCCACTGGCGGAAGCGGCGGGCCGGATTGCCGCCTGTCAAATCGCGCCCTATCCCCCCGGCGTGCCGGTCATCGCCCCCGGGGAGCGGATCGAAAAAAAACATCTGGCCTATTTGCGTGAAATAGGATATAATATCTCCACGGCAGATATGATATCTGCCCATGATTAGAATCCCACAGCGTTATCAGCAGAGAGGGGTAAAGCCATGAAGCTCATTATCGCCATCATCAACCGCGACGACGCCAACGCCGTCACCCAGAACCTGTCCAGGAACGGCTTTTCCTCCACCCGCCTGTCCACCACCGGCGGCTTCCTGCTGGCCAGCAACGTCACTCTGCTTATCGGCGTAGAGGAGGAACGGGTGCAGGCCGTCATCGACCTGATCCATGAGCACTCCCACAGCCGCAAGCAGATGATGCCTGCCATCACCGAAATGAGCTACGGCTTTATGCCCGTCATGCCGGTGGAGGTCACCGTGGGCGGGGCCACCGTGTTCGTGGTGGACGTGGAGCGGTTCGAGCGGCTATGATGGAGCTTCCCAATCCCCTGTCCCACGCCTACCTCATCACCGGGGGGAGCGGGGACAGCCGGGCCGCCCTGGCCCGCCGCCTGACGGCGGCCTATCTGTGCCAGGGGGAGCGGCCTCCCTGCGGCAAATGCCCGCCCTGCCGGAAGGCGGCGGCGGGAACCCACCCGGACGTGGTGTACACCGCCCCGGCCCCGGACAAGCGGGAGATCGCCGTGGATCAGATCCGCGCCCTGCGGTCTGACGCCTACATCCGCCCCAACGAGGGCAGGCGGAAGGTATACGTCATCGACCCGGCGGACGCCATGAATCCCGCCGCCCAGAACGCCCTGCTGAAGGTGCTGGAGGATGGCCCGGCTTACGCCGCCTTCCTGCTGCTGGCGGATCAGCCGGGGATGCTGCTGGATACGGTGCGCTCCCGGTGCGAACTGCTGGCCCTTCCCCCGGAGGAGACGCCCCCCAGCCCTGAGCTGGTGGAGCGGGCCGTGTCTTTGGCGGGGCTGCTGCTGGGCGGGGGCGAACTGGCCTGTGCCCAGGCCCTGGTGGAGCTGGAGCTGGAGAAGCCCAAGCAGGATCAGCTGGCCGCCCTGCTGGGCGAGACGGAAAATCAGGTGTCCCGCCGGCTGGCAGGGTGCCCCAAACGGGGGGCCCAAGTGCTGCGGGCCTTAAAAACCTGCCGGGAGAACGGGGTGTACCGCCCCAGCGCGGGGCATACATTGGGATGGTTAACCACCCAACTATTTTAAGCGCAGTGCGATTACGCGCATTTTTATATATACGGAGGACAACCCTTATGACGGAGATCATCAGCGTCCGGTTCCGGCCGGGCGGCAAGCAATATTATTTCGACCCCGCCGGCCTGACGGTGGCGGAGGGCCAGAGCGTCATTGTGGAGACGGGCAAGGGCCTGGAATACGGCTCCTGCGTCCGCCGCAACAGCATGGTGGAGGACAGCGCCGTGGTTCAGCCCCTGCGCCCGGTGGTGCGGCTGGCCACGGAAAAGGACGAGCGGCAGGTCCGCGAGAACCGGGCCAAGGAAAAGGAGGCCCTGAGCGTCTGCCAGCAGCTGGTGGAGCGCCACGGCCTGGACATGAAGCTGGTTCAGGTGGAGTACAGCTTCGACGGCAGCAAAATCATCTTCTTCTTTACCTCCGACGGGCGGGTGGACTTCCGCGCCCTGGTGAAGGATCTGGCGGGAATTTTCCGGGCCCGCATCGAGCTGCGGCAGATCGGCGTGCGGGACGAGGCCCGTATGCTGGGCGGCTTTGGCATCTGCGGCAAACCCTTCTGCTGTGCCCAATTCCTGGACGAGTTTCAGCCCGTGTCCATCAAGATGGCCAAGACCCAGAACCTGTCCCTGAACCCCACCAAGATCTCCGGCACCTGCGGGCGGCTGATGTGCTGCCTCAAGTACGAGCAGGGGGCCTATGAGGACGCGGTGAAGCGCTGCCCCAAGCAGGAGTCCTTTGTGGAATGCCCCGACGGGGTGGGCTCCGTGTCCGCCGTCAATCTCCTCAAGGAACAGGTGAAGGTCCGTCTGGAGGACTCCACCGAGCAGCCCAAGACCTATCTCACCGACGAGATCCGGGTGGTGCGCAGCGGCAAGGGCAAGCGCCCCGAGGGCTACATTGCGCCCTCCAAGGGGGAGCTGGAAAAGCTGCGCACCCAGGAGGGAGAGCGGGTACGCACCGGCCGCAAGCCGGACGGCCCTGCCGACCTGGGAGAAGTGCTGAACCGCTATCTTGGGGAGGGCGGCCAGCAGCCGCAGCCAGACAGCCCCAAGCAGGGCGGCGGACGCCGGAACCGGGGCGGGCAGGGCAAGTCCGCCCAGAACCAGCCCCGGCAGGAGCGCGCGCCCCAGCAGCAGGGGCAGCAAAAGCCCCGCCAGCAGTCCGCGCCCCAAAAGCAGGCCCAGCCCAAATCCCAGCCCCAAAGGCAGGCCCAGTCCGCCCCCGAGGGCGAAGCCAAGGCCAATCCCAACCACAAGCGGCGCTATCGCCCCCACCACCGCCGCAAATCCGGCGGCGGGCAGGCGTCCCAGCCGCCCCAGGCTTAAAATCAGAATCCCGCCGCCCTGCGGCGGGATTTTCCCGTCCCGCGCAACCTTTTGCCCCTCTTCGGGGTATTGTAAGTGACAGGCAAAAAACGCGCCGCGGCCGAGGCGCGGAAGAAAGAAGGCGATGGCCTTGACACAGGAACAGCGCACGTCGGAGGTTCAGCGCTGGGGCGATATGGTGTGGCGGCTGGCTCTGGCCCGCACCGCCAGCGTCCCCGACGCGGAGGACGTGTTTCAGGAGGTCTTTTTGCGCTATTTCCGCCATGAGGATCGGTTTGAGAGCGACGAGCACCGCAAGGCGTGGCTCCTGCGCTGCACCGTCAATCGGTGCAAAAGCGCGATGGCCTCCCCCTGGCGGCGGCGCACCGTGCCGCTGGAAACCGCTGAGGAGGTGGGCGTGGAGGACGATTACCGCGAGGTGTACGCCGCGGTGCTCTCCCTGCCCGCCAAGTACCGGGCCGTCATCCATCTGCACTACTTCGAGGGCCTGTCGGTGGCTGAGATAGCCGCCGCTCTGCAATCGACGGAGGGCACCGTCAAGTCCCAGCTCAACCGGGGCCGGGCCCTCCTGCGGGATATGCTTGAGGAGGTAGAACTTTGAAGCGTTATCAAAAAGCAAACGAGGGCATCCACGCCCCCGAAGAAGTAAAGGAAAACGCCGTCCGGCCCAGCCAAAAGCGCCCCTACACCCGCTGGATGGGGGCGGTGGCGGCGGTGCTGGCAGTGGCCATCATCGGCGGCATCGCCCTGTGGCCGGGACGGGCGGGCGGCCCCACCGCACTGTCCAACGAACACCCGGAAAACAGCATCCAGCCCCGCACCGGCCCCGGCGCTGACGGCGCGGGGCGCAGCCCCGGCGAGAGCGTCCCCACCTACGGCAATGGCTCGCACAAGGCCTTTGCCCTGGTGGAAGCCGTATACCAGCTCCCGGAGGTTGAGGAGCCCCCTATGCCAACCTGGTCGGACTTCCACTCTGACAATGAGGACGAGGAGGCGTTTCAGCAAGCCGAAAACGCGTGGTGGGAGGCCCTCGAGGCCAGGAGCAAGATTGTAAATGCCGCGCGGTACAAGCTGGCGGAAAACCGGACGATTGGCGGTTTCATCACCGCGTCCACCGCCCAGTTCCTCACCGGGGCGGGGGAGGACAACCGGGTCTATTCCCCGCTGAACCTGTACATGGCGTTAGCCATGCTGGCGGAGACCGCCGGCGGGGACAGCCGCCAGCAGATCCTGGACGCGCTGGGGGCGGATTCCATCGAGGCCCTGCGGGAGGACGCCGCCGCGGTGTGGCAGAACTATTATCAGGACGACGACATGGGCATCTCCGTCATGGCCAACTCCCTGTGGCTGCGGGACGACATGAGCTACAGCCAGGACACCCTGGACACCCTGGCCGCCAATTACTACGCCTCCTCCTTCGCCGGGGAGATGGGTTCGGCGGGATACGACCAGGCCCTGCGGGACTGGGTGAACGAGCAGACCCGTGGCGTCCTCACCGAGCAGGCGGACGGCCTGTCCTTTGACCCGGCCACGGTGCTGGGGCTGGTGTCCACCCTCTATTTCAAGGCCGCGTGGAGCGACCCCTTCAACCCGGACAGCAACACCCGGGGCGTGTTCCATTCCCCCGACCGCGATGTGGAAGCGGAATACCTGCACTATGGAGAGTGGTTCCACACACAGTATTATTGGGGGGAGCATTTCTCCGCCATCGGCCTGGGCTTCCAGACGGGCAGTTATCGTATGTGGCTCATCCTTCCAGACGAGGGGTACACTGTGGACGAGCTGGTGGCCGGCGGCGAGGCCATGGAGTTCCTGATGTGGGACAAATACGGGGTTTATGACCGGGAGACAGACGAATACGTGGGGGCGTGGCCCAACCAGGAATTCCTGCGGGTCAACCTGTCCCTGCCCAAGTTCGACGTGTCCTCCGACCTGGAGCTGGCGGACGGCCTGAAGGCCCTGGGCATCACCGACGTGTTTGACAGTACTGTCTCCAACTTCGACCCCCTGGGGGCTTCCACCGACGACCCGCTGTGCGTGGGCAAGGCCGGGCACGCCGCCCGGGTCATGATCGACGAGGAGGGCTGCACCGCCGCGTCCTATGTGGATCTGATGCTGTGCGGGGCCGCCCCTCCCCCCGATGAGATCGTGGACTTCACCCTGGACCGCCCCTTCCTGTTCGCCATCACCGGCAACAGCAACCTGCCGCTGTTCCTGGGCGTAGTCAACCAGCCCAACGGATAGGGAACAAAATATATTGACTTTCTCCGAAATCCATGATATTGTGACAAAGGTGAACTAGCACCAGAGAATATTATGAGAAGGGAGATTTTTAACATGAAAAGACTGGCTGCCCTGATTGCCGCCGCGATTATGGTTCTCAGCCTGGCTGGCTGTTCCTCCAAGTGCAAAGAGGCCGGCTGCGACGATAAGGCTGAGAAGAACGGCTACTGCGCGACCCACTATGCCCTGCATGAGCTGGAAAAGCTCTTCGGCTGAGCATAACAGACCAAACGAATTAAGAAGCTCCTCCCCGCATAGCGGGGAGGAGCTTCTTTGTTTATTCACCCAAAACCTTCGCGCACCGGTCGCACAGCTCGGCATGGTGGCCTGCCGCGCCGATGTTGGCGTCGTGGTTCCAGCACCGGGGGCACTTGGGGGCCTCGGACAGCTTCACGGCGGCGCTCACAGCCCCGCCCTGCTCCACCGTCACCTTGGACACGATGAACAGCGCGGCCAGCGCCTCCTCGCTGAACCCCAGCTCCTCGGCCAGCGTCAGCGTGATCTCGGCATCCTGATTCTTCTTGATGCCCTGGTCACGGGCCTCCTCCAGTGCCTTGAGCACCACGTCCCGCACTTCCAGCAGCTTGTTCCAGCGCTCGGCTTCCTGCTCATCCAGGGCCAAGGCGGGGTCGTAATCCGGGATGTCGTTGAACAGGACGCACTCGGCGTCGTCCCCGACGCGGTGGGGCATAGCCGTCCAGATCTCCTGGCTGGTGAAGGCCAGGATGGGAGCCAGCATCCTGGTCATGCCGTCCAGGATGATAAACAGGGCAGACTGGGCGGAGGCCCGGGTGGCGTCGTCGCCGCAGTACAGCCGGTCTTTGATGATGTCCAGGTAGAAGTTGGACATCTCCACCACGCAGAAGTTGTAGATGGCGCGGTAGACGGTGTGGAACTCGTAGGCGTCATACCCGGCCCGGACGGTCTTGGCCAGATCGTTGAACGCCGCCACCGCCCACTGGTCGAGGGCTTCCATATCCTTCACCGCCACGGCGTTATTGGGGTCGAAGCCGTCCAGGTTGCCCAGCATATACCGAGCGGTATTGCGGATTTTCAGGTACGCCTGGGAGAGCTGCTTCATGATCTCCTTGGAGATGCGCATATCCTGGGTGTAGTCGGCGGAGGACACCCACAGCCGGAGCATATCCGCGCCGTAGTCCTTGATGACCTCGTCGGGGGAGACGGCATTGCCCAGGGACTTGTGCATGGCCTTGCCCTCGCCGTCCACGGTCCAGCCGTGGGTGATGATCTGCTTGTAGGGCGCGATGCCGTTACAGGCGATGGAGGTCAGCATGGAGGACTGGAACCACCCGCGATACTGGTCGCCGCCCTCCAGGTACACGTCGGCGGGGTACTGGAGGCAGTCCCGCTCGTCCGCCACGGCGGCCCAGGTGGAGCCGGAGTCGAACCACACGTCCATGATGTCGTTTTCCTTGGAGAAGTGCACCCCCCCGCACTTGGGGCACTTGAATCCGGCGGGAACCAGCTCGTCGGCGGTCTTGTCGAACCAGATGTTGGAGCCGTGCTCCCTAAACAGCCCCGCCACGTGGGCGATGGTCTCGGGGGTGACAATGGCCTCCCCGCAGTCGTTGCAGTAGAACACCGGGATGGGCACGCCCCAGACGCGCTGGCGGGAAATGCACCAGTCGTTGCGCTCGGTGATCATGGACACCATGCGGTCCTTGCCCCAGGCGGGGTGCCACTGGATGCCGTCGCAGGACTTGACAGCGGCGTCCTTGATGGCGTCCACGGAGCAGAACCACTGCTCGGTGGCCCGGTAGATGATGGGGTGCTTGCACCGCCAGCAGTGGGGGTAGGAGTGGGTGATCTGGGCCTTCGCCAGCAGGAAGCCCTCGGCTTCCAGGTCGGCCACCACCATGTCGTTGCCCTTGGCATAGAACTGGCCGTTGTACCGCGCGTCGGTCATCACGCCCTTGGCGTTGACGGGGACAGGCACGCCGATGTGGGTCAGCCCCGCGTCGTCGTAGCGCTTACACACGTCAAAGTCCTCCGCGCCGAAGCCGGGGGCGGTGTGGACGCAGCCGGTGCCCGCGTCCAGGGTAACATGGTCGCCGTTCAAAATCACGGAGTCCTGGTCCAGCAGGGGGTGTTTGGCTACCATCAGCTCGAAGTCGGAGCCCTTCAGGGTCGTCAGCACTTTGCAATCATCAAAATTGATGCCCGCCTGCTTGCACACGCCCTCGGCCAGCTCCTTGGCCATAACGTACACCTCGCCGTTGGGGGCCTGGAGGAGCACATAGTCAAAATTGGCGTTCATGGAGATGGCGGTGTTGCCGGGGATGGTCCAGGGGGTGGTGGTCCAGATCACGAAGAAGGTCTTGGACAGGTCGCAGTACTGGCCCAGCTTGCCCTTGTCGTCCTTCACAGGGAATTTCACAAAGATGGTGGTGCAGGGGTCGTCCTGGTAGTCGATCTCCGCCTCGGCCAGGGCGGTCTGATCCTGGGGGCACCAGTAGACGGACTTCATGCCTTTGTAGATCAGACCCTTCTCCGCCATTTTGCCGAACACTTCGATCTGACGGGCCTCGAACTCGGGCAGCAGGGTGATATAGGGGTTCTCCCACTCGCCGATGACGCCCAGGCGCTGGAACTGCTCGGTCATCCGGCCGATATACTGGGTGGCGAACTCCCGGCACTTGTCCCGGAACTGGGCGGTGGTCATCTCGCTGCGCTTGACGCTCTTGTCCTTGAGGACGGCGGTCTCGATGGGCAGGCCGTGGGTGTCCCAGCCGGGGACGTAGGGGGCGCAGTACCCGGTCATGTTCTTGTACTTGACGATGATGTCCTTGAGGATCTTGTTCATGGCGGTGCCGATGTGGATGTTGCCGTTGGCGTACGGGGGGCCGTCATGGAGGACGAACTTGGGCTTGCCCGCGTTCTTGTCCATCAGCTTGTGGTAGGTGATCTTCGCCCACTGGCCGTTGAGCATCTCAGGCTCACGCTTGGGCAGCCCTGCCCGCATGGCGAAATCGGTCTGGGGCAGGTGGACGGTCTTGTTGTAGTCCATGGTTATTTCCTCCTGTTTGGGTTTGTAATATGGTTAAAACAGCTCTTTGGCCATCTTGACGTGGGGAATGCCCGCCTCCTCAAAGGGGGCGGAAATCCTGGTATAGCCGCACTTCTCGTAGAAGCCGTACACCTCAAACTTGGCGTCCAGCTCCACGCGCCCGATCCCGGCGGCCTGACAGAGGGCTTCCACGGCTTCCAGCGCCGCCCGGCCTCGTCCGCCGCCGCGGTGCTCCTTCAATACGCAGAAACGCTGGATGATCGCCGTGTCCCCGGCATACCGGCACCGCAGCGCGCCGATGTCCGCAGCCTCCTCTCGGATGAGAAAATGGCCGCAGCCGGGGGACAGGGCATCCCACTCGTCCCGCTCGATGTCGGGGGAGACACCCCGTTCCACGCAGAACACCGCGTGGCGCGCCGCCAAGCAGCGCTCCAGCTCGTCCTGAGTCTGGGCGGGAATCACATCCAACATCGGGCCACCTCCAAACGAAAAAGCAAACGCCCCTGTCCCCAAAAGGAGACAAAGGCGTTGTAAAACCTCTGCGGTACCACTCCCGTTCCGCGCATTGTCACGCTTCGCCTGTTCGCAACGGCTCAGCGCTTCTTATCGCGGCACTCGTGCGCGCTGTAACGGGCACCCCCGGCGGAGCCTATTTACTGCGCACAATGCGTAGCGTTCGGTCCGCGGCTCCCAGGTGATGTTCGCCGGGTCCGCCCCGCCGCCCTCGCACCATACGGGCGGCTCTCTGAGAGGCAGGAACTTCGGTTACTCGTCCTGATCCAAGCCTTGTGATATAGCGTCCGCCCCCAGGGAAGGGGACCGTCATTGGGGCTTCGCCCCCGGGGACGTCATTGGGCTTCGCCCAACGACTGTCCCGGCGGCCTTTGGCCGCCCCGGTCCGGCAGTCTGCCGACTGCCCACGGACGCTATCTATATTATAGGCGCAAAGCGGATTTGTCAACCGTTTTCCGGGGAAAAACTTCACAAAAAACGGGCCCAGTCCCCTACTTACTGTCGCGCTTCGTATGCGTGCCACCCGCTCCGCTCCAAATGTCTCGTAACGGTAAACCCGTTGGCCTCCAAAGCGGCCTTCACCTCGTCCTGCCGCCCATCGATGATGCCAGAGGTGAGGAACACCCCGTCCAACCTCATGAACTCCCCGGCTTTCGTTGACAGGGGGATGATCACGTCCGCCACGATGTTGGCCAGCACCACCCGGTTCCGCCCCGGTTCCAGCTTGGCGGCCAGCCTTTTGTCGCTGAGCACGTCCCCGGCGTACACGGACAAGCGGTCCGGCCCGATGCCGTTCAGCGCGGCGTTTTCAAAGGCCACGTCCGCCGCCTTGGGGTCGATGTCCACCCCGACGGCGCGGGACGCGCCCAAGGCCAGCGCCGCAATGGCCAAAATCCCCGACCCACAGCCCAAGTCCAGCACCTTGTCGCCGGGTTGGAGCACCTCCTCCAGCAGCTCCAAACACAGCTGGGTGGTGGGGTGGGCCCCGGTGCCGAAGGTCAGGCCGGGGTTAAGGTACAGCGGCGTGCGCCCATCGGGCACAGGCTCCCCCCGCATCCAGTCGGGGACAATGTACACCCGCTTCCCCACCGGGATGGGCTGGTAGTATTTCTGCCAGGAGGTGGCCCAGTCCTCCTCCCGGAGGGAGACGGTCTGGGGCTCGTACTCCTCCAGCCCCGCCAGGTATTGGCGGAGCTGTTTTTGCCCCTCCTCATTGTCCGGCACATAAAACTTCACCCGGCTGGCCCCGCGCATCCGTTGGGCCAGCCCCTCGTCCACATAGTCCCAATACTGCCGGTTCTGCTCCAAAAAGCGGAGAAAATCCCCCTCTTCCTCCACCACCAGCCCGGTCATGCCGTTGGCGGTGAGGGTGTCGCATACCCGGTCCAGCTTTTCCGCCGGGACGGGGAGGGTCACTTCCAGCCACAATTCGCTCATGGGGTTTCCTCCTTTAGAAACGCTATCACCGCCCGGTTAAAGGGCTCGGGCCGCTTGTTCGCAATGAAATGATCCCCTTCGATGGTGACCAATCTGCCACTTGGCAGATGATCCGCCATGAGCCGGGAGTGGGCCGCCTTTATCATGTCCTTACTGCCCACAATGACCAGCGCTGGCATGGTGAGCGCCCCCAGCTCCTTGGGGTCGATGTGGGGCTCGTTCACCATCAGCCCCAGCAGCTCAGTGTTGGCGCGGGCCTTGGGCGCCTTAAACAGGGAGGCCAGCCGGTACCCCAGCACGATGGGGATCTGTACGGCGGCCTTCACCCCGGACGGGTCCAGATTGGCCCCGTTGAGCACCAGCTTGCCCACCCGCTCGGGGTGGCGCAGGGCAAAGGTGAGGGCGATGTTGCCCCCGTCGCTGAAGCCCAGAATATCGGCCTTGTCAATGCCGTGTTCGTCCAGGAATCCCAGCAGGTCGTCCGCGAACTGGGAGATGGTGAAGGGGGCCGTCCCCCGCGGGGACTGCCCATGGCCCCGGGTGTCCACAGCGTACACGGTGAAATACCGGGCAAATTCGTCCAGTTGGTGGGCGAAATAGTCCCCGCTCTCCCCGTTGCCGTGGAGCAGGAGCAGGGGAGGGCCTAACCCCTTTTTAATGTAGTAGAGGGAGATGTCCATAGTTACCTCAATCGTCGAAGCAAAGTCCGCTCACCTGCGCTTCCCCCTTCGGGGAAAGCGCAGACCGCTCCCTTGCTTCTCCTCTCCCCACCGAACCCGCTACGCCGTGGGCGGGCCTTTGGCCCGCTTAGGCCTGGGGCGGCTTTGCCGCCTAACGGCTGGGCTTCGGCGGGGGCCCCAATT
>CAMWRX010000080.1 GCA_947176765.1 uncultured bacterium
TCCCCGGTCAGCTCCGCGAAGTCCAGCCAGCGCCCCCCCTCCCCTTTCCGGCTCCGGGGGAGCACGTCAGTGATCTGCTGCTCCACCGTGCGCCAGGGCAGCAGACGATCCTCCTGGAACAAAAACGCCGTCCTGGCCGGATCCACACCGGACACTGTGCCGCTCTCCGGCCTCGTCAGTCCCGCCATCACCCGCAGCAGCGTGGTCTTGCCGCAGCCGGAGGGGCCGCTGAGGGCGGTGAGGCCGTCCGGTATTTCCAGGGAAAAGTGATCCAGCACCAGCTTATCCCCATAGCGCAGCGTCAGATCGTGTAATTTAATCACGCCCCGCGCCTCCTCTCCAGCACCCGGCGGAACAGCCCCTCCAGCACCAGGGACAGCGTCACGATGGTCAGCGTCCAGGCAAACAGGTCGGGCGTCTCCAGCCCCAGCTTGGCCTGCTGGATGCGGGAACCGATGGCCCGGGCCGGGGGACAGAGAACCTCCGCCGCCGCCCCGGACTTCCACGCCAGTCCAAAGGCGGTGAGCAGCCCCGCTTCAACGTGGGGCCGCAGGGCGGGCAGATAGATGAGCCGCAGGGTCTTGAAGCGGGAGAAGCGGTAGGCGTGGGCCAGCTCCAGCAGCTTGCCGTCCAAGCTCCCCAGCCCTGCGGACAGCGAGCCCCACACCACCGGCAGCACCATCAGCCCCGCGATAACCCAGGGGATGGCGGAGCGCGCCACCCACAGGTACACCAGCAGGATGAAGGACACCACCGGCGTGGCCCGCACCACCCGCACCGCCGGGGAGACAACCCGGTCGGCCCAGTGGGAAAAATGGGTGAGGAATGCCAGCGCCGTCCCCGCCGCCGTCCCCCAGCCGAGGCCCAGGAACACCCGCCACAGGGTGGCCCCCACAGACAGCCAGAAATCAGCCGTCCCGGCCAGGGCCAGCAGCCGCGCCGCCACCGCCGCCGGGCCGGGCAGCAGCAAGTCCCGGCCCACGCACCACGCCGCAAGCTGCCATACCCCCAGCCAAAAGACTGGGGGTATGGCAATTTGTAAAACTTTTTTCATGGTCTTACTCATCAAAAACACGGCTTTCCGTTGTCGCGCGGAAATAAAGCGGAACTGTTGTCGGGCCGTTAGGGCACGTAATAGATGCCGTCGTCGGGCAGGGAGCCGCCCACCGAGGCCGGGTCAACGGTGTACAGGGCCATGAAGTAGCTGGAAATGGAGCTCATCATGTCCGAACCCGAAATGAAGGCCAGGTGGCACTGGGGAATGGCCTGCTTGGCGATGCCGGCGCTGGGGGTGATGCCGTAGCCCGCCACCAGCTCCGCCGCCGCGTCCACGTTGTTGTTTACAAAGTCGATGGAAGCTTCGTAGTCCGCCAAGAAGTCGGCTATCTTCTGAGGATAGGTCTTCACGAAGTCGGTGCGGGCCACCACGGCGGTCATGATGACCTGGCTGCCGGTTTCCAGCGCGTCCCAGGCTTCGGTCACATCAATGGCGGCGCGCACCTTGCCCTCCCCCTTGGCGATGGCGGCGGTGGCGGCGGGGACGGGGAGCATGGCGTACTCGATATCGCCGGAGAGTAGCTTGGCGGAAATCTCACTGGCGTCGGCAAAGACCACTTCCACGTCCTCGCCGATTTCCAGGCCGTTCTCCCGCAATAAATAGCGCAAGATATACTCCGGGTTGGCGCCCTGTCCGGCGGAGTAGATAGTCTTGCCCGCCAGGTCGGCCACCGAGTTGACGGACGTGCCGCCGCTGCCCTCTAAGATATGGAGTACGCCCAGGGTGCCCAGGGCGATGATCTGCACCCCGCCGTCGGTCTTGTTATACAGGTTCACCGCTACGTTAGAGGCCACGGTGGCGATGTCGATCGTACCGTTGCTCAAGCCCGCCACCAGCTCACTGTTGTCGGTGGCGATGGTGTAGGAGTAAAAGGTGTGCAGGCTGTCGGGGGCGTTGTCCACGCTGTCCAGCAGCTTGGCCGCGCCCACGCCGGTGGGGCCGGACAGCACCGCGAAGCGGGTAGGAGGCTCCTGGTCGCCGGTAAGGCTGGGGGTCTCACTGGGCTCGTTGGTGGGTTCCTCTGTGGGAGGAACGGTGGCGGTGACCTCCTCGGAGGGTTCGCCGGAGGGATTTCCCGCCGCCGGTTTGCAGGCGGCAAGGGTGGACAGCAGCAGGGCCAAAGCCAGCGGCAAGGCCAATAATTTCATCCGTTTCATATCAACATTCCTTTCTTTTACAGGCAAGGCGGTTTTCTCCGCCTATGATGGCTGAATATGGTACCGAGGAGATTATAGCGGGCATACCGCCCAAAGTCAAGCCGGAAGCGCCCCGCAATTTATTTACCATTTCTTAACGCCCTCCCCCTTGTTTTTTTCTCCGGACTCCGCTATACTATGGGACAGTCTAAAGTTGACATAATGCGAGGGGATTCGACAACCCCTCTTTTGAAAGGATGCATTTCCATGAGCAATTCACCCAAACGGGCGGTCAGCCGCAAGCCCTCTTTTCTTCAGCGGCTGGCCAAGGCCCTGTACATCGTGCTGTTTGTCCTCTCCCTCATTGTGGTGGTGGGCTTCGTAGCGCTAAAGCTGTTCGCCCCCGCCCCCAAAGTGCCCAATCAGGTGGAGTTCCCCATCGGCCCCATCCAGTCGACGGACACGCCGGAGCGGCCCTCCGACGGGGTGGACGACCCCGATCCCGACGCCACCCGCCTGATCCTCAACCGCCGGGAGGGGGTTTACACCTGCCTGCTGCTGGGCGTTGCCGACCAGGGCGGCAGCGACACCATCATGCTGGGCGTGTTCGACACCGGGGCCAAGACCGCCTCCCTCATCTCCATCCCCCGGGACACGGTGGTGCGCTACGAGGGCTCATATAAAAAGATCAACGCCGTTTACTCCTATGGCGGAGTGAAGGCGATGGTGTCCGCCGTGTCCAATATGCTGGCAGTGCCCATCGACTACTATGTGTCGGTGAACACCAGGGCCTTCCGGGATATTGTCACCGAGATCGGCGGAGTGGACTTCTACGTGCCGGTGGATATGTACTATAACGACCCCTACGGCGATCTGGCCATCAACATCAAGGCAGGCTATCAGCATCTGAACGGCAGGCAGGCGGAGGGCGTGGTGCGCTGCCGCAACTGCTACGCCAATGCGGACATCGGCCGCGCCGCCACCCAGCGGGCCTTCCTCATCGCCCTGGCCAAGCAGACCATTACCCTGTCCAACGTGACCCGTGTGACCAACCTCATCAACATCCTGAACACCTATGTGGACAGCGATATGCCGCTGAATGTCATGGTGTACTTCGGCACCCAGGCGGTGGGCATGGATCTGGACACGGCGCTGGAAACCGGCGGGCTGACGGGAGAGTGGATCAACCCCTACTGGGAGCTGGACGACGATGCCATTCTGGAGCTGGTGAACGGCCTGGGTATCTACGAGGAGGAAGTCCCCGCCGAAATTTTGAACATCATACATCCATAAACAAAGAAACAGCCCTCCCGCCGCAGGCGGGAGGGCTGTTTTTCATCATTTTGTTGCCCAGCTCCCGGTAGCGGCGGCGGTGAGATAGGCGTTGATGAAGCCGTCCAAATCGCCGTCCATCACCCCGTTGACGTTGGAGGTCTCGAAAGCGGTGCGGTTGTCCTTCACCAACTGGTAGGGCATAAACACGTAGGAGCGGATCTGGCTGCCCCACTCGATCTTGAGCTGCACACCCTTGATGTCGGAGATCTTGTCCAAATGCTCCTGCTCCTTGATCTGCATCAGCTTGGAGCGCAGCATCTTCATACAAGTCTCCTCGTTTTGGAACTGGGAGCGCTCCGTCTGGCAGGACACCACGATGCCCGTGGGCTTGTGGATCAGCCGGACGGCGGAGGAGGTCTTGTTGATGTGCTGGCCACCCGCGCCGGAGGAGCGGTACACCTGGCGCTCGATGTCCTCATCCCGTATGTCCACCTCGACGCTGTCGTCCAGCTCGGGCATGACCTCCACGGCGGCAAAGGAGGTCTGCCGCCGTGCGTTGGCATCAAAGGGCGAGATGCGCACCAGGCGGTGGACGCCGTGCTCGCTCTTGAGGTAGCCATAGGCGTTGTCCCCCTCGATGCGGATGGCGGCGGACTTGATGCCCGCCTCGTCTCCGTCCTGGTAGTCCAGCACGGAGTAGGTGAAGCCGTGGCGCTCCGCCCAGCGGGTGTACATCCGGTAGAGCATCTGGGCCCAGTCCTGGGCCTCGGTGCCGCCCGCGCCCGCCTGGAGGGAGACGATGGCGGTGGACGCGTCGTACTCCCCGGACAGCAGGGTGGACAGCCGGGCGGTCTCCATCTCCTTTACCAGGGCCTCGAAGCCGGCCTCCACCTCCGGGATGAGGGACTCGTCCTCCTCCTCGTTGCCCATCTCGCATAAAGTCATCAGATCGTCCCAGGCGCCCTGCCGCTTGGCCTGGGCGTTTACCTTGTCCTCCAGGTTGCTGATGCGCTGCTGAACCTTCCGGGCCTTGTCCACGTTGTCCCAGAAGCCGTCGGCGGCGGACTGGGCGTGGAGCTCATCCAGCTCCCGCTCGGCGCTCTCCAGATCCAGCGCCTCCCCCAGCTTGTCCAGGTCAGGCTTCAGGTTGTTCAGCTTCACCCGGTATTCGTCAAATTGAAGCATTGCGTATTCATCCTTCCGCGGCGTCTGCCGTTATATTCCGTTCAATTATATAGAAATCCGGCCCAATTGTAAAGGGTGAAAACAGAAAAACCGCCGTAACCCCGCTGTGCGGGGTTATGGCGGCCTACCTCTGGCTGACCTGGGGGCCGGTCTGCCCCAAAAAGATCAGGTCGTCCACGTCCTGGGGCTGTGGCTCAGCGCTTCGTATAATCCCTTTTCTGTCCGTCATCTTGATCGCTCCCTTATCTATATATTGGCTTTACGTTTCCGCCCATACAAGCCAGTATATGCACGCCGCGATGCAATGATGACAGAAAAATAATTCCGGCGGGAAAACCGGCGCCGCAGCCCCATAGAACCTCGGCTCCCCGCCGCGAGAGCGGCGGGGAGCTTCGTTTATTTCGACGGAATCATCGCCGCGATGGAGCTGGCGAAGTTGCTGATGGGCATGGTCTGGAGCACCACCCGGCCTGGGCCGGTGACCACGGTGTTGAACAGCCCCTCGCCGCCGAACAGCACATTCTTGACCCCCTTCACCGTCTGTACATCCACGGTGCAGGTGGCGTCGATCATGGCCAGGTTGCCGGTGTCGATGACGATCTGCTGTCCCGGCTGGAGGTCATACTCCACGGCGGAGCCGTCGATCTCCAGAAACGCGGTGCCGTAGCCGCTGAGCTTCTGCAAAATGAAGCCCTCGCCGCTGAAAAAGCCCGCCATACCCTTCTTCTGGAAAAACACGGACAGCTCCACCCCCGCCTCGGAGGCCAGGAAGCCCGACTTCTGCACCACGATGGGCCGGTCGGGGGTGATGTCCACCGCCCGGATGGAGCCGGGGAAACTGGACGCAAACGCGATCATGCCCGGGCCGCCCCTGGCGGTATAGGTATTCTGGAACATGGACTCACCGGAGAACATCCGGCCAAAGGCCTTGCCGATGCCGCCGGCGCTGGTCTGCATCTCCATGTTGGGGGACATCCAGACCATGGATCCCTTCTCGGTGATCATGGACTCGCCCGCCTCCACATCGCAGATGACGACGGGCATGGGCTCGCCTGTGATATTGTAACGCATCTATGCTTCCTCCTTTACTTGCTTTGGGAAAAACGGCACGCCGCCTCCCGGACATAGTATACACCCTGGGGAGGCGGCGCGCAATTTAAATTTGATTATTTGAGGTGCCAGATATCCCGGTTGTACTCCTCAATGGTGCGGTCACTGGAGAAGAAGCCGCACCGGGCGGTGTTCACCAGCATCTTCCGGGCCCAGAAGGGCTTGTCGCCATAGTCGTGGATGGCGCGATCCCGGGCGGAGATATAGCTCTCCACATCCAGCAGGGACATGAACCAGTCCTTACCGGTGATGTCGCTCCACAGGGCCTTCAGGTCGGCCGCGTCGCCGTACTGGGTGAGGACGGGATCCAGCAGGAAGTCCACCAGCGGCTTCACATCCGGGCGCTTGTAGTAGATCTCGGACTGATACCCCATCTTGGGATCCCGGGCCTTCTGCTCGTACAGCTCAATGACCCAGTTGCTGGACGCACCGAAGGTGTAGATGTTGTCCGGGCCCACCAGGTCGGCGATCTCCACGTTGGCCCCGTCCCGGGTGCCTAGGGTCACCGCGCCGTTGGCCATGAACTTCATGTTGCCGGTGCCACTGGCTTCCTTGGAAGCGAGCGAAATCTGCTCGGAGATGTCGCAGGCGGGGATGAGCTTCTCAGCCCAGGAGACGTTGTAGTTCTCCACCATCACCACCCGCAGCCAGGGGCGGATCTGGGGGTCGTTCTCAATGAGCTGGCGCAGGCACAGGATCAGGTGGATGATGTGCTTGGCCATCACATAGGCCGGGGCGGCCTTGGCGCCGAAAATAACGGTGACGGGCCGCTCGGGTATTTTCCCCGCCTTGATATCCAGATACTTGCGGATCACGTACAGGGCGTTCATCTGCTGGCGCTTGTACTCGTGGAGCCGCTTGACCTGGATATCGAACACGGACTCGGGATCCATCTCGATGCCCGCCTCCCGGCGGAGCGTGTCGGCCAGGGCGCGCTTGTTCTCCGCCTTAATGGCAAGCATCCGATCCAGCACGGAGGTGTCGTTGTAGAAGTCCATCAGCCTGTTCAGCCGGCTGGGGTCGGTGCGCCACTCTTTGCCCACGCACTCGTCCAGCAGGGCGGCCAGCTTGGGATTGCATACCTCCAGCCAGCGGCGCAGGGTGACGCCGTTGGTCTTGTTGTTGAACTTGCCGGGATAAATGTCGGCAAAGGGCTTCAGCTCGGAGTTCTTGAGGATCTCAGTATGGAGCGCGGCCACGCCGTTCACCGAGTAGCCGTAGTGGATGTCCAGATGGGCCATATGGACGGTCTCCCTGGCTCCCTCGCCCTGGATAATGGCCACCTTGGGATCGGAGTGCTCCGCCTTGGCGCGCTTATCCAGCTCACGGAGGATGGGCACCAGCTGGGGCGCCGCCTTCTCAATGAAGGAGATGGGCCACTTCTCCAGCGCCTCGGCCAGGATGGTGTGGTTGGTATAGGCGCAGGTGCGCTTCACCTGCTCCACCGCCTCGTCCATGGTGAGGCCCCGCTGGGTCAGCAGGCGGACCAGCTCGGGGATAACCATAGAGGGGTGGGTATCGTTGATCTGGATGGCCACATGGTCGCTGATGGTGTGCGGGTCAAAGCCCCGCTCCTCCAGCTCCTTGAGCACCAGCTGGGCCCCGGCGGACACCATGAAGTACTGCTGATACACCCGCAGCAGCCGTCCCGCCTCGTCGCTGTCGTCGGGATAGAGGAAGGAAGTGAGCTGGGCGGGCAGGTCGGTCTTGTCGAAGTCGATCCCGGCCTTGGGGGCGGGGGCGGGGTTCTCCACATCGAACAGGTGGAGGCGGTTGGCAATATCGGTATGGGCGCCGGGGACAGCAATATCGAGGAGCTTGGCCTTCACGGGGCCGAAGCCGAAGGCGACCTCAAACTCGATCCCGGTGGGAATGAGCCAGCTCTCGTCCTCGATCCAGGGGTTGGGGCGCTCGGACTGCTTGTTATTCTCCAGCTTCTGCTCAAACAGGCCGTAGTGGTAATTGAGGCCCACGCCGTCGCCGGACAGACCCAGGGCGGCGATGGAGTCCAGGAAGCAGGCCGCCAAACGGCCCAGACCGCCGTTGCCCAGGGAGGGCTCGGGCTCCGCGTCCTCAATGGCGGACAGGGAACGGCCGTATTTGGCCAGTATCTGGGACACCTCGTCAAAAATGCCGAGGGCCAGCAGGTTGTTGCTCAGCAGCTTGCCGATGAGGAACTCGGCGGAAAAATAATACAGCTTTCGCTCTGTCTTGGGGGCGGGGCGGGCCTGGGACAGCTCCTGCGTGAGCTGGAGGAGGACGCGGTAGATCTGCTCATCGCCGCACTGGGACAGCTCCTGGCCGTATTTGACCTGAGCGATCTCCTGCATCCGTTGGTTGATATCCATTCTAATCCGTTCTCCTTTCACTTTTAGCCTGTTGCAAAACCGGTAGGCACCGGTCAGCCGCCCTGGCAGCGGCCTTGTAGACGCTTCACGAGAACCCATTTCAGGTTCCCCCAAAAGTATATCCTCCTTTTCCCTTTACGTCAAAGGTTTTCTGCCCAAAAATCAGAAAATAATCCCTTATTTTTTGGGCGCAACATATGAAAATTAAGGCAAAGGCCCTGGGACACCGTCCCAGGGCCTTTCTTGCGGTTGGTTTTGCCGTGCGCTGCCTCGGTTCAGGCGCAGCTTACGCCGCCTGTTCGGCCAACTCCTCGCCAAAGAACTCGGCCAGAACCTCGTCGCAGTTCAGCACAGCCTCGGCGTCCTCGCCGGTCAGGGTGACCAGGGCGTACACGTCCACGTTCATGCCAAACACACGGGCGAAGTTGCCCAGGAACTCCCGGACAGCGGCCACGGTGACCAGCTCGTCGGGCTGGAAATTGCCGTCCTCGTCGGCCACGGCGATCCCGTTCTGCTCGGCCCAGGCCAGAGCCAGAACGTACTCGTGGTCGGCGGACACGTCGGCGAAGGTACACACGCGGTTGCTGGTGGGCTTATCCTCGTGACGCCACAGGTAGTCGATGAACTCCGCGCGGGTCACGGGGCCAGCGGCCAGAGGCACTTCCACGTCGTCGATCTCAGTAGTGGAGGTGGTGGCCACGGGGGGAAGGTCGGGCAGGGCCTCGATGGGCTGGGTTTCCACGTAGTCGCAGCCTTCATGCTGGCAGGCGCTGGTCTCCTCGCCTTCCACGCCGGGCTGGGCGGGGGTGGTCACTTTCCACTCGCCCATATCATGGCCCAGGGCCTCAATGGTCTCTATGACGGGCTGTCCGCAGACACACCCGCTGTGTACCACCACACCCGCTTCCGTGCAGGTGGGCTCCGTGATTTCCGCGTCGGCGAACTTGTGCTCATGGTGCTTCAGGTAAGTGCTCGACTTGATGGATTCCAGGTCTTTCTCCTGATATATCTTGCTGCCTTTTCCGTCGTCCTGCTCCCACAGCGAATCGTCGGGAACGTTGAGCGGCTTGTTTGTAAAAAAGTCGGCGCCCTTACTGGTGGCCGTGTTACCCTCAATAATACCACCCGTCATGTTGAATGTATTCTTGTTACTCACGCCGCCGCCAAGGCTGCCCGTGTTGCCCGCTATGGTGCCATCGTTCATGTTGAACGTCTTCTGGTTGAACACGCCTCCGCCACCCATCTTGCTTGTGTTGTCCACTATGGCGCCATTTTCCATGTTGAACGTGCCCATGTTACACACGCCGCCGCCGGTGCTGTTGCTGGCCGTGTTGTCCTTTATGACGCCGCCTTCCATATTGAAGATGCCCTGGGAATATACGCCGCCGCCGGTTCCGGCCGTATTGCCCTCTATGAAACTATTTTCCTTCATGTTGGCCGTATTAGCGGTGCCGCTGTTATACACGCCGCCGCCGGCACCGCTGGCGCCGCCGGTGTTGCCCTTTATGACACCACTTTCCATGTTAAACGTGCCCGCGTTGTACACGCCGCCGCCGCCGGTGTAGGCCTTGTTGTCCTTTATGACACAATCTTCCATGGTGAACGTGCCCGCGTTGTACACGCCGCCACCCGTGCCGTAGTAACCCCCGGTAATCGCGCCGGACTCAAGGGTCTTGTTCCCGTCCTCGTCTTCCACCCATTCGGCGGTGCTGTCCGTCAGGGTCAGTTCGCCGCCCTTCGCAATCGAAATAACGGACTCGGACTTACCTTGGCCGTCAATGTCGTGGCCGTTCAGGTCGATGGCGACGTTCTCCCCCTTGAGGATTTTAATGCTCTTGTACTCATTTTTGTTCCCAACGTCAAACTTGACGTCCTCGTGGAGCTTGACGTTGACCGCGCCGGTCTCCGCGTCCTTAGACGCCTCGATCTTATAGGTGGTTCCGTCTTCCTGATACACGGACTCGCCGGTAGCAATGGCGTTAGTCAGGTCAGCAAAGCTGGCCGCGAACGCGGGGGCCACCATGCTGGCGCACATGGCCAGGGACAGGCCCACGGACAGGGTCTTTTTCCAAAGTCTCATGTTCTTCTTCCTTTCTTTGCAGTTTCGGACGCAAAGGTATCCGGTAACCGAACGAGCTTAGGGCGTTTAACTTCCCCCTGCTATAGGAGCCAGAGGGCCAGCGCGCCCCTTAGCCTCTGGTTTTGCGTCCCACGGTTTCCCGCGGTTTGCCATGCAACCGAACGGACATAGCACGTCGTCGCAAAGTCCGCTCCACTCCGCCCGCCTTTCGGCGGGCATCTGTTTCGCTCCCTTGCTCCTCCTTTCCCCACGAAACCCACTTCGCCGTGGGCGGGCCCATGGCCCGCTTTAGGCCTATGGCGGCTTTGCCGCCTAACGGTTGGGCTTTCGTGAGGGCCCCGGAGTCGCGCCGTAGTCTCTGGCTTTGCGTCCCACAGTTTCCCATGGTTTGCCGTTGCGC
>CAMWRX010000081.1 GCA_947176765.1 uncultured bacterium
GTAGGACGGGGGCCGTTGCCGGCGGGGCGGGGGCCGCCCTGACGGTCACGGTTGAAGCCGCCGTTGGGACGGCGGTCGCCGCCCTGGCGGTTGAAGCCGCCTCTGCGGTCGCCGTCGCGGCGATCCCGGCGGGGCCGCTGCTCGCGCTCTTTGTAGTTCTTGGTGTCGATGGTGCGGGGGGTGGTGCGCAGGGTCTGGGTGAGCACCTCGCCCTTGTAGATCCACACCTTCACGCCCAGACGGCCGTAAGTGGTAGCCGCCTCAGCGAAGCCGTACTCGATGTCGGCACGGATGGTCTGCAGGGGGATGGTGCCGTCATGATAGTGCTCGGTGCGGGCGATCTCGGCGCCGTTCAGACGGCCGGACACCTGGACCTTGATGCCCAGGGCGCCCATGCGCATGGCGCGGCCCATGGCGTTCTTCATGGCCCGGCGGAAGGCGATGCGCTTCTCCAGCTGCTGGGCGATGTTCTCGGCCACCAGCTGGGCGTTGGTGTCGACGTTCTTGACCTCGACGATGTTCAGCGCCACGCTCTTGCCCAGCTTCTTCTCCAGCTCCAGGCGGAGCTTCTCGATCTCCTCGCCGCCCTTGCCGATGACCACGCCGGGGCGGGCACAGTGCACATAGATGCGCACCTTGGCGTTGTCGCGCTCGATCTCGATCTTAGGCACGCCGGCGGCGTACAGCTTTTTCTTGAGCTCCTTGCGGAGGTTGTAGTCCTCGACCAGCAGGTCGCCCACTTTCTCGTCACGGGCGTACCAGCGGGAGTCCCAGTCTTTGATGACGCCCACGCGCAGGCCGTGGGGATTCACTTTCTGTCCCATTTATTCTCGACCTCCTTTTCAGCGCTCTTTGACCACGACGGTCATGTGGGAAGTTCTCTTCATAATGTGGTGGGCGCGGCCCTTGGACACAGGGCGGAACCGCTTGATGATGGGGCCGGGGGTCGCGTAGACTTCCGCCACATAGAGCTTCTCGGGATCCATGCCGTGGTTGTTCTCGGCGTTGGCCGCGGCGCTGTGCACCAGCTTGGCCAGGGGGTCGGAGGCGGCCTTGGGGATCAGAGCCAGGATGGCTTCGGCGTCCTTGACGCTCTTGCCGCGGATCTGGTCGCACACGATGCTGACCTTCCGGGGAGAGATACGGATGTATCTCAGAGTGGCTTTCGCTTCCATTGTCTCTCTCCTCCCTTACTTACCGGTCTTGCTGCCCGCGTGGCCCTTGAAGGTACGGGTCGGCGCGAACTCGCCCAGCTTATGGCCCACCATATCCTCGGTGACATAGACGGGCACGTGCTTGCGGCCGTCGTGGACGGCGATGGTGTGGCCCACGAAGGAGGGGAAGATGGTGGAGGCGCGGCTCCAGGTCTTGAGAACCTTCTTCTCATTCTTCTTGTTCAGCTCGTCCACGCGCTTCAGCAGCTCGGGAGCGCAAAACGGGCCCTTCTTGATGCTTCTGCTCATCTGTTACACTCCCTCCTTACTTACCGTTGCGGCGCCGGACAATGAACTTGTCGGTGCGGTTCTTCTTCTTGCGGGTCTTGTAACCCATGGCCGGCTTGCCCCAGGGGGTAACCGGGCCGGGACGGCCAACGGGGCTCTTGCCTTCGCCGCCGCCGTGGGGGTGGTCGTTGGGGTTCATGACGGAGCCGCGGACGGTGGGACGCCAGCCCATGTGGCGCTTGCGTCCGGCCTTGCCGATGTGGATGTTGGCCCAGTCGGTGTTGCCCACCTGGCCGATGGTGGCCATGCAGTTCTCACGGACCAGACGGACCTCGCCGGAGGGCAGACGCACCTGAGCCATGCCGTTCTCCTTGGCCATGAGCTGGGCGGCGGTGCCGGCGGAGCGCACCAGCTGGGCGCCCTTGCCGGGGTAGAGCTCGATGCAGTGGATCACTTCGCCCACGGGGATCTCGGCGATGGGCATCGCGTTGCCGGGCAGGATGTCCGCGCCGGAGCCAGTGGTGACGACGCTGCCGGCCTTCAGCCCCACGGGGGCCAGGATATAGCGGCGCTCGCCGTCCTCATACTCCAGCAGGGCGATGTTGGCGGAGCGGTTGGGGTCGTACTGGAGGTTAATCACAGTGGCGTGGCCCGCCTTGTCCCGCTTGAAGTCGATGATGCGGTACTTTTTCTTGTTGCCGCCGCCGCGGTGGCGGACGGTGATGCGGCCATAGCTGTTGCGGCCGGCGTTCTTTTTCAGGCTCTCCAGCAGCGAACGCTCCGGCTTGGCCTTCTTGTCAATGCCCTCGAAGGCGGACACGGTCATGTGGCGGCGGGAGGGCGTTGTGGGCTTATAAGTCTTGATAGCCATTCTTTAATCTCCTCCTTACACCATGCCTTCGAAGAACTCGATGGTCTTGGAATCGGCGGTCAGGGTGACCATCGCCTTCTTCCAGTGGGGACGGCGTCCCTCGGGGTAGCGGCCCATGCGCTTGACCTTGCCCTGCATATTCAGGGTGTTGACCTTGGCCACCTTCACGCCGAAGATCTCCTCGCAGGCTTTGGCGATTTCGATCTTGTTGGCGTCGCGGGCCACCTCGAAGGTGTACTTCTTCTCGGTGGCGGCGGCCATGGACTGCTCGGTGATGATGGGGCGCTTGATGATGTCGTATGCGGTCTTCATCAGGCGAACACCTCCTCGATGGCGGCCAGCGCGGCCTGGTCGATGATGACCTGGTTGGCGTTGACGATGTCGTAGACGTTGATGAGGTTGGCGGGGCTGGTGACCACGCCGGGGATGTTCCGGGCGGACAGCACCACGTTGGAGTCGCTGGTGACCACGACGGCCTTCTTGGACTCCACAGCGTTCAGGAACGCCTGGAAGGTCTTGGTCTTGATCTCGCCCATCTCCAGCTTGTCGACCACCAGCACGTTTCCGGCGGCGGCCTTGGAGGACAGGGCGGACTTCAGAGCCAGGCGGCGCACCTTCTTATTGAGGGTGTACCGGTAGGTGCGGGGCTTGGGGGCGAACACGATGCCGCCGTGGGTCCACTGGGGGGCCCGGGTGGAGCCCTGACGGGCGTGGCCGGTGCCCTTCTGGCGCCAGGGCTTGCGGCCGCCGCCGGACACTTCGGCGCGGGTCAGGCTGCTCTGGGTGCCCTGACGGCAGTTGGCCAGGTGGTTCTTGACCACGTCGTGAACCACGTACTGGTTGGGCTCGATGCCGAAGATGGCCTCGGAGAGCTCGACCTCGCCGATCTGCTTACCGGCCATATTGAAAAGGTTCGCTTTAGGCATTTGTCATTCTCTCCTTTCTCACTTGTTACGCGCAGAGGCCTTCTGCGGGTTGACGCGGGCGGACTGCTTCTGCGGGTTGACGCGGCCGGAGCCCTCGGCAACGTGCTTGACAGCCAGCTTCTTGGCGCTGCTCTTCAGCGCGACCACGCCGCCGCGGGGACCAGGCACCGCGCCGCGCACGGCGATGACGCCCAGCTCCTCGTCCACCTGGACCACGTCCAGGTTCATGACGGTGACCTGCTCGTTGCCCATCTGGCCGGCGCCGTTGTGTCCTTTAAAGATGCGGGAGGGGTCGGTGCTGGAGCCCATGGAGCCGGAATGGCGGTGGACGGGGCCGCCGCCGTGGGAGTTCTTCTGCACGTGGCCGCCGCAGCGCTTCACAGCGCCCTGGTAGCCGTGGCCCTTGCTGATGCCGGTGATGTCCACCCGGTCGCCGGGGGCGAACACGGTGGCGGTGAGCTCGTCGCCCACGTTCAACTCAGCGGCGTTGTCCAGCTTGAACTCCTTGAGCACCCGCAGGCACTTGCCGGACTTCTTGCTGTGGCCCGCCTCGGGCTTGGACAGCTTCTTCTCCGGGACTTCGTCAAATCCCAGCTGGACGGCGGTGTAGCCGTCCTTTTCCTCGGTCTTCTTCTGCACCACGGTGCAGGGGCCCGCCTGGATGACGGTGACCGGGATGACCTTACCGGCTTCGTCGAAGATCTGGGTCATACCCACCTTCTTGCCGATGATGGCCTTTTCCATGTGTATTCCTCCTTGTTAAGGTTATTGGTCGGGCGAGGTGGCCATTGGGCTGCCATTGCTCGGCCGACTTGACCCGCTCACCTCAGTAACGCGGT
Organism: uncultured bacterium; assembly: GCA_947176765.1. Lineage (GTDB taxonomy): Bacteria > Bacillota > Clostridia > Oscillospirales > Oscillospiraceae > Enterenecus. The sequence continues at coordinate 4,079 of CAMWRX010000081.1, forward strand.
GAGCTGCGGTACTCACAATGTTGTATGGGGCTTACAGTTTGATTTCGATCTCCACACCAGCGGGGAGCTCTAAGCTCATCAGGGCCTCCACGGTCTTGGGGGAGGGCTTGATGACGTCGATCAGCCGCTTGTGGGTGCGGCGCTCGAACTGCTCACGGCTGTCCTTGTACTTGTGGGGAGATCGCAGGATGGTGACGATCTCCTTCTTGGTGGGCAGGGGAATGGGGCCGGAAACCTCGGCGCCGCTGCGCTTGGCGGTGTCCACGATCTTCTCGGCCGCCTGGTCGATGAGCTGATGGTCATAGGCCTTCAGCCGGATGCGGATCATTTCTTTCTGAGCTGCCATTTGTTGTTTTCCTCCTTGATACGAAGTGACGTTTACCTGCTCCGTCTAAGCTCCGTAACGGGTGAGAGCGTTTCAGTCCACGTTTCCGTGCGTATCACTCCCCGGCATGAATAAAACCGGCGCAAAGCTGGCCGGTTCTACCCATCCAGGGCGATATACGCCATGGAATGGATCTCTCAGCCGCCCGATCTTACGGACATACTCCGCGGAAGTTACCTCGCTTAAGCGAGCAATCTCCCGCATCATCGCAGTGCGCCCTTTCACAGGCGCTTGACTATTGTACAACAAGGGTACACAGAAAGTCAAGGAGTTTTTTGCCTGTTTTCCAAAGTTTTTTCACGGTTTTGGGCCATTTCCAGGAAGGGCCTCTGTGCAACTTCACGAAGAAGCGCCCCCGTCGATGTCGGGGGCGCTTAAAAGCCTCGCAGAGTTCGCGCCGCAGGCGCGAATAAATCTCAATCCGTTTTCTCCGGCGGCGTGTACGTCGGAGAAAACACTTCTCGGCCCGCAAACGTGCGAGCGCAGCGAGTGCGCTGCAGCGGGCCGCATCTCCCCCTCGCCGGAAAGGGCGCAGCCCTTTTCGGCGAAATCAGTACGCCACGCCCCAGTAGACCATATGCTTGGCGGGCTTGCCGCAGCAGGCGCACACGTCGCCCAGCTTTTCCTGCTGGAAGGGGATGCACCGGGAGGTCACCCCAGCCTCCTCTTTCATTTTCAGCTCACATTCCAGCTCACCGCACCACATGGTCTTGGCGAAGCCGCCCTGGCTCCCCATCTTCTCCTTGACCTCGGCCAGGGTGGCGCAGGGGTAGGTGTTATCCTCCAGATTCTTCTTGGCCCGCTCGTACAGTCCGGTGTGGATATCCTCCAGCATCTTGGCCACAGTCTCCTCGATGCCGTCCAGGGACACGAAGGACTTCTCCCCGCTGTCCCGGCGCACCAGCACGCACTGGTTCTTCTCCATATCCTTGGGGCCCAGCTCCAGGCGCAGGGGCACGCCCTTCATCTCGTACTCGGCGAACTTCCAGCCGGGGGAGTTGTCGCTGGCGTCCATCTTCACCCGGAAGCCCGCCTTCTGGAGCCGCTCCATCACGGCCTCGTTGGCCTCAATGACGCCTTCCTTGTGCTGGGCCACGGGGATGACCACCACCTGGATGGGCGCGACTTTGGGCGGCAGCACCAGGCCGTTGTTGTCGCCGTGGGTCATGATGACGCCGCCGATGAGCCGGGTGGACACGCCCCAGGAGGTCTGGAATGGGTGGTGGGGCAGGTTGTCCTTGCCCGCGAAGGTGATGTCGAACGCTTTGGCAAAGCCGTCCCCGAAGTAGTGGGAGGTGCCGGCTTGCAGCGCCTTCTTGTCGTGCATCATGCACTCCACGGCGTAGGTGGCCTCGGCGCCGGAGAACTTCTCCTTCTCCGTCTTGCGGCCCTTCACCACCGGCATGGCCAGGTAGTTCTCGCAGAAGTCGGCGTAGATGTTCAGCATCCGCTCCGTCTCGGCGACCGCCTCCTCGGCGGTGGCGTGCATGGTGTGGCCCTCCTGCCACAAAAATTCCCGGTGGCGCAGGAAGGGACGGCTGGATTTCTCCCAGCGCAGCACGGAGCACCACTGGTTGTACAGCTTGGGCAGATCCCGGTGGGAGTGGATGATATGGGCGTAGTGCTCACAGAACAGGGTCTCGGAGGTGGGCCGGATGCACAGCCGCTCCTCCAGCTTGTCGCTGCCGCCGTAGGTCACCCAGGCGCACTCAGGGGCAAATCCCTCCACGTGGTCCTTCTCCTTCTGGAGCAGGGACTCGGGGATAATCACGGGCAGATACACGTTCTCGTGGCCTGTGGCCTTAAACATCCCGTCCAGGATGCGCTGGAAGTTCTCCCAGATGGCGTAGCCGTAGGGCCGGTAGATGAACATACCCTTCACGCTGGTGTAGTCGATGAGCTCCGCCTTGGTGCATACGTCGGTGTACCACTGGGCGAAGTCCACGTCCATATCGGTGATCTGGCTGACCTGCTTGTTTTTGTCCTGTGCCATATTTTTTCAATCCTTTATATATTAATGTAGATTTTCCATATCCTAATATGCGGCGGGCCGCCCCGCCAACGAATGGACAATATTGTATTGCGAAACCCGGAAAAAGTCAAGGGGAAAGGCGTTTCCCCTTTCCCTCCGCCCAGCGGGCGGGGTAACATAGGCTTATTGCCCCGAAACAAAGAAAAGGAGTTGTTCACTATGTCCCATTCCCGCGTCCGCCGCGGCCATATCACCCTGGAGCACTGGCTGGAGCTCTGGATGGAAACGGACATCGAGCCCTGCCGTGCGGCCACCACCATCAACGGCTATCGCGGCATCATCCGCAACCACATCCGGCCCGCCCTGGGCAGGGTGCGGCTGTGCGACCTGACCCCGGCGCTCATCAACGGCTACTACCAGTGGCTGGCGGAGGAAAAGGGCCTGTCCCCCAACACCATCCGCAAGCACCACGTCCTGCTCCACACCGCGCTGAAGTCCGCCTTCCGCCAGGGGGTGATCCTGTCCAATCCCGTCCAGCGGGCCATTCCGCCCCAGGCCACGGCGGTGGAGGTGGCGTACTACACCCCCGCCCGTCTGGCCCGGCTTCTTCAGGCGGTAAAGGGTCATCCGCTGGAGATTCCCGTGCGGCTGGCCTGCTTCCTGGGCCTACGGCGCAGCGAGATTTTAGGCCTGCGCTGGCGGGATGTGGACCTCCACTCCGGCCAGTTATCCGTGCGCTGGGTGCGCACCACCGTGGGCTCCCGGGTGGTGGAGAAGCCGCCCAAGACCTCGGACAGCTGCCGCACGCTGTCCATCGCCGCCCTGGACGACCTGCTGACCCTGCTCCGATCCCTCCGGGCCAAGCGTCTCCGGGAGGGGATGCCCTGCGCCCCCGATGACTTTCTCCTTCTGGGGCGGGACGGCAAGCCCCTCCATCCCAACGTCATGTCCTCCGCCCTGTCCGCCTTTGTGCGGGAGTTCCGGCTGCCCCCCATCACCTTCCACGGCCTGCGCCACACCTTTGCCAGCATGGCCAACAGCGCCCGGGTGCCCATGTACCAGATCAGCCGGGCCATGGGACACAGCAGCCCCAGCATCACCCAGCGCATCTACACCCACCTGTTCGACCAGACCCACGGGGAGGTGCTGGCGGCGGTGGCGGACGTCGTCAAGGCAAGCGCGGGGCCTCAATCCGACGCAAGCTCCACATCCCTCACTTCCGCCTGAGACGGTAAGCCCCAATAAATCGGGCGCAAAAAAGCGAGGCCGGCGCACCGCCCCGCTTTTCATTCACCTGTCCTCCATCTGGAACGCCTTGGCGGGCAGCAGGTCGCTAAGGGCCACCAGCTCGTCGTCAAAGCCCCCCCGGTCCCAGCTCAGGCCGGGGCTCTCCAGCACGGCGCCCCCCGGCTCGCCCAAGGGAATGGATGCCACCGCCCGCAGCCCCTTTCCGGGGGCGCAGCCGGCCACCAGCGTTCCGCCGTGTAGGGCCGCCGCCCGTCGGGCAATGGCCACGCCTACACCGCCGCGCCGCCAGTTGGGCACGGCTTCCTCTTCGCTGGAAAAGAGATATTGGAGCCGCTCCGGCGCGATCCCCGGCCCATCGTCCTCCACGGTGAACACCGCCCGGCCGCCCTGGGCCGCCAGGGTCAGCGTCACATTCCTGCCGGCCTTGGCGCCGTTAGACACCAGCTCCATAATGAGCTGCCGGATCAGCCCTTCGTCCACCCGCGCGGCCAGCCGCTCGGGGACGTTCACCGTCAGCGTCACATCTATGCTGGCCAGCAGCCCGGCCATGCGCTCCCCCAGCTCCCCGGTGAGGCGGGCCAGGTCGGCAGCAGTCCAATCCATTCTGGGCGGGTTCTCCTCTCCCAGCCGGGCGCTGAGCTCCAGCCGTCCCACGACGCGCAGCATCCGGCAGATGCTCTGATCCAGCATCGCCAAATAATCCCGGCTCTTCTCGTCCTGGGCGCAGCCGCCCAGCAGCTGGCTGGCCGCCGTCATCTGCGCCAGTTGGAGGCGCAGCTCCGCCGCCGTCCGCGCCGTCCCCTGGTCTACGCTCATGTCCATGCTCCCGCCCCCTTTTCATCCGCCTTCCTTATGCTATGCAGATTCGCCCCAACCTCTCCTGGGAATGGCTTCCGCCTCCCATGTCGAATGATGTCGGGTTTTGTCGAATTTTTCCCATTGTAGCAGACATGAAGCGGTTTGGCAAGGGTGGAAAACGGCAAAAATGCCCGGAGTTCATCAGCTCCGGGCACTTTTACAAAATTTACTGGGCGTCCAGCCGCTCCGCCACCCCGTCCATGGGGTTGGGGGCATACTCCTCCACCCGACCCTCGTCCACGGCCTTCGCCAGGTCTGGGTCAATGGGCAGCTTGGCCAGCACCGGCAGGGACAGCTCCGCCCCCAGCGCGTCGATGGTGCTCTCGCCGAACACAGGGTGCTCCTTGCCGCAGTCCGGGCAGCGGAAGAAGGAGTAATTCTCCACCAGCCCCAGCACAGGCACGCTCATCATCTCCGCCATGCGCACCGCCTTGGTGACGATCATACCCACCAGGGCCTGGGGGGCGGTGACCACGATGGCCCCGTCCACCGGCAGGGACTGGAACACCGTCAGCGGCACGTCCCCGGTTCCGGGAGGCATATCCACGAACAGGTAGTCCAGCTCGCCCCAGATTACATCGGTCCAGAACTGCTCCACCGCACCAGCGATGACGGGCCCCCGCCACACCACCGGGTCGGTCTCATGCTCGATGAGCAGGTTCAGGCTCATGACCTTCACCCCGTCCTTTGTAACAGCGGGGAGGATGCCGTCCCCGGTGCCCATGGCCCGCTCGTGGATGTTGAAGGCCCGGGGCACCGACGGTCCGGTGATGTCCGCGTCCAGCACGCCCACCTTTTTGCCGCGCTTTGCCATGGCGGCGGCCAGGGTGCAGGTAACGGCGGATTTGCCCACGCCCCCCTTGCCGCTGACCACGGCAATCACTTTCTTGATGGTTGACTGCGCGTTGGCGGGCTTGCGCAGGTTCTGGGGCTCCGTCCGCTCCCCGCAGCTGGCGCCGCAGGTGGAACAGTCATGGGTGCATTCGCTCATGTTTGCAGCATCTCCTTGTCTCGCCCCGCATAAAAATAGGGGGCAAAAATTTTTTCGCAAAAATACCTTGACAGGCGAGGTATCTCGTGCTATATTAAGCTCACAAAGTTACTTCGGCTCGCGAGGTATCTTGAACAACCGGGTATCTCAGATATCCGAAAACCAACTCGCACCAGAAGGGAGGACGCCATGTCGATTTCAGCGGACACCCTGCGCGGACACACGGATACTATTATATTAGCACAATTGATGCGCGGGGACAACTATGGTTATGAGATCAACAAAAACATTCAGCAGATGACCCAGGGGGAATACGGCTTCAAGGAGGCCACCCTGTACACCGCCTTTAAGCGCCTGGAGCAGAGCGGCTTCATCACCTCATACTGGGGGGACGACGGCCCCGGGGCCCGCCGCCGCTACTACGCCATCACCGACGAGGGGCGCAAGCGCTGGGCGGAGGCTCGGCAGGAATGGGAGAACACCCGCGCCTTACTGGACGCGCTGACTTCAGCAGAGGAGGATTAAACACAATGGAAGAAATCAAGCGCAGATTTATTGATACAGTGGCCGGCAAGCTGGCCGCCGCGCCCCAGTCCACCGCCAAGGATGAGCTGGTGGAGGAGCTGTCCGACAACCTGTACCGCCGCTTCCTGGACATGACCGGCGCGGGCATGGACGACGAAGCCGCCTTCAATCGGGCCATGGAAGATCTTGGGGACGTGGACGAGCTGCTGGCCTACCTGGGCACGGAAGCCGCCGGCGGCCGTCAGTCCCAGGGCACAGCCGAGGGCGGGGAAGATCCCCAGGCCGGCCCGGACGCCGGTGCCCAGAGCGACCTGGACGCCATCCTGGCCAGCGTGTCCGAGGTGTGCAACACGGCCATCGACCAGGCGAAAGCCGCCCTGAAGCAGGCCAAGGAGGCCATTCAGCGCCGCACCAGCGTGGAAAAGGACAGCGGCCATGTCCGGGTTCACTTCAACACCCGTCCCGACGCGCCCGAACCGCCTGAACCCCCCACCC
>CAMWRX010000082.1 GCA_947176765.1 uncultured bacterium
TTTCCACCCCACCCCCCTGCCTGTGGGCCGGGGCTCCTGGCCCATGCCCCGGCTCATTTTGGAGGGGGCGGAATCCGGCGGCATAACCGCCCACAAAATGGCGGCGGACTTCGACACCGGGGAGATTCTGCTGCGAGAGCGGTTCCCGCTGGACGAGCGGGAGGATCACCAGACCTACATGGAGAAAGTGTACGAAAAAGTACCCGCCATGGTTCACCGGCTGGTGAATGGCCTGCCCGATGTGCTGGCAAGCGCCCAACCCCAGGGGGCGGGGGAGTACTGGCCCCTGCCGACGGAGGCGGACTGGACGGTGACCCCGGACATGGACGCCGCCCGGGCTGACCGTGTTCTCCGGGCCTTTTACGGCTACGAGTGCGTCTACCGGGACGGGGAGCGCAAGATCGAGCTGATCGGGGGGCGCGTCGTATTCGAAGATCCGGCGGGACAGCCTTTTCCCGTGCGGGGCGGCTATCTCGCGGCGGACAAAATTCGTGAACTGACATAGAGACAAAGAGCCCCGCGCCTGTGGCGCGGGGCTCTGTCCGTTATTGGGCAACTTTTATGGGATGTCCTGGTATAACTCCAGCGCCTCCAACCCTTTTTGGCTCACCCGGTAGAGGTATTTCCGCCTGTCCGGGCCAAGCTCCCGGTCGAACCACCCCAGCACGTTGCGCCCTAGGATGGCGGCGGCGTTGGCGGGGCCGCCCATCTGCTTGACATCCTCCACCCGGGCGGGGCCGGCCTCACGCAGGATCCGGGCGGTGCGCAGGGCCTGTTCCTTGTAGGCCGTCAGAATCTTTTTCCGGGTCACGCCGCCCGTGTTGGCGCTGCCGGTGCGGCCCTCGTGTTCCCGGATGACGGCCAGGCGGCGCTTTTTGTCCCGCCGGGGGGCGGACGCCTCCTTGGGATGGACTACCACGTCGATCTGGGGCACGCCCTTCTGGGTGAAGCCCACGAAGATCAGACCCAGCTCCAGCCGCCGGCACAGGGACTGCATCTCCCGGATGTGAGGCGACATATAGCCCCGCTTGGGCAGCGGCACCGCCACGTACACCCCGTCGGCCACCCGCTGCCGGTCCAGGGCCTGGTAAATCAGCTCCAGGGTGAAACCCCGTTTCAGCTCCACCACGATGAGCTCGCCATCCCGCAGGGCGGTGACGTCGCAGTCCTTCACCTCGCCCTTGACCTCGTAGCCCAGCCCTTCCAGGTAATTGCGCACCGGGTCATACAGGTCGCGCTCCAACAGCTTGTTCATTCAGAACGCGTGGCCGATGTCGGTACGGAAGTGCATATTGGTAAAGGAAATGGGGTTGGCGGCGGCGTAGGCGTTGGCGATGGCATCGTCCAGGGTGTCCCCCAGGGCGGTGACGCCCAGCACCCGCCCGCCGTTGGTGACGATCTGGCCGTCCTTCTCGGCGGTGCCCGCGTGGAACACCACGGCGCGCTTGCCCGCCTCGTCCAGCCCGGAGATGGGGTAGCCCTTCTGATAGTCTGCCGGGTAACCGCCGGAGGCCAGCACCAGACAGCAGGCGGCGCTGTCTTTCCAGCGCAGATCCGCCTGATCCAGCGTCCCCTCCCGGCAGGCGGTGAAGATGTCCATCAAATCGCTGTCCAACAGGGACAGCACCGCCTGGCACTCCGGGTCGCCGAACCGGGCGTTGTACTCTACCACTTTGGGGCCGTCCGGGGTGAGCATCAGGCCGAAGTAGATGACCCCATGGAAGGGCCGGCCCTCCGCCTTCAGCGCCTGGATAGTGGGCAGGAAGATTTCATCCATACACCGCTGGGCGATTTCCGGGGTGTACTGGGGCGGGGGAGAGATGGCCCCCATGCCGCCGGTGTTGGGGCCCTGGTTGCCGTCGTAGGCCCGCTTGTGATCCTGGCTGGCGGGCATGGGCCGCACGTGCTCCCCGTCGGCGAAGGCCAGCACGGTGACCTCCGGCCCGGTCATGCATTCCTCGATGACCACGGTGGAGCCGGATTCGCCGAACTTCTTGTCCTCCATCATCTCCCGGGCGGCGGTCTTGGCCTCGTCCACGGTGGCGGCCACCACCACGCCCTTGCCCAGGGCCAGGCCGTCCGCCTTGACCACGATGGGCGCGCCCTGCGCCTCGATGTAACTGAGGGCCTTGTCCAGCTCGGTGAACGTCTCATATTTGGCGGTGGGGATGTGGTACTTCTTCATCAGTTCCTTGGAGAACGCTTTGCTGGCCTCGATGACGGCGGCGTTGGCCCGGGGCCCAAAGGCGGGGATGCCCGCCGCCTCCAGCGCGTCCACCAGCCCTAAGGCCAGGGGGTCGTCCGGGGCCACCACCACGAAGTCCATGGCGTTGTCCTTTGCCCACTTGACCATGCCGTCCACGTCGGTGGCTTTGACATTCACGCACTTGGCGACTTGCCCGATGCCCGCGTTGCCGGGGGCACAGAACAATTCTGTTACCTTGGGCGACTGGGCCAGCTTCCAGCAGATGGCGTGCTCCCGTCCGCCGGAGCCTACCACTAAAACTTTCATAAAAATCCTCCCGATTGTCACGTTCGCGTTGGGCTGGCTTGACGGCCCGGCTTCCCTCCGACTCGGGCTGGTCTCTGGGGCCTACGGCCCCATCGCTCACCCTCGCCGTTAGGCGGCTTTGCCGCCCCAGACCTAAGCGGGCCTTCGGCCCGCCCACGGCGCCAGTCCATCCGGGCCTGCCAGCCTACGCTCGCGCTTCTAGTGATGGAACAGCCGCATTCCGGTGAACGCCATGACCATATCGTGCTTGTCGGCGGTGGCGATGACCTGGTCGTCCCGGATGGAGCCGCCGGGCTGGGCGATGTACTTCACGCCAGATTTGAACGCCCGCTCCACGTTGTCCCCAAAGGGGAAGAAGGCGTCGGAGCCCACCGTCACGCCGGACATCTGGGCGATCCAATCCTTTTTCTCCTCCTCGGTGAGCACGTCCGGCTTCACCTTAAAGGTGTTCTGCCACACGCCCTCGGCCAGCACGTCGTCGTGCTCGTCAGAGATGTACAGGTCGATGGCGTTGTCCCGGTCGGGGCGGCGGATGCCGTCCACGAACTGGAGGCCCAGCACCTTCGGATGCTGGCGCAGCCACCAGATGTCCGCCTTGTTGCCCGCCAGCCGGGTGCAGTGGATGCGGCTCTGCTGGCCCGCGCCCACGCCGATAGTCATGCCGTCCTTCACATAGCACACCGAGTTGGACTGGGTGTATTTCAGCGTAATGAGGGCCAGCAGCATATCGTGCTTGGCCTCCTGGGGCAGATCGCGGTTTTCGGTGACGATGTTTTCCAGCATCTTCTCGTCGATGGCCAGATCATTATAGCCTTGCTCGAAGGTGATGCCGAAGATGTTCCGGCGCTCGATGGGGGCGGGGGCGTAATCGGGGTCGATTTTCACCACGTTGTAGCCGCCCTTGCGCTTGGTTTTCAGGATTTCCAGCGCCTCGTCGGTGTAGCCGGGGGCGATCACGCCGTCGGACACCTCCAGGGCCAGGAACCGGGCGGTGTCGGCGTCACAGGTGTCGGACAGCGCCGCCCAGTCGCCGAAGGAGCACAGCCGGTCAGCGCCCCGGGCCCGGATATAGGCGCAGGCGATGGGGGAGAGGTCGCCCTCGGGGGCGAAGTAGATGTGCCGCTCCACGTCGCTGAGAGGCAGGCCCAGGGCCGCCCCGGCGGGGGAGACGTGCTTAAAGGAGGCGGCGGCGGGCAGGCCGGTGGCTTTTTTCAGGGCGCGGACCAGCTGCCAGGAGTTCAGCGCGTCCATGAAGTTGATGTACCCCGGCTTGCCGTTGAGCACCTCCAGGGGCAGCTCGCCGCCCTCCATGAAAATGCGGGCGGGCTTTTGGTTGGGGTTGCAGCCGTATTTCAGTTCCAGCTCGGTCATGTTCAAACCTCCTCCTTACCAGTGCTTATTGATGATGGAAGTCTCGTCGTCCCCGGTCTCCAGGTCGATGTAGCGCACAAACAGCGACACCTTGTTGTCGTCGTTCAGCGCCAGCCACAGGTCGCCTGCCAGCGTTTCCGCGTCGGGGGCGGTGATGGACACCATCCTGGGTTCCCCCTGGAAGGAGGGCAGGGGATTGCCGTCGCTCTCGTAGGTGTGGATGAAGTGGCCCACTCCCGCCTTGGGGGCGTCGTACTCGTAGAAGTACCGGCAGGCGCAGGAGGGGTCGCCGTCCAGGCTCTTGAGGATGGACAGGTCGTAGGAGCCGTTGGGCTTCACCACGCCGGAGATCCGGGGGGTGTAGTTGGGGCCGTCCGGCTCGAAGGTGCGGGTGTTCAGGGCGTGGCGGTAGCAGTGGCCTGCCAGGATGTTGTCCCGGATGGTGTCGGTCTGGTCGCCGTTGGTGACGATGGTGATGCCGTTGTCCATCCGGCGGACGGGATGGTAGATGATGAGGGAGGGGTCGGTCATTTTGCTTTCGTCAAAGGCTTTGGTGCGGATGCCGTCGTCCGTCTCCTCAAAGACCCGGTTGCGGCTGTTCTCGCTGCGGCCCATGATGAAGTAGGCGATGACGGCGCTCTTGTTGTCGGCGGAGCGGCCCAGCATAATGCCCCGGCCGGGGTAGGGGTTATTCTGTAAATACTCGGTCATATCGATCATTGCAGACACTCCTTTGATAGATTCAGCGGCTTCAAAATCCGGACGGTGCGGCCTTCCACCTTCAAGCGCCCCTGGCAGAACAGGGACACGGCCCGGGGCAGGATCACCCACTCGGCCTGCTCCATGATGCGGCGCTGGAGGGTTTCCGGGGTGTCGTTTTCCTCTACCGCCACCGCTTTTTGCAGTACGATGGGCCCGCCGTCGCACTCCTCGCTGACGAAGTGGACGGTGGCGCCGGACAGCTTGACGCCATATTCCAGCGCCTTTTCATGGACGTGGAGCCCGTAGTACCCCTCCCCACAGAAGGAGGGGATCAGGGCGGGGTGGACGTTCAAAATGGCGTTGGGGTAGGCTTGTACCATCTCTTTGGTGAGGATGACCATGAACCCGGCCAGCACCACCAGGTCGATGTCCAGGCTTTTCAGCTTGTCCACCAGGGCCACGGTCATGGCCCGGCTGTCAGGAAAATCCTTCCGGGCCACCACATAGCCGGGGATTTTCGCCCGTTTGGCCCGCTCCAGGGCGTAGACCCCGGGCTTGGAGGCGATGACGGCGGCGATTTCCCCATTGATGATCTCCCCCCGGCGCTGGGCGTCAATGAGGGCTTGCAGGTTGGTGCCGCCGCCGGACACCAGCACGGCGATGCGTTTTACCACCTTACTCATAACAGCTCCACGCCCCCGTCGCCGGGGATCACCTCGCCGATGACACGGGCGGGGCAGCCCGCCCCATCCAGGGCGGCCACAGCCTTGACCACGTCCTCCTTGTCCACCACCAGCACCATGCCGGCGCCCATGTTGAAGGTGTTGAACATATCCCGCTCGGGGATGTTACCGGTGTTCTGGAGCAGGGAGAAAATGGGGGGGATCTGAAGGGCGGACTTGTCGATCTTGGCGGTCAGCCCCTGGGGCAGGCAGCGGGGGATGTTCTCAAAGAAGCCGCCGCCGGTGATGTGGCTGACGCCGTAGACCCGGGCGGCCTCCATGGCGGCCAACACGGGCTTGACGTAGATTTTGGTGGGAGCCAGCAGCTCTTCGCCCAGGCTCTTTCCGTCCAGTTCGTCCAGGGGTTTGGACAGGTCGGCGTGCTCGATGTCGAACACCTTGCGCACCAGGGAGAAGCCGTTGGAGTGCAGGCCGTTGGAGGCAAGGCCCAGAATCACGTCCCCGGCCTTCATCCGGCTGTTGTCGATCATCTTTTCCTTGTCCACGATGCCCACGGAGAAGCCCGCCAGGTCGTAGTCCTTGGGATTCATGACGCCGGGATGCTCGGCGGTCTCACCGCCGATGAGGGCGCAGCCCGCCTGGACGCAGCCCTCCGCCACGCCGGACACCATGGCCGCCACCTTCTCCGGCTCGTTTTTGCCGATGGCGATGTAGTCCAGGAAGAACAGGGGCTTGGCCCCGCAGCACACGATGTCGTTGACGCACATGGCCACGCAGTCGATGCCGATGGTGTCGTGCTTGTCCAATAGTTGGGCGACCCGGATTTTGGTGCCCACGCCGTCGGTGCCGGACACCAGGATGGGCTCTTTCATACCGGTCAGGTCGGGGGCAAACAGCCCGCCGAATCCGCCGATGCCGCTGACCACGCCGGGGATCATGGTGCGCTCCACGTGCTTTTTCATGAGCTGTACGCCCTTGTACCCGGCCTCAATGTCCACGCCGGCGGCGGCGTAGGACGCGGAATGGGAGTCTTGCATAGCGAAACCTCCAAACAATGTAATTAGAACGTATGTTTCACGTGAAACATCCGGGGGCTTACTCCTTCCCCGTCCAGCAATAGGTGCAGATCTTATCCCGGTCAATGCCGATGGCCTCCAGCAGCCCGTCCAGGGACTGGTAGCCCAGGGAGTCGAAGCCCAGCTTTTCGCAGATGGACTTGAGCAGGCACTGGCCCCGCTCCGTGTTGGAATCGGCATATTCCTCCAAATGCTGCTGTCCCTCGTCACCCTCCAGCTCCTGGACGATGGTCCGGGCCAGCAGCTCCATTTCGGAGTTGCTCCGGGAGAAGTTCAGGTACTTGCAGCCGTACATGATGGGCGGGCAGGCGGAGCGCATGTGCACTTCCTTTGCCCCCGCGCCGTACAGGAAGTCCACCGTCTCCCGCAGCTGGGTGCCCCGGACGATGGAGTCATCCACGAACAAAAGCTTTTTGCCCTGGATCAGCTCGGGCACGGGGATCTGCTTCATTTTAGCTACCTGGTTGCGCACCTCCTGGCTGGCGGGCATGAAGGAGCGGGGCCAGGTGGGGGTGTACTTGACGAAGGGCCGGGCGAAGGGCTTGCCGCTGCGGTTGGCGTAGCCAATGGCGTGGGGTACGCCGGAGTCGGGCACCCCCGCCACCCAGTCCACGTCAGGCAGGGCGCCTCGGGCCGCCTCCTCCCGGGCCATGATCTCGCCGTTGCGGCAGCGCATGACCTCCACGTTCATCCCCTCATAGTTGGAGTTGGGGTAGCCGTAGTAGGTCCACAAAAAGGCGCAGATACGCATTTTGTCCCCGGCGGGGGCCAGGGTCTCCCAGCCCTCGGAGGTGATGCGGACGATCTCGCCGGGACCAAGCTCATAGGCGCTGTCGTAGCCCAGCTTGGTGCAGGCGAAGGACTCGAAGGACACGCAGCAGCCGTCCTCATTCTTCCCGATGAGCACCGGCAGGCGGCCCAATTTATCACGGGCGGCCACGATGCCGTCGGGGGTCAGGATGAGGATGGTGGACGAGCCGTCGATGACCTCCTGGGCGTGGCGGATGCCCTCCACCAGGGAGCCCTTCTGGTTGATGAGGGCGGCGGTCAGCTCGGTGGAATTCACCTTGCCGGAGCTCATGGCCATGAACTGGGTGCGGCCGTTGAAGTATTCCTCCACCAGAGCGTCGGCGTTGTTGATGATGCCCACGGTGGAGATGGCGAACAGGCCCAGATGGGAGCGCACCAGCAGGGGCTGGGGGTCGGTGTCGCTGATGCAGCCGATGCCCGCCGTGCCGTGGAATTTCTCCAGGTCGTTCTCGAACTTGGTGCGGAAGGGGGTGTTCTCGATGGAGTGGATCTGCCGCTGGAAGCCGTCCTCTTTGTCGTAGATAATCATGCCGCCCCGGCGGGTGCCCAGGTGGGAGTGGTAGTCCACGCCGAAAAAGATGTCAAGGGTGACATCGCGCTTGGAGATCGCGCCAAAAAATCCGCCCATCGCTTATTTCCCCATGAGGCGGCGGCTCATCTCCTGATAAGCGCCTTCCACGTTGCCTAGGTCACGGCGGAAGCGGTCCTTGTCCAGCTTTTCGCCGGTCTTGGAGTCCCAGAAGCGGCAGGTGTCCGGGCTGATCTCGTCGGCCAGCACGATGGTGCCGTCAGAGGTCTTGCCGAACTCCAGCTTGAAGTCCACCAGGGTCACGCCGCAGGCGGCAAGCTCCGCCTTGAGGAAATCGTTGACCTGGAAGGCGTACTTCTTGATGAGCTCGATCTCCTCCCAGGTGGCCAGCTTCAGGGCCACGGCGTGGTGGTCGTTGATGAGGGGGTCGTGGAGGTCGTCGTTCTTGTAGGAGAACTCCACGGTGGGCGCGTCGAACACGATGCCCTCCTCCACGCCGTACCGCTTGGCGAAGGAGCCGGCGGAGATGTTGCGGATGATGACCTCCAGGGGGACGATGGTCACCTTCTTCACGGCGGTCTCCCGCTCGCTCAGTTCCTCCACGAAGTGGGTGGGGACGCCCGCCTTCTCCAGCTGCTGCATGAGGAAGTTGGTCATCTGGTTGTTGATGGCCCCCTTGCCGGTGATGGTGCCCTTTTTCAGGCCGTCAAAGGCGGTGGCGTCGTCCTTGTAGGAGACGATGACGATGTCCTCCTCCTCGGTGGCGAATACTTTCTTAGCTTTGCCCTCGTAGAGCTGCTCGATTTTTTGCATTTCTATCATCCCTTCTAAATTTGATCAAATGATGTAAAAATTGGTGCCAGCCATGTTGCCGAGCGGAAGCTTTACAACATAAACTATGGAGGTAACGGATTAAAGTTCTTTTTGGTTACTTTTTCTTTCCGTGGGCCGCCTGTGGCGGCTTAGGCTGCTAGTGCCCGCTGGGCGGGCACTGCTCGCAAGAAAAAGTAACTTCGGCCTGCAAATCGGTGTCCTTCCAGGCGATCTGCGCGGCCATTTCATCCCGGGCGGCGTCCAGCTTGAACGCCAGGGCATCGTCGGACACGGCCAGGATCTGGGCGGCCAGCACGGCGGCGTTCTTGGCCCCGTTGATGGCCACGGTGGCCACGGGGATACCGCTGGGCATTTGGACGGTGGCCAGCAGGGCGTCCAGTCCGTCCAGGGCGCCCCCCTTCATGGGGATGCCGATGACGGGCAGGGTGGAGTTGCCCGCGAAGGCCCCGGCCAGGTGGGCGGCCATGCCCGCCGCGCAGATCAGCACGCCAAAGCCGTTGGCCCGGGCGCTTTTGGCGAAGTCCGCGGCGGCGGCGGGGGTGCGGTGGGCGCTCAAGATGTGGGCCTCGTAGGGGATGCCGAACTCCTTGAGCTGGGCGCAGGCCCCCTTGACCACCGGCCAGTCGGAGTCGGAGCCCATGATAACGGCGACTTTTTTCATTCCTAGTCCTCCTTTAAAAAACGAAACAGGCCGCCGCGCATATGCGGGCAGCCTGCTTTGCTCAGTTGTAGCATTTGGACGCAATGACACCGTGGAGACGGAAACCCGGACGGATAGGAGTGAGACGCTTCACGGCAGCCACCTCATTTCCAAAGGATGATACCATTTTATCGGAGAAAAATCCAGAAATCAAGAGCTGTCCGCATTTTCGTAGGCTTATACAATCCTTTGGGGCCAGGGCGGGCCGTCCATGGCGAAAAGTTCAAAACAGCCCGGTGGCCTCCAGGATATTGGCCACCTGAGCCGCCCGGTTGGCCCAGGAGGACTGCCGCGCCATCTCCCGCCGGCGGCGGGGGAGGGAGGGGGCCTCGCCGAAGGCGGCCTTGCACCGGCGCAGGAACCCGGAACCGTCGTAGGCGGTGGATACCAGCTCCGGGATGGCGTCGGGGACGCTGGGATCCACCACGGTGACAATAGGCTTGCCTGTGGCCAGGTACTCGTACACCCGGCTGGGGGCGATGTCGCTGCCCGGCCGGTCCAGGCGGACAAGGTCAAACAGCAGGTCGCAGCGGTATAGGCAGTCGGGCACGTCCAGGGGGTTCACCGGCCCGGTGAGCACGATGTTGTCCTGCCCCCGCAGCGGGGCCGCCCCTGGCTTGGTGGCGGGGCCCATCAGCACAAACGTCCACTCCGGCCGGTGGCGGGCGGCGTAGAGCAGGGGCTCCAAGTCCACCTGGCCGTCGACCCGTCCCATCCGGCCCAGCACCCGCTGCCCGGAAATGCCCTCCAGGACAGGGGGGACGGTGTGCTCCCGCTGCTGGAACAGCAGGGGGTTGACCCCGTTGGGGAGCAGGGCGATGTTGTCATTGCAGGGGGACAGCCGCTTGATGAGGCCGAAGGAGGCGGCGAACACCACCTCGGCGTGGCGGGTCAGGTCGCTCTCCCAGTCCAGGTACTGGTCGTCCCAGAAGCGGTGGCAGTCGTACACCACCCCCCGGTAGGCCAGCTTGTCCAAAAACTGGGCGTGGACAGGGGCGGTGCACCACAGCACCGGCTCCCGGAAGTGGTGCTTGTCCATCATCTGCTGGACGAAGTCCGCCGATTTGTCCAGCCTGCGCCGGTGGATTAAAGTGCCCTCCTGGGGGCCGGGGAGGGGGGAGGCGGGGCGGGGGAGCGCAAGAAAAAAAGAACGAG
>CAMWRX010000083.1 GCA_947176765.1 uncultured bacterium
GGCCAACCCGCCCCCGCCCTCGCCCCCGGCGAGCTGGCAATATCCGGCGATGGGCCGGAGCTGGACTCCTACACCATCACCAGCGTGGGAGGCAGCTCCCTGTCCTTCACCGCCGCCCAGTCCCTGCCCGCCCTGTCCATGTTCTCCGTCACCCACAGTATGTTTAACCCGGTGTGCCTGGTGGTGGCCGACGAGACCAGCCGCACCGCCCTGCGGGATATGGCGGACGATAGTCTCGCCGCCTACGCCCTGGTCCTGCTGGATTTGGACTGTACCGGCGAGGAGGAGCTGGCGCTGGTGGACGCCTGGTCGGACGCCACCATCGAGAGCGAGAGCTTTTTTGACGGCACCGGAGAGTGGGAGTCCTGGCGTGTGGAGAGCCGGGCCGAAATGTCGGTGGACGGTTATTCCATGGCCGGGGGCTTCCTATTCCTGGGCATTGTGCTGGGCATTGTGTTCCTCATGGCCACAGTACTCATCATCTACTACAAGCAGGTGTCTGAGGGCTACGAGGATCAAGGCCGGTTCGAGATCATGCGCAAGGTGGGCCTGAGCCAGCGGGAGGTCAAGTCCTCCATCCGCAGCCAGGTGCTCATCGTGTTCTTCCTGCCCATCGTGGTGGCGGCAATCCACCTTCTGTTCGACTTCAACCTGGTGGCCCGGATGCTCACCATGTTCGGGGTGCGCAATGTGACCACCGTGGCGCTTTGCACTGGAGGGACGCTGGCGGCCTTCCTGGCGGTGTACGCCGTGGTCTATCTGCTCACCGCCCGCACCTACTATAAAATCGTCCGATAACGCCGCCCTCCTGCCACCGAAAATGTCCGTCCACAATAGGTTGTGGACGGACATTTTTCGATTTTTTCCTGGTTCCCTCTTGACGGTCTTATATCCCTGTGCTATGCTAGGATTTCCGGGCACAATACCATGCTTGAATCGAGGAATGAAGATCATGTCTATTTTCAGGGGCCGCCTGGGGGCCCAAAACCCATCGCTGACGGAGGGTTCCATCATCCGAGGAATCGTATCTTTCGCCATTCCCCTTTTTTTGGGGCAGCTGCTTCAGCAGCTTTATAACCTGGCCGACGCCTGGGTACTGGGCAATTTTGCCGACAACGGGGCTTTTGCCGCCGTCAGCTCGGGCGGCAGTCTCACCTTTCTGGTCATCGGCTTCTTCAACGGCATTGCCATTGGCGGCGGCGTCATTATTTCCCGATACTACGGAGCCAAAGACGAAGAAAACGTTGTCCGAGCCATCCATACCAATTTTCTGTTTGGCATTATTGCCTCGGTCCTATCCACGGTGGTGGGGCTTCTGCTGGTGCCCCGGCTGCTGCTCATCATGAACACGCCGGAGTCGGTGCTGCCCTATTCCCTGATCTATTTCCGTATTTACTTCGGTGGAGTGTTCACCGTTATCCTCTACAACATCTGTATGGCCATCATGCGTTCCTTGGGAGACAGTTTACATCCGCTGTACTACCTCGTCATCTCCTCCGCGCTGAACATGGTGCTGGATCTCCTGTTTGTCGCGGTGTTTCATTGGGGTGTGGCGGGGGCCGCGGTCGCCACCGTCCTCACCCAGGGGATCAGCTTCCTTCTGTGCCTGTGGCGGATGTGCCGGCTGAAGGACTATACCCGGCTGGATTTTCGCAAGCTGCGCCTCTACCCGGACATCCTTTCCCAGGTTATCCGCCAGGGCCTGCCCACCGGTGTACAGAATGCCGTCATCAGCATCGGAAATCTGGTGGTGCAGAGCAACATCAACTCCTTTGGGGAGTACGCCATGTCAGGTCATGGGGCCTATGCCAAGATCGAGGGCTTGGTGTTCCTGCCCATTATGAGTATGTCTATGTCCCTGCCCACCTTCATCAGCCAGAATCTGGGGGCACGGCAGTATGACCGGGCGAAAAAGGGCGCCATATTTGGCATTCTGTCCGGTGTGGTGCTGGCGGAGCTCATCGGCGTGGTGTTTCTCTTCGCCGCCCCTCCTGCCCTGGGCTTTTTTGTGGATGAGGCGGAGGCCATTCGATTTGGAACCATCCAGTCCCGGGTGGTGGCCCCCTTCTTCTTTTTGTTGGCCTTTTCCCACTGCGCGGCGGGCGTGCTTCGGGGGTGCGGCAAGTCCTTTGTCCCAATGGTCACCATGCTGGCTTTCTGGTGCTGCGTCCGGGTGACTTACGTCACCCTGGCCCTCCGCTTCTTCCCGGCATTCGCCACTATTTCCTGGGCCTATCCCCTTACCTGGTCGCTCAGTTCAGTGGTGTTCCTGCTGTTCCTGCTGAAATCGGACTGGCTCCACGCCTTTGACATTGGAAAAGAGCAAACCTAAAAAACAGGCGGCGGTCAACGTGACCGCCGCCTTATTTTTGAACGTCCTTCCCTTTCCTTTCATAGAATGGGGCAAAGGAGGGCAAATTTATGAAAAACACCTGCTTGCTCAGCGAGGATTCGAAAAATTACTTATGCTGTTTTTATCAGACGCTGGATGAAATGATTCAGGCCATGACCACTGTAGGCCTTAACCAGAGCATCTCCCATAACTTCGCGGTTCAGATGGTCCCCCATTGCCGGGCCGCTGTCCAGATGTCCAACAATGTCCTGCGGTATACGGAAAATCCCGCCATCCGGCAGACCGCACAGCGCCTTATGGAAGAGCAGACCCAGGCCATTGACCAGATGGAGGCGGTTCTGCCTGCCTGCGGCCAGCTCACCAACGCCCAGATGGATCTGCGGCTCTACCAGCGTCGGATGGATCTCATCTACCGGGAGATGTTTGCCCGCATGGGTGCCGCCTCTGAGAGCAACCGGCTGGGCGTTGTCTTTGCGCAGCAGATGCTGCCCCATTGCCAAGGGGCAGTCCGCATGGCGGAAAATGCTCTGAAATACGATGTATCCACCGAACTGGTTCCCATACTGCGCAGCATTGCCGCTCAGCAGCGCCGGAGAACAGCGCAGCTTCGCGCTTTACTCAACCGCACGGGGTGTCAAGGGAGGTAAGCTTGCTTTTTTCCCCGTTTTCTGCTATACTATTATCTCACGGCTTTTCCGGCCATGAAACACCGCCAGAGAGAGGGAGTGACGCCCATGTGGGCAGAGAACAGCGTATTTTATCAGATTTATCCCCTGGGGTTCTGCGGAGCGCCCTGGGAAAACGACGGCGTCCCGGTCAACCGCATCGAAAAAATCGGGGAGTGGGCCGGTCATATCCAAAAATTGGGGGCCGACGCGGTCTACCTTTGCCCCATTTTTGAAAGCGACCGCCACGGCTATGACACCCGGGACTACCGCAAAATCGACTGCCGCTTAGGCACCAATGAGGACTTTGCCCAAGTGTGCCGCACCCTTCACGACCACGGCATCAAGGTGGTGCTGGATGGGGTGTTCAACCATGTGGGCCGGGGCTTCTGGGCTTTCCGGGATGTGCAGGAGCGCCGATGGGACTCCCCATATAAGGACTGGTTCCATATCAATTTTGACGGCAATTCCAACTATAACGATGGCTTCTGGTACGAGGGCTGGGAGGGCCACTATGAGCTGGTGAAGCTCAATCTGCGCAACCCCGCCGTAGTGGATTACCTGCTGGACTGCGTGCGCTTTTGGGTGGAGCAGTTTGGCATCGACGGGCTGCGGCTGGACGTGGCCTACTGCCTGGACAAGGATTTTCTCCGCCGCCTGCGCTGGTTCTGCGACGGGCTGAAGCCCGACTTCTTCCTGGTGGGCGAAACCCTCCACGGCGACTACAACCAGTGGGTGGGGGACGGTCTGCTCCACTCCTGCACCAACTACGAGTGCTACAAGGGGCTGTACTCCAGCTTTAACTCCATGAACCTGTTCGAGATCGTCCACAGCCTGAAGCGTCAGTTCGGCCCGGAGCAGTGGACGCTGTACAAGGGCAAGCACCTCTTGTCCTTTGTGGACAACCACGATGTCACCCGGGCGGCCACCATTTTGCAGAACCCGGCCCACCTGCCCCTGCTGTACGGCGTGATGTTCGGAATGCCCGGTATCCCCTGTCTGTACTACGGCAGCGAGTGGGGCGCTCAGGGGGACAAATCCCATGGAGATGACGCCCTGCGGCCCAACTTTGACCGGCCCGAGTGGAACGAGCTCACCGACCAGATCACCGCCATGGCCCGCGCCCACAGGGAGAGCGAGGCGCTGTGCTGGGGCGACTTCAAGGATCTGGTGTTGACCAACAAGCAGGCCATCTTCCAGCGCCGGAGCGAGCATGAGCGGGTGCTGGTGGCGGTGAACGCCGACAGCCAGCCCTATTGGGCCCACTTTGACGCCGGGTGCGGCCGGGCGGTGGATCTGCTCACCGGCCAGCCCCACGACTTCGGCGGCGGCAGTGAACTGCCCCCCTACAGCGTATTCTTTTGGAAATGTGAATATTGACACCAAAAGGCCCGGGAGCGGTGCTCCCGGGCGCTTTTTATTTTTCAGGATGACAGAAACCTTTCGATGGGCAGCTGTCACAGCCACATCCGCAGCCGGATTTCTTCTTTCGGCGCATATTCAGCAGCGCCCCCGCCACGGCGGCGGCGATCACAGCCAGCACCAGGATATTGCCCCAGTTTTCCCTCAGGAATTGAAGCATAGCATTACACCTTCCCAACCTCGGCGCTGCGGACAGCAGCGGTGTCAGACAGCTTGGAAGCGGGCCGGAACAGCAGGAACAGCAGCCCTGCCACCAAAGCAATGGCCACGACGGTGAACACGCTGAAGCTCACCGTGCCGGCAATCAGCCCGCCGATCTGATAGACGATCAGGGCGATTACATAAGCAAACAGACACATATAACCGATGGCGGCCCAGGTCCATTTGGCGTTGTTCATCTCGCGCTTGATGGCGCCCATGGCGGCAAAGCAGGGGGCGCACAGCAGGTTGAATACCATAAAGGAATAGGCGGCGACGGCGGTATATGTCTGGGCCACATTGACGCTCAGGTTGCCCGGATACAGCACGCCGAAGGTGGACACCACCTCCTCTTTGGCAACAAGGCCGGTGATGGCAGCCACGGCAGCCTGCCAGGAGCCGAAACCCAGGGGGGCAAAGATCCAGGCCACCAAGTTTCCGATGGTGGCGAGAATGGAATCGTTCGCATCCTCCACCATGCCGAACGCGCCGTCAGTGAAGCCAAAGCCGTTCAGGAACCACAGGATAATGGATGACAGCAAGATGACTGTGCCGGCCCGTTTGATAAAGGACCAGCCCCGCTCCCAGGTTGCCCGGAGTACGTTTGTGGCGGATGGCGCATGGTAAGAGGGCAGCTCCATCACGAAGGGGGCGGGCTCCCCGGCAAAGGCCTTGAACTTCTTCAGCATGATGCCGGAGATCACCACTGCCGCCACACCGATGAAGTAAGCGGATACCGCCACCCATACGGACTTGCCGAACAGCGCCCCCGCAAACATGGCGATAATGGGCATCTTCGCGCCGCAGGGGATGAAGCAGGTGGTCATGATGGTCATTTTGCGGTCGCGATCCTGCTCGATGGTGCGGGAGGCCATGACGCCGGGCACGCCGCAGCCGGTGGCCACCAGCATGGGGATGAAGGACTTACCGCTCAGACCGAAGCGGCGGAAAATGCGATCCATGATGAAGGCCACACGGGCCATGTAGCCCACGTCTTCCAAAATAGCCAGCAGCAGGAACAGCACCAGCATTTGGGGAACAAAGCCCAGCACCGCGCCCACGCCGCCCACGATGCCGTCCAGCACCAGGGAATTGACCCCGTCATTGCAGTTGATGGCGTCCAGGCCACCCTCAATCAGAACAGGGATTCCGGGCACCCACACGCCGAACTGGTTGGGGTCGGGTTCCTCCAGCTCAAGGGCCTCGTTGTAAGCGTCCTCATTCACATCAACTACGTCGGTGTCACCTGTCTCATCATCGTAGAAATAGACCTTGGTGTCGCCGGCCTCATAGGCCTCGATGATGGCCTCGGCCTCCTCAAACGCGCCGGCGGCATCTTCCCAGCCGTCCACGTCGGACACAAAGGGCACCAGCCAGCCGTCGCCGAACAGGCCGTCGTTGGCCCAGTCGGTGAGGGCGGTGCCGATGGACACCTTCCAGGGACCCATGGCGACGGCATAGATCAGGAACATGACTACCGCGAAAATGGGCAGGGCCGCGACACGGTTGGTAACCACCTGGTCGATCTTGTCGGAGACAGTCAGCGAGTGCTTGGCGGCTTTCTTCACCACCGCCTTATGTACCACACTGCTGATATAGGCGTAGCGCTGGTTGGTGATGATGGACTCTGCGTCGTCATCCAGCTCCTTTTCGCAGTCGGCGATATGCTCCTCCAGGTGGGCCTTCAAATCGGGGTCGAAGTCCAGCTCCTCCATCACCTTTTCATCCCGCTCGAACACCTTGATGGCGTACCAGCGCAGATAACGGTCGCTGACCTTGCCCTGGATGGATTCCTCAATGTGGGCCAGGGCATGCTCCACGCTGCCGGTGAACACGTGGGGCAGTTCCCCCGCCTTGTGGGCCTGGGCCAGGGCCATGGCCTTCTCCGCGGCCTCCACCCCGCCCTCGCCCTTCAAGGCGGACATCTCCACAACTTCGCAGCCCAGAGCCCTGCCCAGTTTGGCCAGGTCGATCTTGTCGCCGTTTTTGCGCACCAGGTCGATCATGTTCACCGCCACCACCACGGGCAGGCCCAGCTCGATGAGCTGAGTGGTCAAGTACAGGTTGCGCTCGATGTTGGTGCCGTCCACAATGTTCAGGATGGCGTCGGGCTGTTCCTTCACCAGGTAGTTCCGGGCGACCACCTCCTCCAGCGTATAGGGAGACAGGGAGTAAATGCCGGGCAGATCCTGGATGACCACTTCCTTGTGGCCCTTCAACTTGCCCTCTTTTTTCTCCACGGTGACACCGGGCCAGTTGCCTACGTATTGGTTAGAGCCGGTCAGGGCGTTGAACAGCGTGGTCTTGCCGCAGTTCGGGTTGCCTGCCAGCGCGATTTTCACATCCATTGGAATCTCTCCTTTCCTTACTTCGCGGGATTAGTTGAAGCTAACCCATGGTCAAAAAAATTATGCAATGCAATCACGCCTCGCCTGTTCGCGACGAGCGGCTTCCCTCCGACTCGGGGCACAAACATCCGGGCCTGCGGCCCTCCTTGGTTTGCACCCCTCGCTTCGGTCCATCCACTCTGCTCACGACGGCTCGGACGCTCCCACTTCGATCATTTCCGCGTCCGCCTTGCGCACGGAAAGCTCATAGCCCCGCACGTTGAGCTCCATAGGGTCGCCCAGCGGAGCCACCTTGCGCACGTAGATCTCCACACCCTTGGTAATGCCCATATCCATGATGCGGCGCTTTACCGCGCCCTCTCCATGCAGTCGGGCCACGGTGACAGTCTCGCCCACCTTGGCGTCCTTCAAGGTTTTCATGTCCTATCTCCTTCCTATATCATGATACGGTTTGCCATAGACCTGTCCAGCGCGACGCGGCTGTCCTTCACCTGTACGATGAGGTTGCCCGCCATTTCGCTGACCACGGTGACCGTCTCCCCCACCACAAAGCCCAGCTCCGCTAAATGCTGGCGGATCTCGTCCTTGCCGGTGATTTTGAGGATCGCGGCCTCCTCGCCAGATTTTGCCATTGTCAGCGGCATCATATCGCTCCCCCTCTTTAGTTAGGCTTCGCTAACATTTTTATCGTGGTCAGTTTACCACAGCTAACCACAGTTGTCAATAGCTAACTCAAAATTTTTTGCGTGCAAAAAGGCCCAGGAGCGACGCTCCCGGGCCTTTCAGTTTATTGGAAAGGTCTATCCGTTGTGTACCGCGCGGCGCCGTATTGGAATCCGCTGCCGGTAAAGCTTAGCTGGATTTTGACATATCCGGGGTAGTAGAGCGCCATGCCGGTTGCATCGCAGCCCAGCCAGCAGAACATCTGGCCGTCCTCGATGGTGTAGCCGATCCAATCTCCCAGATTCAGGGTGTCCGCCATCGGGTCAATGTCAATTTCCTCCCGGCACCCTTCCCTGACCTCCTGCCTGGAGATGGTTTCGTTCAGCCTTAGACCGGGTGCAGACAGATAGAAATTTTCTTCGTCCCCGGTGGATTTGATCTGCTCCAAAATGCCCCCTCGAAGCCCAGACAGATTGTACTCCTCCAGTGTCTGAGCATCAAAGATATGCGGTTCCTGTAAAAACACCCCTGTACCGTGGTTATCGGTAAAAATACATACGATCTCGTCCCTGCCATCACTATTCAAATCCAGCACCTGGCATTTTACCTCGTTGGACGGCTGGTAATAAGAGTCCCAATTAGCGAAGAATTCCACTGTCCTATCCTGATAGCGCATCCCTACCAACCTCAGATGGTCGCTGCCCGCCTCTTGTATGTCTGTTACCTCTGGATCCCCAGCGTACCACTCGCCCTCCATGGCCTCCTTAAAGTCCCTCAGATTTTCCAGCAGAGACTTGGACGAATCCCGGACAAAGGTTCCCCAATCCCAGTCCAACCAGCCCAGGCTGTCATACAGCCGCCCTTCCTTTTCAAATGTGGGTGCCAGGTCCTCGTCGGTGTTGATGAGCTGGACGCTGTTGGCCAGCAGTCCGTTGATCTCGTCCATAAAGGCGGCGATAGCCTCCGGGTCAAAGCTCTCGTGCATGAGGCCGAAGTTGATGTCAAACTCAACGCTGTTCTCCCGCACCACCTTCTCCTTCCCGTCCCTGGTCAGGGTGAACAGCTCGTAGCTGTAGGTACACCAGCCCTGCCCCATATTGGGGTAATAGCGCAGGAGGTAGTCCTTCCCGTCCAGGGTACACAGGAACACGGCGTTCCAGCCCGCATGGGCGTAATAGCCCGCCTCTGAGAAGATACGCTCATTGTTTTCCCATACCTCCAGGCCGATCCCCCCGTCATCGGTGGGCCTGATAATAATTGTCTCCGGCACGCTGTTGTGGTTCAGGTCGGGGGTCAGGCCCGACGGGTCAACCGGCTGCTCCCCGTCTGTTTTGGAAGCTTTCCGTGAAAACCTCTCTCCGTCGACCACGTCTAAATGTATGAATTCAGCGGAGTTCTCAGCCTGGAATACCAGATCGCCGCCATCTACCTTGAAATAGTAATACTTTATTCCAACATTGTCCAGGTTTTCTCCCACTTTATCGGCCAGACAGATCATATCGCCGTCCCGGGTCCAAGTCCCCCTACCGATATAGCTGCTCAGCACCCCCTCATAATAGGTGAAACTCCCATCATGTACCAGTTGGATGGTAAAATCGGTGCCGAAACCACCTTTATCTCGGACGTACACCATCTCGCTGACACCGTAGGGCCAAATTGGGATGTCCGCCCCGTTCTGCCCCTGGCGGGCCGCTGGTTCCGAGGAGGGTTCCAGCGAAGCAGTCGGGTCAGGCTCCGGCTCGTCCGCCCCTTCCGGCTCCGCCGCTTGGCCAAAGGCGCACACGCAGGCCAGCGCCGTCACCAGCACCGCCACCACAACCGCCCATATCACACGCTTGGGAGCCTTGGCAATGCGGCTGATCCGCTCCTTGAGGCTCTTCTTGTCCCCCGCCATGGTGGTGGCGCATCGAAGCAGGTCAGCCGGCCGGGGCTTTGCGGTGACCAGGTTCAGCAGGGTGTTGCCATACCCCGCCCGCTCCCCGTCGCCCAGCCGCTTCAAAGCGCCCTCGTCGCAGGCCAGCTCCGCGTCCCGCTGGCTGAGCACCGCCGCCAGCCACACCAGTGGATTCCACCAGTGGGCCGCCAGCGCCCCGCACCGCAGGAGGCTCCAGAGGTGGTCGCCCTGGCGGTAATGGGTGTACTCATGGGCCAGCACATGGCGGAGCAT
This sequence comes from uncultured bacterium, assembly GCA_947176765.1. Taxonomy (GTDB): domain Bacteria; phylum Bacillota; class Clostridia; order Oscillospirales; family Oscillospiraceae; genus Enterenecus. Next base: position 9,817 of record CAMWRX010000083.1, read on the forward strand.
ATCCGGGTCAGCCGCCGCCTCGGGAGTCACGTAAATGGCGGGCCGGAAAACCCCGAACAGGCATGGGGACGGCAGGCCCACCGCCGTGTACACCCGCAGGGGACAGTCCGCTTCGTCCAGGGAAACGCGTTCCCGGCGCAGCTTCCAATAAAACCACAGATTCGACACCAAGAGAATCAGCGCCACCGCCGCCGACCCTGCCAGCCATGTCCAGCCCAGCCAGATGGGGGCACGAGTCAGATCCGGGGCCGCTGGGGGCTCCGGCGCGTCGGGCAGCGTGGGTACGTTGGGAGCCGCGGGCGCCTGGGGGAAGTTGGTCAGCGAGACGGATGGGCCGTCCGGCACACCCAGAGA
>CAMWRX010000084.1 GCA_947176765.1 uncultured bacterium
TCTACCACCCCCTCCGCCGCGCCCACCGCCTGCGAACACGGCCTGGACAATGCTATATCCGGCTGGTCTAACGGATATCTGGTGTTCACCTGTGAACTGGACGGCACAACCTACCCCGTGCCCGCCGTCACTCAGGGCGACTGGGAGCCAGGGATCTCGGAGGATTTTGACGGGGACGGTCACGTTGAGCACTCTTTCTTCCAAAACGGGCTCATGATGATCGTTGATATGGCGGCCGGCCAACTGGTGACCCCTGCCTTCGACCCCAGTTCCACATTCGCGGCCTTCGACCAGGGCAACACCTGGGAAATGGCGGAAGATTATACCGCGCTGACTGTCTCTTATCTGGGCAGGACCGTGCAAGTGCCGCTGTACATCAGCGGTGGCCCTTCCTATCCGGAGGTCGCCATTGCCCGTCCCTTCACCCCAGAAAAGATATACCCCTACACAGGGTACGTATTCCGCGGCGGCCACTTCGATATGTCCTCCCCGGTGAATCTGGGCAAAGTATACAGCGACAGTGTGTCCCTGTATGCCCATTGGAGCGTCCGCTATACGGGCGGAGGCTTCCAGGTGATCTCTGACAGCTTCCAATTGGAATTGGTTCCCCAGTAAAAATCAACCCCCGGCGGCCCACAGGCCGCCGGGGATTTTCATCGTATTTAGAAGGAGTTCAGCAGCTCCAGCACCTGCTCCTTGGTGGCCAGCCCCTCGGAGAAGGCGGTGGCGGAGCCGGTGGCCGCGCCCAGGCGGTGGGCCATGGCGTAGTCGCGGTGTTCCAGCCACTGAAGCTCGTCGCTCTCGGTGCGGTTGGTCGCCCCGGCCTCAAAGCTGCTCATGCGGACCACGTAGTCCAGGGCGGGATTAAAGGTGACGGTATAAACCATGATCGGTCAAACCTCCTTGATGTCGGGATATTCTGAATATCTGCGGTCATCCAGCCGGTCGGTGACGATCCGGGCCCCGTTCAGGGGCAGCACGGACGCAGCGGCGACGGCGCCGAACTTGCTGGAATCGGCCAGCACCCAGGTCTCCCGGGCGTGGGCGGCGGCATATCGGGCGATGCGCTGCTTCTCCGGCGTGTGGAGCCCCCGCTTCACATCCATGTCCAGCTCCGCCAGAATGGCCTCCATCCGCAGCTCCGCCAACATACCGCGGGCTCCTCTCCGTTGTTTGTCGATCCCATCATATCATCCAAAAACAAGCAGGGTCAAGCGGATTCGATCAGATTTCCTCCTCCGGGTAGACCACGCCCCACTCATTCCGCAGGGCGGTCATCAGCTCCATCACGTCCATGGTATAGGGCAGAAGCATATCGCCCTCTCCCCGGACGGCAGCCTCCATGTCCTCCAGCTCATACACCAGAGCGTGGTTGGTGCGGCCCGCCTTGACTGTTTCCCGTTCCCCTGTGGCCGCATCTACAATGACCGCCTCGTCCGCCCGGGGGTACTCCATGATCTCGATATAGCCCTTTTCGCAGGAGATCACCGCCCGCTTGGGCTGCTTGGAGTGGAGGGACAGCGCGGCCGTGACCAGCTGACCCTCCCGGTTCATCATGGCGATGGCGGCGCTCTCGTCCACCCCGGTGGGGGCCTTTTGGACGAAAGACTTCATCTGATCGGGGTTGGAGTCCAGGAACAGCCGGGCCAGCGACAGGGCGTACACGCCGATGTCCAGCATGGCCCCGCCCGCCAGACTGCGGTTGAAAAAGCGGTTCGTCATATCGTAGTCCTTGAAACTGCCGAAGTTGAGCTGGATGAGATTTACCCGCCCCAGCTCACCCGAGGCCACCCGCTCCCGCAGTGCCCGGTACAGCGGCATATGATAGATGGTCATAGCCTCGGCCAGCACCACGTGGTTTTCCTCCGCCAGCTTGGCCGCCCGCGCCAGCTCAGCGCTGTTGAGGGTGATGGACTTCTCGCACAGCACGTGCTTGCCGTGGGAGAGAGCCTGCTCCAGATAGGCCATATGGGTGTTGTGGGGAGTGGTAAGATAGATCACGTCGATATCCGGGTCGGTAAACATCTCTTGATAGTCGCGGTAGACCTTTTTCACGCCATATTGCTCCGCGAAAGCCACCGCCTTTTCATAGGTGCGGTTGCCCACCGCATCCAGGGTGCGGCCCATGGCCTGGAGCACCGCGGCCATTTGGTTGGCGATGACCCCGGTGCCCAAAACTGCCCAGCGAAGCTGTTTCTTCTCACTCATAGCAAAAACCTGCCTTCCTGATTTTATTTGATTGAGGGCGATTGATTTTCCTTGATTGAATCCTGCCACAGCCCTCCACCAAATTCAATCATTCTCAATCATTTCCGCTCACGAAAATGGAGCCCCGATTTTGGCGCATTTGCACAAAATGTCCTCACAAAAAAAATCTGCCCCTTTTCATTCCAAGGAGCAGACTTCTTTTGTGATTGTTTTTGATTGTCTCTGATTCACCCTTCGATCTCAAACTCCGCGGACAGGGTTATGGCCTCCCGCCCCAGCTCCCGCTCCAGGTGCGCCTCCTTGAGGATGCGGTAGTGCCCCGGAGGCAGCTCGCCGTACCGGCTACCCACATCCACCGGGAAGCTGATACTGGCAATACGGCTTTTGCTTCCGCCCAAGGCGTGGGCAACCGCCACAAAATCCATCGGGGTTTCCTCTTCCACATCCCTCCAAACGCCGCTGTCCTCCACCTGGAGGCTATAATCCTCGCCAAAGAGCAGCTCTTTCCTCGTGTCATTCTCGATAAAGCACTCCAGCCATGTGGGGGTGGCCGTCCACACCTCCATCCAGACATTGCCGCCCGCCAAAACAGGGAAATCGGGGGCATCCGCCTGTACCGACGCGCCGTTATTGTAGTAGTCCTCCGCCGCCGTCAGCAGCTTGGCGGCAACCCGGGCCGCTTTTACCGCCTCATCGTCGGAGATGGAGGTGGGATAATAGCGCACCTCAGCGCTCTCGTCCCCCTCGATTGAGGTAAAGCCGACAGGTGTCATCTCGATCACGGTCCCGCTGTCCACATCCACGGTAAATACCCAATAACCCGTGGGGAGATAGCTGCTGAGCGCGGCCGTCATGTAGGTGGACAGGGTGACCGACCTGCGGCCCGTCCACCAGGCGGTGACGTGCCCCTCGATCCCGTCATTAAAGGCCGGATACACCATGGACAGTTCGCCCAGCGAGCAGCTCAACGGGGATTCCGGATGCCAGTGCGCCCCCCGGGGCAGCGCCACATCTCCCACGGTTCCGCTCATGCGGACGACCGGCCCCAATTCCCCATCTGTCTCATCCAGGGAGAAGGTCAGGTCGGCGGCGAGATCGGCGGACGGGGCCTGCTGCCGGATTTCCAGCCCCGATTCTGTCATGACCAGCGGGCCTTCGCGGAGCACTGTATCACCCCGGTTCTCCTTCTCCTCTGCCCAGAGCCGGTCGCCCTCCAGCCGCAGAAAGTAGTCGTGTACGCCCCGATCCTGCAATTGGCAGGAGCTTTGGTTCGCGTAGTCATACACAACAATGCGGGTATCCACGATACCAGAGCCGTAGCTGACCGTGGCGCACAGCTCCCGCTTGCCGTCCCCGTTAAGGTCGCAGAAATAGACGTTCCAAATGGGCGTACCGCGAATCAGCTCCTGCTCGCCGTCCTCAGTGACGGCCATGACAAGCCCAGGCAGCGTAAAGGTCACGCCAGGGAATTCCGGCAGCTGGATCTTCGCGCCTTCCTGGCTGAACGCGCGGTCAGTTATATCGAACCACAGCTCCGCCGGGCCGGATTCGCGGTACGCAAAATCCGCCGGTTCCCCTGGCTGGTCAAAGCTGCCGCGGTTGGTTGCCAGCGCCACCCCGGCGCACAGCACCCCGATCAGCGCGACCACGATCACCCACAGGGCGGGCTTTTTGTAGCTGAGCACGTTTTTGATGCGGCTGGTGGGATCGCCGTCGCCGAAGGCCAGCGGCCCCGCCGGCAGGCGCTTCCCCGTGGACAGCCGCAGCAGAGAGGTGGAGTAGTCCGCCCGGATGTCCCGGCCCATTTTGCGCAGCACCGCCTCGTCGCAGGACATCTCCATGTCCTTGCCCGCCAGGTGGAACGCCAGCCACACCAGGGGGTTGAACCAGTGGATCGCCAGCGCCAGCCAGGCCAGCGCCCGGAACACATAGTCAAAGCGACGGATATGGGTGCGCTCGTGGAGGAGGATATAGTCCCGCTCTCCCTCGGGCAGATCGGAGGGCAGGTAAATTCTAGGCCGAAACAGCCCCAGCACAAAAGGAGACGGGATATGGTCGGCCAACCGGACGTTCCTCTCCCCTTCCAGCGGAACCGACCCAACCAGCCGCCGCCGGAAAATCAGCAGGGAGATCAGGCTGTACCCCAGCAGGGCGGCGGCCCCGGCCAGCCACACGCCGGCGGCAGCCGTTGTCCAGTCCACGGCGGCAAATTCTTCCGAGGTATCCGTACCGGGGTTGGGCCCATCCAGAAAGTCCGCCGGGTAGGGGTGTTCTGACAGGTAATCGTTCACCGGGTTGTTCATCACCGCAATGCCGGTGTAGACATAGGTCACGCGCTGGCCGTCCGCCGTGGGTCGGCTCTGGACGGCGGGCAGCACACTAAACGCGCTCTCAAAGGAAAAGGGGCACAGCAGTCGGAACAGCACCACCGTCCACAGGGCGTAGGAAAATACCTTGGGCGCTTTCCGCAGCGGCAGACGGGCCAGCAGCACCACGAGAATGACAACAGCCGCTGTGGCGCTCATGCTCAGCACCTTGAGAAATAAGGCTTCCATCCCCTCACCCCCTTTGTGCGTCGATAAGCCGCTGGAGCTGCTCGATCTCCTCGCCGCTCAGCCTTTTGCGGCTGGCAAAGGCGGCCACAAATTTGGGCAGGGAGCCGTCAAACGCCTGCTCTACAAACTCCTCGCTCTGGCGGGCGGCGAACTCCTCCCGACCGATGAGAGAGGTCACCATCCCGCCTTCATTCTGAAAAATGCCCTTCTGGCACAGCCGCCGCAGGACGGTGTAGGTGGTGGACTTCTTCCAGTCCAGCTTGTCCGCGCACAGCTCCACCAGCTGGCTGGAGCTCAGCGGCTCGTTGTCCCAGATCAGCGCGGCGAAGCTGGCCTCCACCTCGCCCAGCTTATATTGCGCCATGTCAGCTTCCCCCTTTCAAATGCTGGTTTACTGCTTGTAGTCTGCGTACAGTTTACATGAAGTAGACCATCCTGTCAAGAGGAAATCCAACCCACAAAAATTCCGCCCAAACGGCTTATATCGCCATTTGGACGGAATGATACGCCTCTATTCCGCGTATAGCCCGCAAAGCGGTTATTTGGCAGGCGTTAAGTAACCTTTCAGATATTCCACCAGCTCGTAAAAATTCGTGCCCGGGGCCTTTTGAGAGGGCGGCTCTCCCTCGTCGTACTTCTCCATCAGCTTTTTCGCGTTCTGGATGGCGCGATCCGTGCGGGGGAGCAGCGCGTCAAGGATTTCTTCATCATTTTTCTCATAATGCCGCCCCAGCTTATCGGAGAGGGTGGCGCGGTACTGGGCTCGGTCAATATCGGTATCCAGATAGTTGAAATGCAGGAGGAACCACAGCTCGATACATTGATTCGACCAGATAGCATGGTACTGAATCTCCCGTCCTTCGGCCTTGAACCGCTTGTTGAGCGCCTCGCACCGATTTACCGTGTTGTCGAAATCGTCGGGGGGAAAATCGTCCTTATCGTAGATGATCCAGACGTGCTGGTACTCGTCACCCTCGTTCTGCAGATACGCCTCCGCCCGCTGCAGCAGATACAGCGTGTTATTCCCCTCGCCGATGATTTTGAACTGCCGCCTTGCCGCCTCACCGTAATTCTGGCAGATTACATCCACCAGACCGTTCAGATAGTTGGGTTCCGTTTCCGCCCCTTCGGTGACAAACAGGTGCCGTTCGGGCAGAACCATGCGCGGAACGCTGGCCCGCTCCGCCCCGCACCTCACCCGGAAGCTTCGATCTCGCATTTCATGAGGCTTCGGCTTTTTAGGCATCCGAATCACCCCAATCCATCATCTGCCGCAGATAGGGATCCGCCCCATAGCGTCCGGCCAGATACTGGCGGTCGTAGGCCGCCGTGTTTTTCACGCGGCCCCCGCTGGGCTCGTGGATGTCGTACAGGCTCCACAGATTGCTGACGCTCTCCTCATTTTGGGCCGCGAACCAGATCTCGTCCCGCCGGAGCAGGTCGTTTTTCATGATAGAGGTATCGTGGCAGGTAAAGATCAGTTGACCGTACCTCCAATTGATCCTAGGGTCAGTATGCATTTTGATAATATATCGCAGCAGCTGCGGATGGAGCTTCGCGTCCAGCTCGTCCACCAGCAGCACCCCGCCGGAGGACAGGGAAAAAACCACACCGGGCAGCATACTCAACAGCTTGATCGTTCCCTCCGATTCATCACTCAAATGGAGATGATACGAGCGGCCGTTTACAGTATGTGTGGTCATGACCCTATACTTTTTCCCGCCAGCTTCATCAGTCTCTTCCCGCGTCTCATAGTCAGAAATGGGAATGTCCATGGCGGAGAGCAGGTCGAGCAGGATGGGCTTCACATCGGGATCGTTCATGATGGAGTAAAATCGGCGGTCGCGATCCGGTATAGCATAGTCGATCATGCAGCAGCGCATAAACCAATTCGCCGCGTCCTCGATCTCCGCAAAATTGTAATTGATGAACAAAAAGGAGAGATAGGGGATGCTGGGGCTGACCTTTTGGGTGTTGGCCCGCTTCAGCGCAGGCCCTGGCACGATCTGACTGCCCTCCCGCTCAAACAGCAGGTTTTCCCGGCGGCGCTGTCCATGGGTCTTGGTGTAGCGCAATGACTCCGACACCACTATGTCGGACAGGACGGACAACTGATACTGGTACTGAGCCGTCGCCGTTCGAAAGACAAGCTCAAATTCTGCCGGCTTCTCTCTGGAACCCTCATCCAGCAGAAAAGGATCGTACCGTTTTACATAGGAGCTAAAAGGATGGTGATAATCCGAGCTGGTTCTGATGGGAAGCACAACGCGGGAAATCAGGTGAACCAACGCTCTGATGGCGTTGGATTTTCCCCCTCCATTTGGGCCGTAAATGGCGGAGACAGGGAGCAGCGACGAAAACTTATCCCCCGGGGGCGGAATCAGGCTGTCGGAAAACTCATCGATGTCGGCGGCCTGCATATCAAAAACCGTCTCATCCCGGTAGGAAAAGACATTTTTGAATCGAAATTGGCAGAGCATGGGAAACCCTCCTTTTACACGGACTTATCCTGCCCAAATCCACAAACTTAATACGCGTTTTCAGGAAGTTACTTCCCTAGTATACCATTTAAATTTTAAAATGCAAGGATAAAATGCGTTTTCCCCATTTTTTTGAGAAAAGCCTCAGCGCCGGACCCGCGTGAAAAAGAGCCGGGACTTCTGTCCCGGCTCCCGTTCATACACATCTGTCACTTTTGGAAGCTCACGCCCACCACCGTGACGTTGACCTGGGCCACTTCCAGCCCGCTGGTGTTCTCCACGGCGCTGAACACCGCGTCCTGCACAGCCTTGGCCACATCGGTGACTACGTAGCCATACCGCACCAGGATGGGCAGATCCACGCTCACCCGCTCGTCCTCCACCCACAGGCGCACGCCCTTGGTCAGCGCCTTGCGGTTGGCGGGGTCGGACAGCTCCCGGCCCACTCCGTTGCCCAGGCAGCTCACGCCCTCCACATCCACCGCGGCGGCGGCGGCGATGACGGCCAGCACCTCCTCGGAAATGCTGACGCTGCCCAGTTCGCCCTCGTGGGAGATATATTCTTTGCCGTCGGCCATGTCGCCTCACGCTCCTTTTCGATAACTGAGGCTATTATACCACTCTGTCCACCAAATTACAATCTTTATTTACGGCTCCGCCTCAATGATCGTGATCTTCTCCGCCGCCAGGCCGGTCTCCTCCTTGACGATCTCCATGATCTTGGTGGCATCATTCCCGCTCAGGCCGTTTTCCGTGGACGACACCACCACGCTGGCGCTGTTGTCGTTGATGAAGCAGATGCAGTCGCCATAACCCTTGGCGGTAATCAGGTTCTCGATATTGGCCTCCGACAGGGTAACGGCCGCCATGGCCTGAATGGATGCGTTGGCCTCATCAATGATGTCCTGCTGGGCCCCCGCGTCCGCCGCCGCCTGCTGCAAAAGCTGAAGAGCGCTGTCCCGGGCCTGCTGGCGGTTGAGCCGGGCAGAGGCGAAGTAGCCGGTGCTCTCCCCGGCGGCGCTGGGCTGGGCACTGGGGTCGGCGGAGGGGGATGCGCTGGCCGCAGTGTCCTCCTTGCCGTTGACCAGGGCGGCCTGACCCAGCAGCTTGCCGCTCCCATTGTTGTTGCCGGTTCCATCGGTGGCCGACGCCTCCCTGCTGTACGACCAGTTCAGATACACCGCCGCCCCCACAAAGAGCACGATGGCCACCACGACCGCGTTCCGTTTCCACACATTCATGTTTCTGTCCTCCCATTTTTCATTGTTGAGGGAGTCACCCTCCCTTGCATACTGTAATCCGATCCGCGCCAAGCCCGGTGAGGGCCGACACCGCCTGGGTGAGCAGCAGCCGCACATCCGCCCGGTCGCCCCCCTGGGACACCACCACCGCCCCCTGGAATTGGGGATAGCGCTGTACGCGCACCACCGTCTCCTGGCCCGAGCCGGTGTTGATGACCACCGTCTTTTCCTCTAAACTGTTTCCCCGCTCGGTCACGGAGGTGGAGCGGTCTGTGACCGGCACCTGCTCCATACCGCTCTTCACCGTGAGGGCCACCGTCACCTTTCCCGCCCCCTCCACCTGGGACAGGGTCTGGGACAGCTTCTCCTCCAGGGCCGCCAGATCGAATTCCTCCGGGACGCTGTGGTCGGCGCTCTCTGACTGCTTTTCCTTCTCCCCCGTGGGCCACAGCAGCAAAATCAGTCCCGCCGCCAGGATAATCAGCACATACTTGTACTTCTCCAGCAGCTTCCAAACCTGTTCCGCCTCCGGCTTTTTCCATTGGAATCTCATGGCTGTGTCTCCTCGTAATACTGCCGTTCGGCGGGTACGCCCAGCTCCTCCTCCAGCAGCCGGCCGAGCTGTTCCCGCTGTTCCTGTGTCCAGTCTCCCCGGGCGGTGACCTCCCAGGGCCGGGGCACACCCTCCTCGTCATAGCCGTAGGTCACCTCCGCCTGACAATCGAAGCCAAATTCCTTCGCCTTGTCCACAATATATGCGGCGGTCTCCTCCTCTATGATGGACAGATAAAACAAATCATGTTTCTCCTCCAGCTCCAGCTCGTAGCTCTGGGCCCGGTTCCGCCAGCCGTCCACGGCCCGGGAGAAAAAATCGCCGTCCAGCAGCCCTGTCAGCGGCCCCACAGCCGCCAGCAGCAAAGCCATGCCCCCCGCCAAGCGGCACACTTTTTTCGCGCCGCCCTCGGGGGCCAGGGCCTCCACCAGTGCCAGCACCAGGGCGGCGGCGGTCACCCCCAGCAGCCAGCCGCGCACCGCCCCCATCATACCGCCGCCACCGACACGCAGGACACCAGCGCGATGAGCAGCAGCAGGCAGCACGCCCCCGTCATGCCCAGCACCAGTCCGAAGGCGGAGCTGAGCCGATCCACCAGGGCACATACTGGCCCATCCCCAAAGGCGGAGGCCAGCGCCGCCACCAGCTTGTATGCCAGATAGTGCACCGCCAGACGCAGCAGCGGCACCAGGCATATCCCCAAAACGGTAATCATGCCGAACACCCCCACCGTCC
>CAMWRX010000085.1 GCA_947176765.1 uncultured bacterium
TGTGCACCCGCGCCCAGGCCGTGCAGTATATCTGGCAGGCCCTGGGCAAGCAGGACGCCAAGACGGCCGCCAGCTTCTCCGATGTGGATGCCGGCGCGTCTTATGCCGATGCGGTATCCTGGGCCGTGGAGAAGGGCGTGACCAAGGGCTACGGCGGCAGCGATACCTTTGCTCCGGACAGGGTGTGCAATCGCGGCGAGATCGCGGCGTTCCTCTACCGGGCCTACAACAACTGAATAGCGCGCAAACAGGCCCCCGCCGTAGCGGGGGCCTTGACTTTCCCCTTTTTCGGTTGTAGAATAGTGGAAATTCAAAGTAAAGGAAATGATTTCCCATGGCAAAAATCGACATCGTATCCGGCTTTTTAGGGGCGGGCAAGACCACCCTCATCAAGAAGCTGCTGGCCGAGGCGTACCAGGGCGAGAAGCTGGTGCTCATTGAGAACGAGTTCGGCGAGATCAGCGTGGACGGCGGCTTTTTGAAGGACGCCGGGGTGGAGATCTCCGAGATGTCCTCCGGCTGCATCTGCTGCTCGCTGGTGGGCGACTTCGGCAAGGCCCTCCAGGAGGTGGAGGAGCGTTTCCACCCCGACCGCATCCTCATTGAGCCCTCCGGCGTGGGCAAGCTGTCCGATGTGGTGGCGGCGGTGGAAAACACCGCCAAGGAAAACCCGGCGCTGAAGCTGAACAGCTTTGTCACCGTGGCGGACGCCGCCAAGGTGAAGATGTATATGAAGAACTTCGGCGAGTTCTACAATAACCAGGTGGAGAACGCCGGCACCATTATCCTGTCCCGCACCCAGAACCTGACCCAGGAGAAGCTGGAGGCGGCGGTGGAGCTGTTGCGCTCCAAGAACCCCGGCGCGGCCATTCTCACCACCCCCTGGGATCAACTGGACGGCAAAACCATCCTGTCCGCCATCGAAAAGACCTCCCTGGAGGAGGAACTGCTCCAGCGCGTCCGCGCCGCCCATGAGGCCGAGGAGGAGGCCCACGCCCATCACCACCATCATCACGACCACGATGAGGACGGGCACGAGCACCATCATGACCACGATTACGAGGAGCACGAGCATCACCACCACCATCATGAGCACGGTGAGCACAGTCACGAGTGCTGCCACCATGACCATGGCGATGAGGGGCACGGGCATCACCACGATCATGAGGAGCATGACCACGAGCATCATCACCACCACGACCACGGTGAGGAGTGCTCCTGCGGCTGCCATGACCACGACCACCACGGCCACCACCACGCCGACGAGGTATTTACCAGCTGGGGCAAGGAAACCGTCAAGCCCTTTACCAAAGAGGAGCTGGAGCGCATCCTGGCCGAGCTGGACCTGGGCGAGTGCGGCGCCATTCTCCGGGCCAAGGGCATCGTCCCGGCGGGGGACGGCAGCTGGCTCCACTTCGACTATGTGCCCGAGGAGCATGAGGTTCGCACCGGCCCCGCCGACTACACCGGGCGGCTGTGCGTCATCGGCGCGGAGCTGAAAGAGGATAAGCTGGCCGCCCTGTTCGGCCTGTAAAAAGGGGCGGATACCGACATGGATATCCCTGTTTACCTGTTTGCCGGCTTTCTGGACGGCGGCAAGACCTCCTTCATCAACGGCATCCTCCAGGATGGCTTCGCCCGGGACGGGCGCACCCTGCTGATCTGCTGTGAGGAGGGCACGGAGGAGTATGACCCCAAGGCGCTGCGCAATGTCACAGTGGTGACGGTGGAGGATGAGGACGACATGACCCCCGCCTTCCTCAAGCAGCTGGAGAAGAAGCACCGTCCCAAGCAGATCCTCATTGAGTTCAACGGGATGTGGTCGCTGCAAAAGCTCTATCAGGAAACCCTGCCCGACAACTGGGTGCTGTACCAGATCATGACCATGGTGGAGGCATCCACCTTCGACGTGTACGCCAAAAACCTGGGCCAGCTGATGATGGAGAAGATCACCAACGCAGACATGATCGTGTTCAACCGCTGCGACGAGGCTCTGCGGGCCTCCCTGCGCCAGCGCAACCTGAAGATGGTCAACCGCCGGGCCAACATCTACCTGGAAAACCTGGACGGCACCAGCGAGGACTACGCCGACGACACCGTATGCCCCTTCGACCTGGACCAGGACGTCATCGACATCCCCGACGACGACTTTGGCGTGTGGTATGTGGACGTGATGGAGCACCCGGAGCGGTACGTGGGCAAGGCCATCCGGGCCAAAACGGTGGTGTGCCACCTGCCCAAGTACCCCAACAACGCGATCCTGGGCCGGTTCGCCATGACCTGCTGCGTGGAGGACATCACGTTCCTGGGCCTGGTGTCCACGGGGGACAGCTTTTCCGCGTTTGAAAACCGCTCCTGGGCGGACGTGACCGGCGTGATCCGGCTGGAACCCCACAAGGCCTATGAGGGAGAGGACGGCCCGGTGCTTCATGTCACCGCGGTCAGTCCGGCGGACAAGCCCAAGCAGGAAGTGCTGACATTTTAAAATCAAGATTTGGAAAAGGCCGCCCCGAGAGGGGCGGCCTTTTAACATGAAAACTCCCCCCTCCGCATAAAGTGGTACAAATCCAGCTTTGGAGGGGTCTATATGAACAGAACCAAGATCATTTACCTGCGCCGGAAGGTGATTGCCGTGGCTGCCTGCGCCCTGGCGGCGGCGCTGATGTTCTGGGTGGTGAACCACCCGGCGGTGGTGGGCGCGTCGGCGTCCACCCGGCAGCTGCCCATCTACTGCGTGCAGAAGGACTACAAGGTGCTGTCCATCAGCTTTGACGCCGCCTGGGGCAACGAGGACACCCAGCAGCTCATCGACATTCTGGGCAAGTACAATATCAAAGCCACCTTTTTCGTCGTGGGGGAGTGGGTGGACAAATACCCGGAGTCGGTGAAGGCACTGTCCGACGCGGGCCATGAGGTGATGAGCCACTCCAACACCCACGCCCACTTCAACAGCCTTTCCTCGGAGGAGATCATCGCCGACCTGAACGCCTGTAACGATAAAATCGAGGGGGTCACCGGGGTGCGGCCCACCCTGTTCCGCTGTCCCTACGGCGAGTACGACGACCACGTCATCAACGCCGTGCGCTCCATCGGCATCGAGCCCATCCAGTGGGATGTGGACAGCCTGGACTGGAAGGATCTGTCCGCCGCCGAAATCACCAAACGGGTGACTTCCAAGGTGCAGCCCGGCTCCATCGTGCTGTTCCACAACGCGGCGCTCCATACCCCGGAGGCCCTGCCCGGTATCATCGAGTCGCTTTTGCAGCAGGGCTACACCTTCGTGCCCATCTCCGAGCTGATCGTGCCCGGCACCTGCGGTCAGGACTATTCCATCGACCACACCGGGCGGCAGTGCCCCGGCGGGGCCTAAATCAAGGCCGCCCCTTCCGGGGCGGCCTTTTCAGGGGGGTATATAGAGCCGGCTGAGGCGGGACGGCTGTCAGCTGCCGCCGCCACGGTGGCTGACAGCCCCGTCTCAGCACGCCTCATGCTTAATAAAGCCCTTGGTTTTCCACTTCCCCGACTGCCAGCGCAGGAACATACATACCGCGCGCACGCACTCGTCGCCGGCAAGCCCGATGTAAGCGCCCACCGCCATAAGCCCCAGGTGAATCCCGAAGAACCAGGTGCCGCCCACCATGCACACGTACATGAACACCACCGCGATGATGGTGGTAAACAGGGCGTCTCCGCTGGTCTTGAGGGCCTGGCCGAACACCAGATTTGTCGCGCGCCCCACTTCCAGGATAATATCAATGGCCAGCAGCTTCCCCACCAGGGCGATCATCTCCGGGTCGTCCGTAAACAGCCGGATCAGGAAATTCGCGCTCAGCGCGAATATGGCTTCCAGCCCCGCCGCCACGCAGATACTGATGCAGGCGGCTTTTTTGGTGCCCCTGTCGCAGGCCTCGTAATCTCCCTCGCCAATCCGCCACCCCGTCATAATGGCGTTGGCCTGTGCCAGCGCCGCACCGGCGCAAAAGGAAAAATTGGCGATCTGTGACGCGTATGCCCTGGCCGTCACGTTCAGCCCCGCCTCATCCATCTGGTTCAAAAATCGGATGGTCAGCGTCATCGCCACATTGTACAGGGCGGTCTCCAGAGCGGAGGGCAGGCCCACCTTGATGATCTGAACAAAGACCTCGCTGTTTTTCAGCCGCTCTGAATCCTCGCTGGCCTTGATGAGCAGCTTCGCGGCCACCACAATGATGACAAGGTTCAACACCCTTGATATGACTGTGGCAATGGCCACCCCCGCCACGCCCCAGTGGAACCCAAACAGAAAGAGCGCGTTGAGGCCCAAATTCACCGCATTGGACAGCAGCGAGGCGGCCAGCGGCTCCTTAGTGTGGCCGAAGGCCCTCAAATAGCTGGAATAGATGGGGATCAGGGCATTCAAAAAGCAGAATCCGCCCACAATTCTGAGATATGTTTTGGCGTAATCCATCAGAAGCGGCGCCACGCCCACGGCCTCTAAAATCCACTCTGAAAAGGCGGCCAAAAAGACGGCAAGCACAATGCCGACGCTCAGATTGAACACAGCCCCCAGCTGTTTAGCCTGATAGGCCACCCCAACCCGGTTCGCCCCGATGTACTGCGTCATGACGGCAATCATGCCGGACGACACAACGCTGAACATGATGATAAAAACGCTGATATAGGTATTCGCGGTTCCCACCGCGCCCACCGCGTTGTCCCCAACGGAGGACAGCATGATGGTATCCACCATCCCCGCCAGCATATAGCACAGGGTTTCCAGCGCGATGGGGATATACAGTTTTGTAAATGATTTCGTAGAACTCTGCATCTCGTTTCCCGGCCTCCGCTCTTTCTTCCGGCTCCCCGTTTTATTCCGCAAGTACCGCCGCTTCGTAGTCCCCCAAGCGCCCCGAAAAGCGCTGGCCGTCCACAAGGTTTTTCCTGCCCTTCAGCTCCGGCAGCTCGGCGGTCCCTGTCCTCGTGTGGAACAGGACGGTCAAGCGCTGATCCCCCAGCCGCCGTTCCATGGTAATGAGCCCGGTTTCGTCGTCCGCGTGCTGGGCTGTGAGTTCGCCCTGCGTCAAAACCGCGTACTCATGCCGGATTCGGATCAGGGTCTGATAATAGTCCAGCATTTCCTTGTTCTGCCTGCCCTCGTCCCAGAGCATCCCCCGCCGGCAGTCCGGGTCGTGCCCTCCCTCCATGGCCACCTCGTCGCCGTAGTAGATCATGGGCATACCGGGGAGCAGGAGCTGAAGCGCCGCCGCCAGCTTTTGCTTGCCGCGGTTATTTCCAACGCTGTGGGAAAATCTGGCCGTGTCATGGCTGTCAATAAAATTCCACAGATACCCGTCCAGCGCCTGATTCAAATTCCCTTTCATAAAGCTGAGACAGTTCACAAAGGAGCCGGCGCCGGTTTTTTCCGACACGATCAGATCCCGCACCGCGTAATAAAACTGGTAATTCATAATGCTGTCCCACTCGTCGCCCTCCAAAAAGTCGCCGGCAAAGTGCCAGATCTCGCCGACGATCAGGGCGTCCTTCTTCACCGCCTTGATCTCCCGCCGGAACCGTTTCCAGAACGCGTGGCTGATCTCATCCGCCACGTCCAGCCGCCAGCCGTCGATATCGCATTCCCTGATCCAGTAGGAGGCCACGTCGATGAAATAATCCGCCGTCTCTTTGTTTCGCAGATTCACCTTCGGCATGGGGGCGGCATAGCTGAAGGTCTTATAGCTGGGCCGCTTCCCCCACTCCATCACCAGCGGGAAATCCTGGATATAGTACCAGTCTAAATACTTTGATTCCGCCCCCTTTTCCCTGATGTCCTGGAAAGCGAAAAAGTCCCAGGACGTGTGGTTGAACACGCCGTCCAGAATCACATACATCCCCAGGCCGTGGGCCTTGCTCACCAGCTCCTTCAAATCCTCCTTGGTTCCAAAGGACGGGTCGATGCGGTAATAATCGTCAATGTTGTATTTGTGGCTGGAATTGGAGCTGAAAATCGGCGTCATATAGAGAATGTCCACGCCCAGCTCCTTGATGTAGTCCAGGTGGTTGATGATCCCCCGGAGGGAGCCCTTCAGGTCGGCCCTGTGGCCGATGGGCGCCTGATACCAGACCTCCTCCGGGACGTCTTTGTCCGTAGCGAACCGGGACGGGAAAATCTGATACACCACCTTGTTTTTCGCCCAAGCGGGCAGCTCAAAAATCTCCTCCTCCCGGAGGGTTTGGGGGCAGTCAAACATCCTGTCTACGTCTGTGACGCGTTCGCCGTAGAAATGGTGGTTGCCGTAATAGGTCACGTTTCCCGCTTTATCCTGGATTTCAAAGAAATACCGGAGGCAGACCACATCGATGTCGATCACCGCCTCATAATAATCCCTGTAATCGTCCGAGCAGGCGATCTCCATCTCCCACGCCCGCCTGGTATCCATAAATTTGATTGGCAGATACTTCTCCTGCCCGTGGAGGGTCACCTTGGCCGCGTCCCCTTTTTTCGTCTCAAGCCTGACCAGAAAGCGCCCTTTCTCCACCGCATAGCAATATCGTTTGTCCGCAAAATGCCTGATTGCAGCGTATTCCATTGTAATCCCCCTCCGCGGTCAGCGTGATTGGTGTTCCTTCACGTATTGCAGAAATTCCGGCGTCTTTGACCAATATTTTACGCCCCAATTCTCGAAATTCCATTCCTCCATGTACTCGTTGCACTCAAAATCAATGTAATAGATCTCTCCATCCCGCACCACAAAATTTGTGGGAAAATAGTCGATATTCATATGCGCAGGATAGAGCAGGGCGCACATACCGCGCAGCTGGTCAACATAGGCGGGTTTCATCTGATCCCGCAGAACCAAGTCGTAAATGGTATCCCCGTCAATGAATTCTTTCAAAATGCGCTCATGCTCCCTGTCAACGTCGATCATGGCGGGCATTCGGATTCCCACGTTCCTGAGCCGGTGATAATCGTTGAGCTCCGCCTCAAGCTTATTTCCGAACTGGTAATAGGAACAGGGCTCGTGGTGGATCTGCTTCAACACATATTGTCTCGTCCCGTCATCCGCCAGATAGGAGTATCCGCCTTTCCCCTTCCCCAGCAGTTTCAGGATGTGATATTCTCTTCCGTTTACAGCCATCCTTTTATCCATGCCCGCACCCCCGGTTCCGATTCGCGGCGCCCGCTTAACTTGCATTATACGCTTATCTATTGTATAATTCTTGCAATATCCCCTTTCCTTTTTGACACAATCCTACTTTCAACCACCATTCGACCGCTTGGAGGCATCTCATGGAACACACGCCGCTGCATGAAACCAAGATACACGGAATGATTACCTTTCCCTACAGCGTCTACCGGGTGAAGATTCCCGGGTGGTTTTCCTCCTTTCCCCTGCATTGGCACGACGATTTTGAGCTGATCTATTGTGCCGATGGGCAGATTCAGGTCACCTTGTGGGGCCGGGCGTACAAGCTCCGCGCCGGGGATCTGATCGTGATCCTGCCCCACGCGGTCCACTCCATCGAGCAGGCCGGCCCGGAGGGCGGGGAATACTTCAACATCATGTTTCACCCGTCCCTTTTCCAGGGCTCTGAGGACGACCTCTGCTACAGCAAATACGTCCTCCCCTTTTTGAACGGGGAGCGAAGCATGGATTGTTTTTGTCCCGCCGCCTCCCCGTTCAACCAGGCCGTGACCCCCTGCGTTCTGTCCCTGCTGGCCCACCGGGAGGACGCCTACTCCACCCGCGAGCTGCTGATTAAATCCAACCTGTTTCTGCTCCTCCACTATATGAATCAATACAGCGCCGCAAGCGACGGCGGTGATTCGCGGCTGTCTTACGGCAGGCTGAAAAACGCGCTTTACTATATTCAAAAATTTTATGACCGTGAAGTCTCCATTGAACGGGCGGCGGAACAGTGCGGCTTTTCCAAGAGCCACTTCATGAAGCTGTTCAAGGAGTTCACCGGGATGAGCTTCAACGCCTATCTGGTGAACTACCGCCTGGATCTGGCGGCAAAGCAGCTGTCCGAGACAAATTTCAAGGTGATCGACATCGCGGGGAACTGCGGCTTTCACAACCAGTCCTACTTTACCAGGGCCTTTCAGAAAAAATACCGGAAAACGCCGCTGGCCTACCGGGCAGCCACCCGGTCGGGGCTGTGAGCGCAGCCGGTAATTGTGCAAATATCGTCGAGCGTTTCCATTGGTTCCTGTGGTATCTTGTGTGTGAGGTGAGGACAGATGAACGAGCGGATCGAAGCGGTGCGCAGGATGCAGCGGTATATCAGCGGCCATCTGGATGAGGCGATCACCCCCGCTGACTTGGCGGCCGCTTCGCTGTTCAGCCCGTGGTACGCCAGGCGGCTCTTTGAGCAGCATACCGGCATGAGCCCCGCGAAATATATCCGCAGATTGAAGCTCAGCAGGTCGGCGCTGCGGCTCCGGGATGAAACCTGCAAGGTGCTGGATGTGGCGATGGATCTCGGTTTTGGCAGCGTAGACGGTTACCAGCGGGCGTTTCGCGCTGAGTTCGGCCTCAATCCGAAGGAATACGCCAACCATCCCGTCCCGATCTCGCTGTTCGTCCCTTACCTCATCAAATCAAAACAGGACGAAAGGAGCGATCACATGGAAACGACAAGAACTGTCTTTATTCAAGTGGTGAACAAGCCCGCGAGGAAGGTCATCGTCAAGCGGGGCGTCAAGGCCAACAACTACTGGGACTACAGCGCGGAGGTCGGGTGCGACGTGTGGGGGCTGCTGACCAGCATCCCGACAATCTCCGGGGAGCCGGTGTGCCTGTGGCTGCCCGAGCATCTCCGCAGTCCCAAAGAGAACGTCTATGTCCAGGGGGCGGAGGTTTCCACGGAATACGACGGAGTTGTGCCCGACGGGTTCGAGGTCATCGAGCTTCCCGCCGCCCAATATCTGATGTTCCAAGGGGAACCCTTTGCCGAGGAGGACTACGGGAAAGCCATCCAGGAAATCTGGGACGCCGAGGGGAAATACGATCCCTCCGTCATCGGTTACGCCTGGGACAGCAGCAATCCCAAAATACAGCTGGAGCCCATTGGCGCCAGGGGCTACATCGAGCTGGTTGCGGTCAAGAAAACCGCCGAGTAAGCCAAACCAGGGCTGTCTACCCTTGAACCGGCCCCTCTGCTGCGCTATAATGGGGAAAAGCGGCCCAAGGAGGGGATTTCATGACCGTCATTTACGGCGCGATGGGGGGAGACGGCAGACAGCTTGCCTGGCCGTTGCTGAAGGCGGCGGTCAGGCTGCGCTGGGGCTGGGACGCTCTGCCCCCGGTGGAGCGCTCCCCCCGGGGCAAGCCCTTCTTCCCGGGATTGGATGACCGCTGGTTCTCCCTGTCCCACAGCGGGGGGATGGCCCTGTGCGCCCTGTCCGGCCGCCCGGTGGGGGTGGACGTGGAGCTGATCCGCCCCCGCCGGGCGGGCCTGCCCGCCTACGTGCTCAGCCCGGACGAGCTGGCCCGGTTTGACGGCGGCTGGTCGGAGTTCTACCGCCTGTGGACGCTGAAGGAGAGCTGGTGCAAGCGGGAGGACGCCCCTCTGTTCCCGCCCCGAAATGTACCCGTCCCTCCCC
>CAMWRX010000086.1 GCA_947176765.1 uncultured bacterium
GAGGAGTTGAGGGGGTCACGCCCTCGGGGACGGAGAGGGAAGGGGCGGCGGCATTGCTGGTTACAGGGGTGACGATGTCATTTGCGGGCTGATTTGGGGTGACAGGCTGTCCCGCCCCGGAGGGCTGATTTGGAAGGTGAATCTGCTGTTCCTGCCCAGGCAGGGCGTCCGGGACGATGGACAGCGGGCTTTTCAGCGATACCGGGATCAGCAGCCGGGCGAACACCACCAGCCAAAGCAGGCACAGCACCTGCCTGGGGGCCCGCTTTTTCAGCAGCAGCCGGAGGACAATGACCACGGCGGCGGCATAGGCGGCGGTGACGCTCATCTCCCACAGGGGGGCGAGCGATTGGAATAGGGTGTTCAAAACGTCAAGCATGGTGATCCCCCTCTCTGTAACGGTCAATGATGGCCTTCAACTCGTCGGCCTCGTCGTCGGAAATGGTGCGGCCGCCCATGAAGTGGGCCAGGAAGGAGGGCAGCGATCCCTCAAAGGTGCGATCCACCACCGCGCGGCTCTCCTCCCGGAGGATATCCTCCTTGGGGATGGCGGCGGTGACCATGGCATTTTCGTTGAGCAATACGCCCTTCTCCACCAGCTTTTTCAGCACAGTGTAGGTGGTGGATTTCTTCCAGCCCAGCTCCCGCTGTGACAGCTCCACCAGCTTCCCGGAGGGAAGGGGCTCGTGATCCCAGACAATACAGGCGAAGCGGTACTCGCCCTCGGCTAATCTCAGATGATCCATGTGGATTCCTCCTTATGGGGCCGTTTCGGTGCGGCCGCCTGCGGTGTGCCAGCGGAGCCGCGCCTGTGCCGAATAGAGCGGCCCGGTGGTCTATTGCTATCGACCTTGTAACGTTAGTCTACTACAATAGACCGACGTTGTCAACCCTTTTTTTCAAAGTTCAGCAAGCACATAAACAGGGAGACTGTGGACACAGGCGCAAAAACGAGGGGCAGCCCTGGGCATCGCCCAGGGCTGTCCCTCAGCTTTTTTCATATTCGATCTTGAGCTTTTCCAGGGCTTTTTTCTCAATGCGGGATACATAGGATCGGGAAATGCCGCACAGCGACGCGATTTCCCGCTGGGTGAGGGGGGGACGGTTATCCAGCCCATACCGCAGGCGGATGATGTGGGCCTCCCGCCCGGTGAGACAGGCATCCACGCACCGTCGCACTTTGGCACAGGCATCCCGCAGATCCAGTTCCTCCAGCATATTGTCGTCCACCCGCACCACGTCGATGAGGGACAGGGAGCCGTTTTCCCCGTCGCCGTCCAGTGAGTCGGAGAGCGACAGTTCTCCCTGAAGCTTGCGTTGGGCTCTGAAATACATCAGGATCTCATTTTCGATGCACCGGCTGGCATAGGTAGCAAGCCGCACATTTTTGTCCGGCTTAAATGTGGACACCCCTTTGATCAACCCGATGGTTCCAATGGAGATCAGGTCGTCCTGGTCGCCGTTGGGGGTGTAGTACTTTTTAGACGGTTGAAGCGGAAGGAAGAACTTGGCCGATGGAAAACGACCCCGGTAGGGTCGCCGAATTTCAGGTAGATATCCAGGTGTATTTCCTCTTTTGTGCTGCCTTTTTTGACTACGATATGGTCTAAAATTGTGGTAACAAGGGCTGAATTGATGCCGTTTTGGAAGGAAAGTTCCTGCTCCAAAGCGGCTCTGATTTCACCAAGCTGCTCAGTGGTTTTCTGTCCCTTTTCTGCCTCTGCCTGGAGTGCAGCCAAGCGGCCTTCCAACGCTTCGACCTGCTCATTGAAACCGTCGTTGCGCTGCTTGAATTCTGCCATGGAGATGATGCCCTCAATGCTCATCTCCAACAGGCGGTCTTTTTTTGTCTGGATGGCAGATATATCTTCCTGGACACGTTGGGCGTCCTGAGCGTAGTCGTGCTCGTCCGGGACAGACTGGATTACTTTGATCAACGCATCGATAATGGCTCGCTTATCTTGGATCAACTGGGTGAATATGTGGGCCATGATTTGATTTAACTCAGTCGTCCGCAGTTGGGGGGCGGAGCATCCGGCCCGTCCACGATTGCGGTACTCTCGGCATTGCCAAGTTTCTGTCTGACCCTTGGAGCTTTTGATCACTTGGTGGTGGAAACTGGTACTGTGTTCTTCGCAGATGATTTTGCCGCTGTATGGGTAGCGGTTATGAAACTCCGCAGCACTCTGGTGGGACATCATCTGTTGGCTGCGGCGTTTGTAAAGCGCATTGGCTCGATCCCACAGTTCCTCGGAGACAATAGCTGGGATAGACGAATCCGGATAGGTGATCCATTCACTCTCGTCCAGGAAAATCTTTCGCTTGCTGCGGTAGTCCACAGTTTGGCTTTTATTTGCGCAGTACCAGCCTTTGTATTTGGGGTTGCAGAGGATATGACGGATAGTGAGCACATTGAAAGCATTGCCCTGGCGGCTGGTGAAACCCTCGTCATACAGGGTCTGAGAGATGCGCCGGATGCCCATCTGTTGATTGGCGTAGAGCTCGAAGATTCGCTGTACCACTTGAGCCTCTGTTTCGTTGATCGTCAACACGCAGTCCTTTTTGTCATAGCCCCACAGTTTGTCGTTCCCCAATACGTGGCCATTTTTGATGGCCTGCCGAAAGCCAAATTTTAGCCGTTCCGACAGTTTGCGCACCTCGTCTTGGGCTACGCCTGCCATGACTACCAGACGGAACTCGCTGTCGCTGTCCAATGTGTTGATATTGTCGTTCTGAAACAGCACCCCCACATCGTGTTCCAGAAGCTCCTGGGTGTATTTGATACTGTCCAAAGTGGAACGGGAAAAGCGGGATATCTCCTTCGTAATGATGAAGTCAAAGCGCCCTGCTTTGGCGTCTGCTATCATCCGATTGAAGCTATCCCGCTTTTTTGTGCTGGTTCCGCTGATGCCCTCGTCCACATACCCAGATATGTAGACCCAGTTTCGTTTTTCCTGGATGAACTGAGTGTAGTACTGCACCTGATTTTCCAGGCTGTTGAGTTGCTCGTCCTTGTCGGTAGACACTCGCGCGTAGAAGGTCACTCGCAGGGGGAGGTCGAAAATGGTCTTTCCGTTGCACATTTCATTGCGGATTTTAAGTATATTCACGCTACCCCGCCTCCTTTGTCAAGCACACAGAATACCTGAAAAGTGGGGGAATATCCATCACAGAATGTACCAAATCCACCGCGTTCAAATAGGTGGTTTTTGACAAAAGACCGCGGCTGTGAACTGTGTCCAGAAGGATGCTCATCAGCTCTTGCTGTGCGCTTTCCATGTTGTATCACCTCAATTTTAAAATATGTATGGGAGAAAGCAAAAATACCGAATGAACAAGCCGCCCGATCCTATAGGCTATATGCGGCCTGTGCTTGAGACAGTATACCTTATAGTTGGTTGAGTTGAGATTTACATAAAGTAGCCAAATGAAGAGAAATTCAAATCTCTAAATGGAGGCAGGCAGTGTAACTGGCAATACGCTTGACAGACATGAAGTAATGGGTTATAATTTGGACACAAGATTTGAAGTTTGCTTCAAAACAGGAGGGCCAGATGGATAACCAGCGGTTTGTACGCAATATTCGAAATATCTGTAAAGAGAAGGGAATATCGATCTCTCAAGTTGAAAACGACTTGGGATGGTCGCCTGGTTTGATCAGCAGGTGGAGCAAAGCTTGTCCTTCGTTTGAAAAGGTGGCCGCCATTGTGGCGTACCTGGATATAACGTTTGAGAGCCTTTTGGAAAAGGATTCCGCCCCGCGGGAGCAGATGTCAGAGGAGTTGCTGGTGGAGAAGCTGACAGAACTGACAATAAATGAAAAGATTGTCTGGCGTCCTTGCAGGGAAAATGAGGCGATGCGAAAGCGGCTGGCTCCGCTGGCTGACAGAGATTGTCTAATTGATATAGCTTATTATTTTGGATTTCAAGGCGGATATTTTTTGCTGATCATGGCTGAAAGTGATTTGCTGCCCTTTGCACCTCGGTTATATATTGCCCCGGACGGAAATTCTGCGCCTATCCTGGAATCTGATGACAGCGAAGCATTGGGTCCCATTCTGGCGTGTGTTGACAGTGAGTTGTATTCCTCTTGGATGCTGAGCAGAAAAGACCAGTTTGTCAAACGTTTTTTGGAGGAACAGTTTTGAGCATTACGGACTCGCGACAGTTCTGATGGAGCAAACACAGTGCAGTTGATATTGTTTTTTGAAGAAGGATACATTTGGAGTGGAAAAATGAGAGCCAAGAAGAGAGCCAAGAAGAGAATGGTTCCGCGGTGGGTAATACTTGGGGGAAGTGTGTTTAGTGTTTTTTTGATCGCTTGCATACTGTACCAAAATATTTTACAGCCGGCTGACATTAATTTATATATATACCTTATCACAATTGGTGTGGGGATACTCGCAGTTTTTGGGGCGATTTTTGCAGCAACTTTGAAGAAAAGTGCCGCTTTTGAGGAAAGTATCAAAAGGTTTTTGATACAACCCGGCTGTGTGATCGTGCTTGCACTCATGCTCGGTTCTTTAATTATGGTTGTATACTGCGGTGTCGCAAATGTTTTTGTTGGATCTGATTCAAGTAAGACCCCGGATCCCGTTCCATCGGTCGTTCCAGAAGATCCTACGGTGCAGGAACCGCCGGTGGAGGCGAGTGATGCGGTTGTCGTAGTGTCGAAGGATCCACACTTGTCGCTGAATGCGTGGGAGAAGGATCCGTTTTTCAAAGACATTGACCAATATTATGGGTACCATGTAGAAGAACCGATCATGGTGGATACTATGTACGAGATCATTCAAAACAGTTTACCGGCCATTGATATGAGAGGGCGCTATTCCACGGATGCTCTGAATGGTGCGGATTCAGAATATGCGAGATGGACCAGAAGGGCAAATGAGCTTTATGAAGGCTATACGGATTTTTTGGAGAAAAATCTGTTGCCAGATTATCAGGAAAGACTTTTGGCAGATGAGATAGAGGCAAGAAAGAATGCAGATGGGCTATACCAGGTGTCCGACAATGAGAAAATCATCGGAGATAGGTATATCAATCTGGGAGATTTCTATAGAGCATCCGACACAAAGTGTGCATTTGGGTACTATGTGGAAGCATTTGAGATGTTTCAGATTGCGTTTCGCACTTGTGTAGCAGAAGGCGGGGACTCAGCTACACTTAAGCTGTTGAGCAATCGGATTACCAACGTTGCAGATAAATTGACGGAGTTAACAGGGATGGATTCCCGGGAACAGGTAATGGCGCCATTGGTGGCGGAAGCATTTCAAAGGGTTGTGGAATTAAATGAATTTTGACTTCATCCGTTGCACCAGTCCAAATGTCTCCCTGTCGATGATTGGCTCATGCGCATTTTCCACTAAGTATGCGTCAAGCTGCCCCATGTTCTTTTCCCGCTTGCCGGTCAAAAAATCGGCCGTGAACGTTTTCTGCATCCGTACCTCCCCAACATATTTTTCATTGCTCAGCATCCGGTCAATGGTAGAGGTACTCCACTCCGTTTTGCCTGTCACCGTTCTAATCCCATGCTCCTCCAGATACCGTTTGATTTTGCGCACCCCGTTGCCCTGGATGTAGAGGTCGAAGATTTTGCGCACAACCTCAGCTTCCTCCGGCACGATTTGCAGGATGCCGTCCGGCCCTTTGGTGTAGCCGAGGAACTGCGTGTGGTTCAGCACGGCCTTTCCACTCCTCATGCGGTGACGGATGCCGAATTTGATATTCTCGCTGCGGAAATGGCTTTCAGCCTGGTCAAGGGCCGCAAGCTGGTCGATCATACTATTGCTGATGGTCATTGTGTTCAGTCCTCCAATTTCAATATAGATACCAATTTTCATTCTTTTGAGTTTTCTGACCTGACGAATAGTTTCCAACGCATCCCGGCCAAAGCGGCTGAGGGACTTCACCAGGATTAAATCGACTTTTCTGTTGGCGCAGTCTCTCATGAGCTGCTGGTAGCCAGGGCGGTTGGTGGCACGAACACCAGATGCAACATCCGAATACACCGCAACAAATTCCCAGTTTGGATTGCGTTTGATATAATTTGTATAGTAGGTGATCTGTGCTTCCAAGCTGTGATACTGCTCCTCATGACGGGCGCTGACCCGGCAGTAGGCCGCGACCCGGAGTTGCTGGGTTTCAATTGGGGCGTTCTGCTTCGCTTGTGGGATTTTAATTACTTTTCGGGGCATAGCAAACCCTCCATGATAATACTGAACCTCAGTATATCATGGAGGGTTTATAGTAGAAAAGCTACACTTTAGCCCAGAAACAAGGCTAAAATGTAGCTTTCAACTTGGCTCAATGTGGAAAAATGCTTTTTCGAAAAGTCTTGCGGCACAACAGATTTTCGCCTTGTCATCGTACTTGATTACGAGACGCAGTTAAAGGGCATGGAGCAAAGCCTTTTTTATCAAAGCATATATTATTTTCTATGCCAGGATACCCGCCCCGCCGGGATCTCGGTCAGGACCAGGGCCACGTCTCCAGCTCCAGAGGCTGTCCCGGTCGCTGTCCCGCCGTGCGGACCGCTCGTCTCGTTCCCGCTGCTGCTGCAGCGTGCGTTTCCGTTGTTCCTCTCTCAGAAGTGCGGCCTCCTTGGCCTGTGCTTCCTGGCGCTCCTTGCGGGCATCGCCTATCGACCTGCCGGGCATAGAGTTGCTTTTACTCTCGTTGCAGCTGGCGTGGGTAGCCTGGAGATTCTTCGGGTCGCTGCTCATGATACGTGCAAAATCATCCGGGATCGCGCCACCTGTCCATCTCTTACCATGCTCCCGCATGGCGTCCCGGGCGGACTCCATCGTATAGTCCTTCCAGGGGGTTTTGTGGTCAGCGTGGCCATGGGTGCCATTTATGGCCTTTCCGCATATGGGGCAGATCCCTCCTCCTGCGCCGTTGGGTCCCCTCATTACCGCGTCCCGAACGCCCGGGAGAAAGGAGGGCCGCCGTCCATCCCAGGGCATGCCGGGGGCATAGGTGACCTTCTGGTCGGTGGCGCGCTCAACGCGCCGCACCGCACCCCGAAAGGTATTACTGTTGAGCAGGTCGTTCCTGGCCCGGGCGTTGCGGCATTTTTTGCCGTCTATACAGGTAGGATCTCCGCACCACCAGCACATTACTTACCGCCCCCGCTGGTGGTGATGGGCTCGATGACCGAAGCGAAAATGGAGCTGAGCTTGGCCATACCCTCCACCGGCTGCTGCTGCACCGCCCGGGCATAGATGTCATACTTGGCCGATTTGTCGGTGCTTCGGGTGTTCTCCGTGTGGCTGGCCACCTTTCCGCTGATGTCGGCATGGAACCCCCATCCGGAGTAACCGCCGGTGGCGGTGCTCTCCGCGTCGGTGCCGGCCTTGCGCACATCCTGCGTCTTGACCTCCATGGAGAAGCGGACGGTAGCCTCGTCCATGGTGAAGGAGGGCAGGGGTACCAGGGCCAGCAGGGGCGCCTGAACCTGGCAGGCCACCATGTGGGTCTCGCCGTTTTCATCCACCACAGGCCGGTTGAGGTTGAAGGTGATGACCTTGGCGTCCCCGTCCTTGCCGTTGACAAAGGCCAGCTTGAACAGGGAGTCCAGGTAGACCTTGCACAGCTCGGCCTGGCCCTTGGCCACTTCAAGGATGGGCTGTGCGATGAGCAGGCCCAGAGGCAGTCCCTGCATATCTTTTGTTACGTTTTCCGCCATAAAAAATCCTCCTTAAAATTTTAGATGCTTTGAGCCGCTCTGTCGTTGATGCGGGCGATCCCCTCGCTGGGGGAGCCGCACTGGAAAAGCAGCTCGATGGTGTTTCCGTTTTCCTCCGCCGGGGCAGGGGACACCTTCAGGGCTTGGCCGTCCTCCGCGGAAGGCGTCACGTTCAGCCGCACCCGGACTTGTTCCAACCGCATGGCGTTGTGGTTACACAGGGCCACCAGAGGCACCTCGAGAGGGCCTTCTCCCTGCCCGCCGGGGTGGCTCAGCAATACGGTCCGGGGAACCCGTGGAACAACGGCGGCGCCTTTCTCTTCCGAAGGGAGGAAATAGTCGAGATACTGCCGGAGGGCGGCGTCCTCAAGGGCGGCCTGGGCCTGCTGGACGGACAGGCCCACCCCGGCAATCAGTTCCCTCAATTCCATGCCTCCGCCCTCCTTAGCTTTGGGTCAGAGCGCAGACCCGCTCTATGGGGACCCCGTATTTCTTCTGCAGAACGTCCAATTGGGCTCCCACTTCCACGATCTGATGCCCTTCTCCTGCGGGAGCCCAGACGGCATACCGATCCAGCTCGGTAGTCCTGCCGTCAAGCTCCACGGTCTGGCTGCTTCCCAGGTCGGTGATAAAACATTTGCCGCCGAAGTGATCCTGCCATTGCTCCATAGTGTGTCATCCTTTCTATTTTAAATTGAAGGAACGTATGCCTTCCACCACAGGCCCAGAAGTGGGGTGAAAGTTGTATGCTCTCATACATTGCGCGAAAAATTCTTTATCTGCCGCAGCTTGGAGGAACATTCAATTCCAGCAATGGACAAACAGCTACAATCTCTCCATAATGAGTTGGTCAATTCTACTTTATGGAGGTCATGCTATGCAGACGCTATCACAATCAATCAAGCAGTACCTTGAGATGTGCGAATATGAGAGGAATTTGTCGGCAGACACGCTCAAAGCCTATCGGATCGATTTACGGCAGTTTTTGGAGTTCACGAAAGGGGAATGGGCGGATCGGGATCTGCTGAACGGGTATATCAAGCATCTCAACGTGTGCTTTGCGCCGCGTTCTGTCAAACGAAAACTGGCCAGTATCCGCGCCTTTTACCATGAGCTGGAGTACAGCGAAATATTGGAGGAAAACCCATTCCATAAACTTCACATCCGCATACAGTCGCCCAAGCAGCTTCCGCGAACGATCCCAGGACATCTTGTCCGCAGTCTCCTACAAAGCGCGTATGATGCTTACTCTCCGGGGAAGCGGGAGGTTTTGCGGGATATTTTAGTGCTGGAACTGCTGTTCAGCACTGGCCTTCGTGTTTCAGAGCTTTGTAGACTCTCTACCGAAACGTTTCTGCTTGGGGAATCAGAACTCCGGCTGTTGGTCAATGGAAAGGGCCGGAAGGAACGGATGATCCAAATCACTACGCCGGAGCTGGTTCAGGTTGCGCAGGCTTACTGCGACGAATTTGCAGAGGAGATTCGGGATTGTGGCGCAATTCTGGTAAATCGGCTGGGACGTGAAATCTCCACCCAATCAATTCGCAGAATCGTGCAGAAATATTTAAAAAGGGTAGGATCTACCTACCATGTGACGCCGCATATGTTCCGCCATACCTTTGCGACATCGCTGCTGGAAGCTGGTATGGATATTCGGTACATCCAATCTTTACTGGGGCATAGTTCTATTTCTACGACCCAAATCTATACCCATGTCACCGCCTATCAACAAACCGCGCTTTTAGCGGAAAAGCATCCAAGAGGGAAAATGACATTTTCGCTTTATTGAATAAGCAGGCCATCGGGGATCCGGTGGCCTGCTTGCTTACTGTAGAGGATAATCTGCAATTATCTAAC
>CAMWRX010000087.1 GCA_947176765.1 uncultured bacterium
TCGCGTCGTGGTATCGTTGATTGGTATAAGATACAGGCGTGCAGCAGGTCGGCGCACACGTAGCCGCTGCGGGGACGGGCCAGCACATAGCCCTCCGCCGCCAGCAGGGAGTAAGCGGTCTCCACGGTGCTCATGCTCACCCCCGCCAGGGCGCACAGCCGCCGCTTGGAGGGCAGCTTGGCACCCGGGGCAAGCGCCCCGGACTGGATGGCGGCGGCGATGTGGCGGTAAAGCTGGTCGTACAAGGGAGCGTCCCCGGTGAATACGGGGAGGGGGAAGGAATCGGGCATGGGTGATTGCCTCCTATCTGACCCCATAAAAAAGTCGAAAACTGGAACTGGAAACCATGTCAGTTTTCATTATAATAGCACCAGAACGAGGGGTTGTCAAACGTGACCCCGGAAGGAGTTGTCAAACATGAATCAATCCAAAAACAGGGAAAGAATCCTGAAGCTTTGTGTGGCGGCCATGATGACCGCGCTGGTCTGCGCGGGCAATTTCGCACGCATCATCCTGCCCCTCTCCGTGGGCGGCGTCACCGCATTCACCCTTGGCAATATCATGTGTACGCTGTCTGGACTGCTGCTGGGCCCCTGGTGGGGCTTTGCCGCCGCCGGACTGGGTTCGTTCCTGTATGACCTGACGCAAGGGTACTATGCCCACGAAGCCTTCATCACCTTCTTTATCAAAGGCGTTTACGGCCTTGTGTCGGGGCTGGTACTGTACTATGTTTTCGTCAAGCTGCTGAAAAAAGAGAAGGACAACTACCTGGCCATGCTGGTGTCTTCTGTCTGCGCGGCGCTGGCTTTCCTGGTGGTCTATTCCGCGAAGGTCTACTTCTACAACGGGATGATTGTCCAAGGCTTTACCGTCCCGGCCCAGTGTTGGGCGCTGATCGTAGGAAAGCTGCCTGCTACCCTGGTCAACGGGGGCCTGGCTGTGATTTGTGCTCCCGTCCTAGGCGCGGCAATTCGTAAAGCCCTGAAAGAGGCCCACTTGGAGGCAAAGCTGGCATAAGCCACTGCAAATGGCAAAAAACCGGGTGCGTTCCACACGCACCCGGTTTTCTATTTGATGACTTCCGCAATGGTGCCGCCGCCCAGCACAGCGCCGTTTTCGTCGTATACCACCGCCGCCTGCCCGGGCGTCACCGCCCGCTGGGGCTGGGCAAAGCTGAGCCGCACCCGCTCCCCTTCCCGGATCACGGTCACCGGCTGCTCCTTCTGGCGGTAGCGGGTCTTGGCAAGCGCCCGGAACGGCCCCGGCGGCGAGTCGATAAGCCAGTTCCAGTCCGCCGCGACGCAGCCAGCGGAGTACAGCGCCTCCTCGGGACCCACGGTGACGGTGTTGTCCGCCATGCACTTACCGCACACATAGATGCGCCCCGACGACGACACTCCCACCCCCCGGCGCTGGCCGATGGTGAGCCCCGCCGCGCCCCGGTGGCGGCCCACCACCTTACCAGCCTGGTCGATGATGTCCCCGGCGGGATAGGTTTTCCCGGTGTAGCGCTCCATAAAGGCCAGATAGTCCCCGTCTGGGACAAAGCAGATGTCCTGGCTGTCGTGCTTGCGGGCGTTGACAAAATCCTCCCGCTCCGCGATCCGCCGCACCTCCCCTTTGGTCAGCCCGCCCAGCGGGAACAAGGTATGGCTCAACTGCTCCCGTGGAATGGGATAGAGCACATAACTCTGATCCCGGCTCAGGTCGGCGGCCTTTGTCATGCAAAAGCCGCCCTTCCCATCCTCCACGATTTGGGCGTAGTGGCCGGTGGCGATATACTCGCACCCCAGCTCCTGGGCTCGGCGGTGCAGCTTGTCAAACTTTAAAAACCGGTTGCAGTCGATGCAGGGGTTGGGAGTCTCCCCCCGCTCGTAGGCGTCTATAAAACGGCGGATCACCTTCTCCTCAAACTCATCGGAAAAGTTGAATACGTAGTGGGGGATGCCCATGCGCCGGGCCACCTCCCGGGCGTCCTCCACGTCGTCCAGCGTGCAGCAGGGGTGGCCCTTGTCCAGCCCCACCGCCTCATTGCCGAACAGCTTCATGGTGACCCCAATACACTCATATCCCTGCTCTTGAAGGAGGTACGCCGCCACGCTGGAGTCCACCCCGCCGCTCATGGCCACCAGCACCCGCTTTTTATTCCGCTCCATCCCATCACCTTCTTTGCGCTCTTTTCAGGTATTATACCACATTTTTCCCCCCTTGGGAAGAAGCCGCGGCCTGGTGAAAAAATCCAGGTAAAATTTTTACCGGCGCTCTTGACAAATCAGTTAGCATATGCTATCCTTATCTCATCAGTTAGCTACCGCAAACTGCAAAACTTTTCCTCCAATGTTTCGAACCGAGAGACCGCCCGCGCCGCAAGGCGTGGGCGATTTCTTTTGCCGGCAAAAGAAGTCCGGGATCAAAAAGCGGCCCTCACCTACCGTGAGGGCCGCTGCTGTGCGTTTTTCAATCGGACAGCAGAATCCGGTCATTGTCCAGATCCTTTCCTGTCCCCGCCTTGAAGCGGCGGAGCAGATCGTCCACCGTCATGCCCGCACGCTCCTGGCCGGAGACGTCCAGCACGATGTTCCCGTCCGCCATCATCAGGGTGCGGTTTCCCAGCTCCAGCGCCTGCCTCATGTTGTGGGTGACCATCAGGCAGGTGATCTGGTTTTCCGCGACAATGGCGCGGGTGAGTTCCAGCACCTTTTCCGCCGTGCCCGGATCCAGGGCTGCGGTGTGTTCGTCCAGCAGCAGCAGCTTGGGGGTGACCAGGGTGGCCATGAGCAGGGTCAGCGCTTGGCGCTGGCCGCCGGACAGCAGACCCACCGGCTGGCGCATCCGATCCTCCAGACCCATGCCCAGCAGCTTCAGCTTCTCGGCAAAGAATTCCTTATCCTTTTTTGTGATCCGGCTGAACGGGGCCTTGCCCTCCGCCGAGCGCAGATAGGCAAGGGCAAGATTTTCCTCGATGGTCATGGACGGCGCGGTGCCCCGCAGAGGGTCCTGGAACAGCCGCCCGATGACGCGGCTGCGCCTGTGGTCGGGGGTAAAGGTGATGTCTTTCCCATCCAACGCGATGGAGCCGTTATCCACGTAAAAGCTGCCCGCAATGGCGTTCAATAGGGTGGACTTGCCCGCCCCGTTGGAGCCGATGATGGAGGCAAAATCCCCGGGCCGGAGATGCAGGGACACATGGGACAGCGCTGTCTTTTCGTTGATGGTTCCGGGATTGAAGGTCTTGGAGATGTCCACAATGTTCAGCATATCAGCGTCCCCCCTTCCGGAGCGCGGTAAGCCTGCGCTTCTCGAGGCCCACGCCCTCCTTGATGGTTGGGGCCGCAATAGCCAGCGCCACCACGATGGCGATGAACAGCCTCAGGCATTCGATGGGTACGATCTTGGTATAAAACACCCAGGCGTAAATGAAGCGGTAAATGATGGAGCCCGCCATGACGGCCAGGATGCCGCGGCCGATGGAGCGGCGGCCCAGCACCGTCTCGCCGATGATGAGGCAGGCAAGGCCGATGACCACGATGCCGGTGCCCGAATTGATGTCCACGGTTTTCTGATACTGGCCCACCACGGCGCCGGACAGGGCGGTGAGGGCGTTGGAGACACACAGCCCCACCGTGACGGTGTAGGCCGGGTTGACGGAGGATGCCCGCACCATGTCCCGGTTGTCGCCGGTGGCCCGGATGGACAGGCCCAGCCGGGTGCCCAGGAACAGGTACAGCAGCACCCCCGCCAGGATGGTGATGCCGCCGGACAGGATCAGCTTGTACCAGTCCCCGATGATGTCGGTATCTACCACATCCCGCAGCATGGTGAACACGGTGTCCACCCGGAGCAGGCTGGCGCTGGAGCTGCGGCCCATGGCCAGGAAGTTCACGGTGTACAGCCCCGTGTTGGTGATGATGCCCGCCAGGATGGAGGGCACCCCCATGCGGGTCTGCAAGAAGGCGGTGACGAAGCCGGCGCAAGCCCCGGCCAGCATAGCCGCCGGGATGGCCAGAATGGGGTGCCCCGCCGCCGCCATGGTCACCGACACCGCCGCCCCCAGCACGAAGCAGCCGTCGGTGGTCAGGTCGGCCACATCCAGGATGCGGTAACTTAAAAACAGGGCCATGGCCACCAGGGCGTACTGGAAGCCCAGATCCAGGGCGGTTTGCGAAATCAGAAGTATGGCTCCCATGGGTTTTTGCTCCCTTCATGCCCGTACCCCCGGCTTTCACCGGGGCGGGCAGCAATTTCAATTCTTAAATCCTATAATCCCAGTATACCCGAATTCTCGCCGCCGGGCATACTGCTTTGATGAATGACTTATTGGGCGGCGGGTTTAAAGCCCTTTTTCTTTCAGGAAAAAGCTGCTTAATCCTCGGTGGTCTGAACCTCCACCACCTGCCCCATGTTGCTGAACACGGAATAATCGGCCTTCAGCTCGGCGGCGGTCTCGGTGTTGACGGTGATGATGCCGCCGTCCATCAGGTAGTAGTCTTCCATGCCGCCCATGCCGCGGGTGACAGCCTCATAGGCCAGGTCGGCGGTGCGGGCGCCAAGGTCCGTGTAGTTCACGCCGCAGGTGGCAAACGCGCCGTTGCGCACGAAGGAATCCGCCCCGGTGTAGTGGGGGATGCCCGCCTTGGCCAGATCCTCGTAGATGGCCAGCTCGGCCACGGCAATGACGTTGTCGGTGGGGGTGAACACGGCGTCCACGCCGGCGGCGATGAGGGCGGAGGCGGCGGCCACCACCTCGTCATTGGTGTTGGCGGTCTGCTCCACGTACGCGATGCCCTTGCTGTCCAGATATGCCTTGGCGTCGGCGATGGGCTTGATGGAGTTGGGCTCGGACAGGGAGTACAGCAGGCCCACCTTGGACACGTCCGGGTTCTGGGCCAGCATCATGTCAAAAATGAAGGCGGTGTTCAGCGCGTCGCTGGTGCCGGTCACGTAGTCGATGCCGGTGAGCTCAGCCGCGTCGGGATCGGAAATGGCGGCGTACACCACCGGGGTCTTGCTCTCCTCGGCGCTGGAGGCGGCGATCTGGGCCGCGGTGGTGGCAATGGGGATGATGGCATCCACCTTGTCCGCGATGGCCTGGTCAGCCAACTGCTTCAGCACGGTCTGGTCGTTCTGCTGGCCGCAGGTGATGTTGTACTCGATCTTCACGCCGTTGTCTGCGGCGATCTTGTCCAATTCGGCGGCCACGGCCTTGGCGATCTCGTCCAGGGAGGGGTGGTCGAACTGCTTGATGATGGCTACCTTGTAGGTGGTGTCGCCGGAGGGCTGCTGGGCGTCGGTCACGTTCTGGGTCTGCTCCCCCTGGGGCGGCTGGCTGTCCTGCGTCTTGCCGCTGGAGCAGGCGCACAGCGAAAGGGTCATGGCCGCGGCGGCGGCAAGGGCAAAGAACTTCTTGACGATGTTGCGGGTTTTCATGGTATTTTCCTCCATATTATATGATTTTGGATGGCAGATGACCCGAATTTTGCCGGGATTCGGGGAGGAAAGGCAAACAAAAAAGCCTTTGCCCCACATGGGACAAAAGCTGCTGCTTCTGCGATACCACCCAAATTGACGTTAAAAACGTCCACTCGCTTACGCGTACCATCATACGCGCCCCGATGGATAACGGGTGGGAAACCCGTCGGTCTCTACTTAGCCGAAGCCGTTCGATCCGCCCTCCGAAGTCCATTCGCCAGCCGCTCGCCGCCCCGTTCCCACCATCGGGGGCTCTCTGAAGGTCTGCCATGCCGGTTACTTCTCTCCGTCACTGGTTTGTGCTGTTTGGTTGTTGTCGCTATTATATGCGGGGATGGGCCGTTTGTCAACCCCCTTTTTCAAAAAATTTTTACCACATTAAAGCAAGAAAGCCCCGGGGCTCGCCCGGGGCTTTCCGCGCTCCGCTCAACGCAGCGGGAGCTTGTCCTTGTTCACCACAAAATAGGTCATGCTGGTGATGGGCACGCCGCCCTTCTCATAGCGGCCAAAGCCCCACGCACGATCTTGCCGATCCATCAGAAGCTTGAAAACGATAAGACCAAAAAATCGCCCCGCCTGCTCCGTGTCCTTGCCGCAGGCATAATAGAGGGGCTCATAAGGCGTGCCTGTCCAGTCATGGCCGGGGATCCATCCGGCGGTACTCACCTCATCGTCGCCGATGGCCTCGTTGATAGCCTCCACTACCCGCTCATAGTCGGCGTCCGACAGCTTACTGCGCCAAAAATTAAATTCTTTCTCATGGGGCAAGTCCTCCACTAACGCGTCGCGATCAAAAGACCACAGCATATTTCCCGCCTCCTTATTTTTTTACATAGCACATGGTAGTTGCTCTGTCTTTCCCCTCTGCTGTCACGTTGGCGATCGGGCCTTTTTCCACTTCTTTGCAATAGGTCTATGCCCAAGCGCCGCTCTTTTACCACTTATTCTCCACTTTTTCCGCAAACCCCATCAGATCCCTGACTTCAAGCCTTGTCCCGTCGTCCAGTACTGCCGTGCCGCTGAACCGGCCGAATACCTGGTGCTGGTCGCTCTTGATGAGCTTCACATCCGTGCAGGACGCCCTGTCGAGGACGGGGACGAAGTCCATCTCAAACCGCCCATCGTCGCTGGTGAACCGCCACGGGCTCATGTAGTCCTCTTTGCCCTCCCGCATGGGGATGCCAAAGTCCACCTGGGACAGTTTATGGGCCTTTCCCTGGTAGAACAACATATTCTCCGTGGCGGCGGAGGTGTCGCCAAAGCCGTATCCGATGTTGAAGCCGAAGTCCGCCCCGTCCACCAGCCCGGAGGCGGAGCCCCAGTACCAGGTGTTGCGGTACGTCCACACGCCCCGGCCCCAGTCCAGCACGGCGAAGGAGCTGTCCGGCTTGAAGCGGTACTCCTCCTCGCCGATGCGCACCGCGCCGGCCGCCCGCATACAGTTGATCTTCTGGTTGTAGTAGAAATGTGCCTTTTTCTCGAAGGGGGTGCAGATAACCATGGATTCCTCCGGCTCGTCTGTCAGGGTGAGCTGGATGTCGATGGGCTGACCATCCCTAAAACTGTCCATGTGGGCGGTGAGCTGGCGCTTCCCCTCCGCCACCTGGAACAGGATGGCGTGGCGCTTCCCGGAACTGGCGGTAATTCCCGCCGCCGAGGTGGATGGCAGAGCGGTGCGGCCCATGGGGAAAACGGACATGGGGCTTTTGGTGATCTCCCAGGGCTCCCCCTCAAAGGACAGGAAGGAGATGGAATCCAGCCCCATATAGCTGTTGTCGGCAATGGTCAGCGCCACGCCGAAGCGGTCGTTCCCCACGTAATAATAGTCCCATTCCTTCAGCCGGGTGGTGCCGCCCTTCACCTTTTTCCGGTCGTACACGGGGAGCAGCCGCTTGGCAAACCCCGCCCGGGTGAGGTTTCCCTGCTCGTCCAG
Source organism: uncultured bacterium (assembly GCA_947176765.1). Lineage (GTDB taxonomy): Bacteria > Bacillota > Clostridia > Oscillospirales > Oscillospiraceae > Enterenecus. The sequence goes on from CAMWRX010000087.1 coordinate 7,403, forward strand.
CAGGGGGATCTGTTCCGTAATCTCGTACTGCATACAGATACCTCCACAATTTTTGACGCTCTATTTCACTATTTTTGTAAAAATATTGTATCACAGTTCCATCCGATATCCAAGGCCAATCGTCCGGTATCTTGTACCGTTTCCGGGGGATCCGCCGGCCGGAAATTTTTGAGGGACAGGCAAGCTCACCCATCGCCCCGCATAATCTCTCCCCACGGGGGTGATGGCATTGCTTCGGCTGCTCAAGGAAAAAAGGGTACGGGACGCGCTGGTGGGACTGGCTCTGCTGATCGCCACGGCGGGGCTGGTGGCCTCGCCGGATCAGGCGATCGCCGGCGCCAAAGACGGCCTGACGCTATGCTTCAACGTCATCGTGCCCTCCCTGTTCCCCTTCTTTGTGCTGTCCTCCCTGGTGGTGGATTTGGGCTTGGCCGCCTATCTGGGTCGGGCGCTGGAGGGGCTGATGCGCCCTCTCTTCCGGGTCAGCGGAAGCTGCGCGGCGGCGGTGGCACTGGGCTTCATCGGCGGCTACCCCGTGGGAGCCCGCACCGCCCTCCAGCTCTACCAGCAAGGGCTGTGCTCCAAAACGGAGGCGGAGCGGCTGCTGGCCTTTTGCAACAACTCCGGCCCTGCTTTCATCTTAGGGGTGGTTGGCGCGGGCATTTTTGGAGACAGCCGGGTGGGCCTTTTGCTCTACCTCACCCATGCCCTGGCGTCCCTGATCGTGGGACTGCTGTTCCGTTTTTATGGCGGATCGGAGCAAAAGCGCGCGCCCAAGTCCCATCCCAAGCCCATCCAGACAGTCACCATCCCCGCCGCGTTTACAGGCGCTGTATCCCGCTCCCTCCAAAGCACGCTGAACATCTGCGCCTTTGTGGTATTCTTTGCCGTGGTGCTCCAGCTCCTATCAGCCTACGGGGTGTTCGCGGCATTGGCGCGGCTGCTGTCCTTGGCCGGTTTTCAGCCGGAGTGGGCCAAGCGGTTGGTTGCGGGCCTGTTGGAACTGTCCTCCGGCGTATCTTCCCTGCGGGGGACCGCCCAACTGGCGGGGCGGGTGTCCATGGCGGCGTTCATGCTGGGTTGGGCAGGACTGTCCGTACACTGCCAGGTATTGTCCTTCCTGGTGGACAGCGGCCTGTCGGCCAAAACCTATCTGGCTGGTAAGCTATGCCATGGGCTGGTTGCCGCCGGGCTGACTTGGTGCCTCGCCCGGCTGTTCCCCCTGTCTGCCCCGGTGGCGGACTACCTGGCGGAGCAGGCAGAATCTATCGCGGCGCTGGACTTTTCCACGGCGCTGGCCGCGTCCTCTCTGGCAGCGCTAGCGGGCTGGCTGATTTTGGCAGCGCTGTGTCGCTCACTCTGGCGAAATAAGTGTGGAAATCCCGCGAAATATCGTGTATAATAGAGAAACCTAAATTTGCGTCATAATAATTTACCATCTCCAGGGAGGAGCCGCCATGCTGTTTGATAAACATATTGAGCCCCGCTGTGCCTACTGCCAGCGGGCTACGCCGCTGGACGAGGGCCAGATGATGTGCGTCAAAAAAGGGATCGTAGCCTGCGCCGGCTCCTGCCGCCGGTTCCGCTATGATCCTCTGAAGCGCACGCCGCCCAAGCCCTTGGCGGCTTCGTTTGCTCACCTGAAGGACGAGGATTTCACCCTATGATCCTCGTCCTTTTTTACGCAAAAAAAGCGGACAGTCTTTCGACTGTCCGCTTTTTGTGTCGGCACTACCTATCTTCCCAGGCCGTCGCCAGCCAAGTATTTTCGGC
>CAMWRX010000088.1 GCA_947176765.1 uncultured bacterium
ACCCCAGAGCCCACCCCCGATCCGGCAGAAGAGCTGCTGGCGGAGATGACCCTCCATGAAAAGGTGTGCCAGCTGTTCATCGTCCAGCCCTCCGACCTCACGGGCGTGTCCAAGGTGACGGCGGCGGGAGAGGCCACCCAACAGGCTCTGGAGCGCTATCCCGTGGCGGGACTGCTGTACGACGCCAGTAACCTGGTCAGCATGGATCAGACCCGCACCATGCTGTCCAACGTCCAGTCCTACGCCAAGATCCCCCTCATCCTCACCTGTGACGAGGAAGGCGGGCGGGTCAACCGCCTGATGCACACCATCGGCACCACCTATATCGGCCCCATGCTGGGCTTCAAGGACCAGGGCCCGGACAAGGCGGCGGAAAACGCCAAGACCATCGCCTCCGATCTGAAGTCCTGCGGCTTCAACATGGACCTGGCCCCGGTGGCGGACGTGTGGTCCAACCCCAGCAACACCGTCATCGGCGACCGGGCCTACAGCGACGACTTTGAGCAGGCCGCCGGACTGGTGGCCTCCGCCGTGGGCGGCTTCCACGAGGGCGGCGTGGCCTGCACCCTCAAGCACTTCCCCGGCCACGGCGACACCTCCGCCGACAGCCACTACGGCTCGGTGTACGTGTATAAAACCCTGGACGAGCTACGCTCGGCGGAGCTTCTCCCCTTCCGGGCGGGCATCGCCGCCGGGGCGGACGCGGTGATGATGGGCCACCTCATCATCGCCGACGTGGACGAACAGCCCGCCCTGCTCTCCCACAAAATCGTCACGGAGCTATTGCGGGAGGAGCTGGGCTTTGACGGCGTGGTCATCACCGACAGCCTAAAAATGCAGGCCATGACCGACCACTACGGCAGCGGCGACATCGCCGTGAGGGCCATCCAGGCGGGGGTGGATCTGCTGCTGTGCCCCCAAAATCTGGAGGAAGCCGTCAATGCCCTCACCCAGGCGGTGGAGGAGGGAACCATCACCCAGGAGCGGCTGGACGAAAGCGTGCTGCGGGTGCTGCGGCTGAAAATCGACCGGGGCATCATCCCCACAGAATAGAAAACGGCCCGGAGGGTGTTCCCTCCGGGCCGCTTTGTCATGTTCTCACGTCCAATTTGATGGCGATGACCGTGCGGTCGTCCCCGCTGCCCGAGCGCTCGCCGCTCTCCCGCAGCACCTGGGCCGCCAGCGCCTGGGGGGACAGCCCGTCGAAGTCGGCCAGCAGCCCGCGCACCCAGCGGTCGTCCTTGCCGGTGGTCACCCCGTCGCTGACCAGCAGGACGCAGTCCCCCGCGTCCAGCGACAGGGGAAAGGTGTCCGGCCCCGCCATTGCCCCCGCGGTCACGCCCGCTGGCAGGGACTCGCCGCAAAGCCGCTCCACACTGCCGCCCCGGCGGAGATAGGTGGGCGCCGCCCCCAGCTTGTACACCGCGCTGGTTCCGCTGAACAGGTCGATCTGGAGGAGATCCACCGTGGTGAATCCCCCCTCCTCCTCGCCCCGGAGGGCCAGGGCCTCGCCCACGGTGGTCAGCGCCTCCTCTGGCTCCAGTCCCGCCCGGAGGAATTTCTCCATCAGGCGCAGGGCCGTCTCGCTGTCCTCCCGGGCGGCGGGGCCGCTGCCCATGCCATCGCACAGCAGGAAGTTCAGCTTTCCGGAGTCGTCCTTGAACCACACCCCCGCGTCGCCGCTGACGCTCTGGCCCTGGCGGTCTGCCCCCGCCACCCCGGCAATGGCCATCAGGGGTTCCTTTTGGGTCAGGTGGGCGTGTCCCCGGCAGCTGTCCGCGTCCCGCAGGGGGCAGCCCAGAATGGCGGATAAGCGTCCGATCTCCCCCTCCCGGCTGAGCTGCTCCGCCCCGGCGCCTTCCACCTCCAATTGCAGGTGGCCGTACTGGTCGGCGTACACCGTACACCTGCCCTCCAGCCCCAGAGCGGCCAGGCGCTGCTTCACCAGCCGCTGGCGGCGCACGTCCACCGCCGGCTCCTGGGCCAGCTCCACCGCCGCCCGATCCAGCACCGAGGCCATGTGGCCGTACTGGGCGCACACCGCCGCCCGGCTCTCCCGCACCCGGCTGTCGTACCGCCGCCGCTGGAGCAGGGCGGACAGCTCCCCATTGGCCGCCACCAAAAACGTCTCAAATCGGATGCACCGGCTGGAGAAGTGGGGCGGGAAGTCCTCCAGCGCCCCCGCGCCCCGGTCCAGCATGGGGGTGAGGGCGTCGGCCAGGGCGGTCTTGGTGACCTGATACTCCCGCTGCCAGCACCGCTCCTTCTGCTTGCACTTGACGCACACCCGGTCCGCCGCCCGGTCGAAGATGCGGGCCGCGTCCCCGTCGTTGGGGGCGGCGGGGGCCTGGAACGCCGTGCGCAGCCCCCCGGACACCGCCCGGAACGCCTCGGCGGTCTGCTTCAGACGGTCGGCGGCAAATTTGCGGGCGTGGACGCTCTCCTCCTCTGGCTCCTCTTGGCGCACCAGGGCGGACACCCGCCGGAGGAGCTTGTCCGGCAGGAGGAGAAATACGGCCGTCCCCGCCGCCAGCTCCCAGGCCGCGGCGCTTCCCGGCCCCAGATCCCACGTCCACAGGATAGCAGCCGCCCCGCTCAGAGCATAGGCCGCGGCGCACATCAGGCGGCTCTGCTTCACAAAAATCCCCGCAATCAGCCCCGGCAAGGCGTAGACCAGGGTATAATAAGTAGGCAGTCCGGCGGAAAAGCCCATGGCCAGCCCCGCCGCCACCCCGGCGGCGGCCCCCAGGCCCACGCCGCCCTTCCACGCGGCGATGAGTACGATGGGCACGCACAGCACCCGGCCCAGCGAGTAGTCCCCCGCCACCGTCACCCGGGTGAGGGTCATCATCAGCGTGGCGGCCAGGGCGGCGCCCCCCGCCATCTGGCGCACCGAAATCTCTCCGCCGGGGCGGCGCTTCTCCCAGAGGTCGAACGCCTGACGGTACAGGTACACCGTCCCGTATGTGAGCACCACCTCAGTGACAAATCCCACCGCCGATCCCTTGCCCCACCCGGCGGCGGACTGGTAGACAAAGCCCACCATGCCGTTGAGGGCGGCGGCTACGGCCGGCATGAACCAGGGGCGGTGGTAGATCTCGAACTCCCCCATGGCCAGGGCCACGGCGCACACCATCATGGAGGCGGCGATGTAGCGCAGGCCCTCCACCACCCCCCGGAAGGACAGGTAACCCAGCGCCGCGCCCAGCAGGGCCGCGAACCCCTCCATCCCCGGCTGGCACACCCCCACCAGCGCCAGGGCGAACAGGGAGGGCCCCCCCCATCAGCTCCGCCCCCGCCAGCACCGCCGAGAGCAGGAAGCGCACCCCGCAGTCGGACAGCCGCATCATCATCGGCACAGGCAGGCTCCGCCTCTGCTTTTCCCGTTTGGTTCCCTCGTTTGCCGTCATGGCGCATCCCTCCGTGGTCAAGTCATATGTACAAAGTCCCATATTATGGTAACTCCGTCATTATAGGACAGGCCCATTGGAAAAGGCAGTCGGAACCTGTCTTGCCTTTTGGGGGAAAATTTGGTATGATAACACATGAATTTTGGTTTCCGTCCCCGCCCCGCAGGGGCGGGGACGGAAAAGAAAGAGGAACCCATGAAAATCGGCAATGTAGAGCTGAACACCCGGCTGGCCCTGGGCCCCATGGCGGGGGTGACCGACCTGGCCTTCCGCACGGTGTGCCGGGAGCTGTCCGGGTGCTATACCGTGTCCGAGATGGTCAGCGCCAAGGCCCTGTGCTATGGGGACAAAAAGACCCCCACCCTGCTGAAGCTGGGGGAGAGGGAGCATCCCGCCGCCGTCCAAATCTTCGGCTGCGACGAGCCGTTTATGGAGAAGGGCGCGGCTCTGGCCCTGGAGCGGTCCGGGGCAGACATCATCGACATCAACATGGGCTGTCCCGTCCCCAAGGTGGCAAACTCCGGGGACGGCTCCGCCCTCATGCGGGATCCGGAAAAAGCCCAGCGTGTGGCGGAGGCGGTGGTGCGGGGGGCGGCGGGGAAACCCGTCACCGTCAAGTGCCGCTTGGGCTGGGACAAGGGTTCCATCAACTGCGTGGAGTTCGCAAAGCGCATGGAGGACGCGGGGGTGTCCGCCGTGGCCGTGCACGGGCGGACGAAAACCCAGATGTACTCCGGCAGCGCCAACTGGGATTACATCCGGGAGGTAAAAAACGCTGTGTCCATCCCGGTGATTGCCAACGGGGACGTGTTCAGCGCCCGCGACGCGGTGCGGATTCTGACCTATACCGGCGCGGACATGGCCATGGTGGGGAGGGGTGCCTTCGGCAACCCGTGGCTCCTGGAGCAGTGCGCCGCTGCCCTGGAGGGCCGGGACATTCCGCCCCTGCCCCCGCTGTCAGCGCGGATGGACACCGCCACCCGGCAATTCGAACTGGCCCTGGCCCACAAAGGGGAGAAAATCGCCTGTCTGGAAATGCGTAAGCACCTGGCCTGGTATCTCAAGGGTGTGCCCTACGCCTCCTATTGGAAGGAGCGGGCCTGCAAAATTTCCACCCCAGAGGAATTCCATCAGGTGGTATCCGGCATCAAGCGCGACCTGTCCGACCCGGAGGACGCGGATCATGGCTGAGCGCGTCCCGCCTAAGCTGACGGCGGCCTTTCTGGGGTTGGAGGGCGTGATCTACGCCGCCTTTCTTGTCCTGGATCTGACAGGCCGGAGCGGATTGACCATCCCAATCAAGTACGGCGGTATTCTGCTGTGTCTGGCCTTCGCCCTGCTGTGCGCCCTGCGGGGCGGCGACCGGCTGGTTCCCATCGCCCTGGCCCTCACCGCCGGGGCGGACTGGTTCCTTCTGGTGCGCAACGACTGTTACGCCTTGGGCATTGCCCTGTTTTTGTGCGTCCAAACGGTCTATTTTCTCCGCCTGCGCCGGGCGGGAGCGGGGAACAGCTATTTCCTCCGCTCTGGGCTGGCCCTGGGCGCGGGGCTGGCGGTGTACGCCGCCGGGATGGCCACCCCGCTGAATCTGCTGGCGGCGCTGTACTTCTCCCAGCTCCTGTCCAACACCGCCCTGGCCTGGACGATGAAGGGCAAACCCTGGCACCGGTTTGCCCTGGGGCTTACCCTGTTCGTGGGGTGCGACGCCTGCGTAGGGTTGTTCAACTCCCTGCCTGCCGCGTCTCCCCTGTTCCCCGCCGCGTCCGTGGGGATGTGGCTGTTCTATCTGCCCTCCCAAGTGCTGATCGCCCTGTCCGCCCTGCCCGAAAAGGAGGTATCCCATGCAAAAAACCAGTAAGCCGCTCTCTGTTCTCTTGGCTGTCATGATCGCCTTAGCCCTGCTCACCGGGGCCATTGCCGCGCCCATCCTGTGCCGCCCCTTTTACTACGCCCACATCGGCCCGCTGGCGCTGGAGGAGCGCACCGGCCTGACCCGGGACGAGATCAAGACCGCCTACGGCGAGATGCTTGACTACTGCCTGGGCCAGCGCCCCGATTTTTCCACCGGCGTGTTGAAGTGGTCGGACAGCGGCAGGAGCCACTTCACCGACGTGCGGGGGCTGTTCCTGCTGGATCTGACCGCGCTGGCCTGCGCTCTGGGCACGCTGGGGGCGCTGGCCTACCTCACCTGGAAGGGCCGGATAAGGCCCGCCCGGCTGCTGGGCCGGGGGCCCGCCTTCTGGGCGGGAGCCGGACTGGGGATCGTATTCCTCATCGTCGCCGCTCTGGCCGCCCTGGACTTCAACCGGGCCTTCGTGGTGTTCCACGCCCTGTTTTTCCCCGGCAAGGACAACTGGCTGTTTGACCCCACCCAGGATCAGATCATCAATCTCCTGCCCGAAGCGTTTTTCCGTAACTGCGCCATCCTGATTCTGGCCATTCTGGTGCTGGGCTGCGTAGCCCTTATCATATTTGACCTTCGCCACACAAAATTAAAAAAATTTAGAACGAACGTTTGACATTTCGAACGCTCTGTGTTATAATGCTGACATGAGCTAATATGCGCCTGTCACAGACCGCAAGGCACAGCCGAAAACGTTCAGCGTCCCCCGTTGCGGGACGACTTTGGAAGGAGCTTGCGCCATGGCTAAATTGACCCCAAAGCAGCAGCAGATTTACGACTATATCCTGTCCTTCGCCGACGAACACGGCTATCCCCCCTCGGTGCGGGAGATTGCCGAGGCCGTGGGGCTGAAATCCCCCGCCACCGTCCATTTCCACCTGAAGGGCCTGCGTGAGGCGGGCTGTATCTCCCAGGCCGAGGGCAAGACCCGGGCCATCACCATCACCGACCCCGCCCACGGCCGCAAGGACCAGGTGCCCCTGGTGGGCTATGTGGCGGCGGGCTCCCCCATCCTGGCCCAGGAGAATATTGAGGAGTACCTCACCTTTGACACCGGCGGCCTCACCGGGGAGCACTTCGCCCTGAAGGTCCGGGGCGAGTCTATGATCGAGGCGGGCATACTCCCCGGCGACCTGGTGGTGATCCACCAGCAGCCCCTGGCCCGCAACGGCGACATCGTGGTGGCGCTGTTCGAGGACGAGGCCACCGTCAAGACCTTCCGCCGGGAGAGCGACGGCCACATCTGGCTTTATCCCGAGAACTCCAGTCCGGAGTACCAGCCCATCGACGGCGAGGGCTGCTCCATCCTGGGCCGTGTGGTGGCGGTCATCCGCCGCTATTGACGTGCCCCCCGTATGTTACCGTCAGGCGCCCCCGTTTCCCATGGAAGCGGGGGCGCAAACGCATTAAGGGGAAAGAACGAATCGCACAAAAAAGGGTTGCAACCCGAGCGGTTATAAGGTAAAATATTCAATTGAAAAAGGGATGGGCGTCCACGGCTGTCAGAGGCGTTGTCCGGCCGAGCTGGGCCGTGTTCCACGCCCATCCGATTGACCAAACTCCATTGAGAAAGGGGATTTCACAACGTGAGAACAGCGGGAATTCTGATGCCTATCTCCTCTCTGCCCTCTCCTTATGGTATCGGTACGCTGGGCGCGGCCGCCCGGGAATTTGCGGACTTTCTGGCGGCGGCGGGGCAGACCTATTGGCAGGTTTTGCCCATCTGTCCCACCAGTTACGGCGACTCTCCCTACCAGTCCTTCTCCTCCTTTGCCGGCAACCCCTATTTTATCGACCTGGACGATCTGGCGGCAGACGGGCTGCTGGAGCCGGACGAATACCAGGGCCTGAACTGGGGCGACAATCCGCAGAGCGTGGATTATGGCCTGATGTACATCACCCGGTACCCGGTGCTGAAAAAGGCGGCTCACCGTTTGCTGACCAATCCGCCCCGCGAGTACAAGATGTTCTGCAAGACCTCTACCTGGCTGGACGATTACGCCCTGTTCATGGCCTTGAAAGACAAGCACGGCGGCGCGTCCTGGTTCACCTGGGAGCAGGGCATCCGGCTGCGCCGCAAGTCCGCCCTGGCCGCCGCCAAGAAGGAGCTGGCGGACGAGGTTGAATTCTGGAAAGCGGTTCAGTTCCTGTTCATCCGTCAGTGGAACGCCTTAAAGACCTATGCCAACGGGCTGGGGATCTCCATCATCGGCGACGTGCCCATCTATGTATCCGGGGACAGCGCCGACGTCTGGGCCAACCCCGATCAATTCCAACTGGACGAGAACGGCCTGCCCACCGAGGTGGCGGGCTGTCCCCCCGACGGCTTCTCCGCCGACGGCCAGCTGTGGGGCAACCCGCTGTTCAACTGGGATCGGATGAAGCAGGACGGCTACCAGTGGTGGCTGCGGCGGATCGCGTTCCAATTCCAGCTCTACGACACCCTGCGCATCGACCACTTCCGGGGCTTTGATGCCTACTATGCCATTCCCTACGGGGACACCACCGCCAAAAACGGCCGCTGGCGTCCCGGCCCCGGCCTGGATTTCTTCAAAGCGGTCAACGCGCGGCTGGGCGAGCAGGACATCATCGCCGAGGATCTGGGTTTCCTCACCGACTCGGTGCGCGAACTGCTGCGGGCGACCGGCTATCCCGGCATGAAGGTTTTAGAGTTTGCCTTCGACAGCCGGGACACCGGCAGCGATTATCTGCCCCACTGCTACCCCACCCACTGCGTGGCGTATACCGGCACCCATGACAACGACACCATCTTGGGCTGGATGGCCACCGCCCCCAGAAAGGACGTGTCCTTCGCCAAGGCGTACCTCCGTCTGTCCAGCCGGGAGGGCTACCACTGGGGCATGATGCGCGGCGCCTGGGCGTCTCCCGCCGATCTGGCGATCATGCAGGCCCAGGATCTGCTGGGTTTGGGCGCCGAGGCCCGGATGAACATCCCCTCCACCCTGGGCGAGAACTGGAAATGGCGGGCCCTGCCCGGCGTATTTACCCCCCAACTGGCCAAGCGGCTGCACCGGGAGATGCAGGTCTACCAGCGTCTGCCCAAGAAAGCGGTCAAAACCAAATGAAAAGAGCGGCACGCCTCAGGCGTGCCGCTCTTTTTTCTTTGCTGTTTGGAATTAGAACTCCACGTTCTTGCCGTCCTTGTCGAAGACGTGGCACACATTGCCGCTGAAGGTCAGATTCAGCTTATCGCCGGAGTGATAGGAGTCGATGCGCTCACCGTCGGCATCCATGGTGGGAACGATCACGACCACGTCCTTGCCGTTGGCATTGGCGTGGAAGTGAACCTCGCTGCCCATCAGCTCGGACACCTCGATGGTGGCGGACAGGGTGTTGGCCGGCTCCTTGGACAGCACCATGTGGCTGGGACGGACGCCCAGAGTGATGTCCTGCGCGGCCACCTTCTTGGCGGACAGGTTCTTCTGCTTCTCCTCGGACAGAACCACCTTGCAGCCGCCCACGGACACGGCGTACTTGCCGCCCTCGTTGAGCAGCTTGGCATCGAAGAAGTTCATCTGGGGCATGCCGATGAACCCGGCCACGAACAGGTTGGCGGGATGGTCGAACACCTCCTGGGGGGTGCCGATCTGCTGGATGAAGCCGTCCTTCATGATGACGATGCGGTCGCCCAGGGTCATGGCCTCGGTCTGGTCATGGGTGACGTA
>CAMWRX010000089.1 GCA_947176765.1 uncultured bacterium
CATACGAGAGGTAGTGACTTCTCGTGGGCTCGGATATGTGTATAAGCCACAGCCCCCACTCCCATCAGGGAGGAGCCGGCGCGCATCTTCCGGGAGGAGCCGGCGCCCATCGTCCGGGAGGAGCCGGTGCCGCCCCCGGTCATCCGGGAGCCGGAAGCCCCCAGGCCCAGCCCCCGCCCCGAGAGCGTGGAGGAAAAGGACACGGCGGAGGAGATGGCCCGGGAGCTGGAGGCAGGGCTGGAGCAGGATGCCCCGGTTTACCGCTATCCGCCCATCACCCTGCTCAACCAGGGCGGGGGAGGAAACGCTGTCGCGGCAGACAGCGAACTCCACGCCAACCAGCAGCGGCTTCAGGACGCGCTCCAGTCCTTCGGGGTGAGTGCTCATATCGTCAATGTGATCCGGGGCCCCGCCGTCACCCGGTATGAATTGGAGCTGGATCAGGGGGTCAAGCTGAACAAGATCACCAACCTGTCTGGCGACATCGCCCTGGCCCTGGGCGCGTCCGCCGTCCGGGTGGCCCCCATCCCCGACAAGATCTCCACCGTTGGCATCGAGGTGCCCAACCGGCAGGTCAGCCCGGTGTGCATCCGGGACGTGCTGGGTTCCAAGGCGTTCACCGACAGCCCGTCCAAGGTGTCCTTCGCCGTGGGCAAGGACATCAGCGGCAGCCCCATCGTGGGCAACATCGCCAAACTGCCCCATATGCTCATCGCGGGCACCACCGGTTCCGGCAAGTCGGTGTGTACCAACTCCCTCATTATTTCCCTGCTGTACAAGGCCTCGCCGGAGGAGGTCCGCCTCATCATGGTAGACCCCAAAATGGTGGAGCTGAGCGTTTACAACGGCATCCCTCATCTGCTCATCCCGGTGGTGACCGACCCGAAAAAGGCCGCCGGGGCCCTCCAGTGGGCGGTGAGCGAGATGATGAAGCGCTACCAGAAGTTCTCCGAGGTGGGGGCCAAGGATCTGGCTTCCTACAACAACCACGCCCGCAAGCGGGACGACCTGGAGCCCATGCCCCAGATCGTGGTGGTCATCGACGAGCTGGCCGACCTGATGCTGGTGGCGGCGAAAGAGGTGGAAGAATCCATCTGCCGGGTGGCCCAGATGGGCCGCGCCTCGGGGATGCACCTGGTCATCGCCACCCAGAGCCCCCGTGCCGACGTGATTACCGGCTTGATGAAGGCCAACATCCCCAGCCGCATTGCCTTCGCCGTGGCGTCCAGCCTGGAGTCCCGCATCATCCTGGACACCGTAGGCGCGGAAAAGCTGGTGGGCAAGGGCGATATGCTGTACGCCCCCCTGGGCCAGGACAAACTGCGCGTACAAGGCTGCTTCATCACCGAGGAGGAAGTGGCCAACGTGGTGGACTTCATCAAGGACGGGGCCTCTGCCCAGTACGACGAATCGGTGATGCACGAGATTGAGAAGAACGCTGAGGACAAGGAGAAGGCCGCCAAGGGCGTGGGCGGCTCCGACCCCGGCGGCGGTGGCGGGAATGACTACGACGAGCTGCTCCCCGCCGCCATTGACGTGGTGCTGGAGGTGGGCCAGGCATCGGTGTCCATGCTTCAGCGGCGGCTGAAGCTGGGCTATGGCCGCGCCGCCCGCTTGGTGGACCAGATGGAGGAGAAGGGGGTCGTGGGGCCCTTTGAGGGTTCCAAGCCCCGGCAGCTGCTCATCACCAAGGAGCAGTGGGCGGAGATGCAGTACCGCCAGAACATGGTGGCCGCTGTGCCGGACGAGCTGCCCTTTGAGGGGGACGCCATGCCCCAGGACGCCCCGCCCTTCGATATGGATGAATAGTAAAACAGCGCCGCCGGATTTTCCGGCGGCGCTGCTGCGTTTCTTACCAGAACCACCCGCTGGTCTGGCGGCTGTCCAGCACGTCCAGCATGGCGGACAGCATCACTGCCGCCTCGGCGTGAGTCAGGGTTTTGGACAGGTCGCTGCTGCTGCTCAGCACCGACACCGCCTCCATATTCACCGCCGACTGGTAGGCCCAGGCGGGGGCGGTCTCTACGGAGAAGACGGAGGCCGTTCCGGCCACGTCGCCCATGGCCAGCAGGCGGTCGATGATGACGGCGGCTTCGCCGCAGGTGATGGCGTTGGCGGGGGCGAACACCGTCTGGCCCTCGCTGTTATGGCTGCCCCGGACGGTGCCCTCCATCAGGGCGGCGGATACATAGCCCTTGGCCCAGGCGGAGATGTCGCTGTCGTCATAGAAGCCGGTGAGGGTCACGTTTTCCAGCGGAGCGTTCCCCGCGGCGGTCATGGCCATGGTGAGGAACTCTTCGCGGGTAAAGGTGGCCTCCGGGTCAAAGCAGTACAGCGTGCCCACCTTCCGCCCGGTGTACACCCCGGCCTCGGCCAGGCGGAGGGCGGCGTAATGGGAGGGATCGTCCGCCATGTCGGAATAGCTGACGCTGGTGGACTGCTTCTGAATGGTGATCTTTACCTTGGCGGGCTTGGAGGTGTTGCCGTTGGCGTCGATGGCCACATAGGTGAAGCTGTCCTTGCCTTTTTTGCCCTCATAGGGAGTGTAGGTGAAGGCGGCGGGGTCGTTCTCATCCATGGCCACCTGGCCCCGAGCGGGGCTGTCCACCACCTGGAAGGTGACCAGGTCGCCCTCCGGGTCCACGGCGGCAAAGCGGCTGAAAATGGACACGCCCTTGTAGGTGGTGAGGGTGAGATCCTCCGCGATGGGGGCGGCGTTCTCCACATCGGCGGTGGAGGTAGTCAGCGCCAGGGCCGGCACAAACAGCGCCCCCGCCAAACAGAGGGAGAGTATTGTGATTCGGGTTTTCAAAGGGAAAGCCTCCTTTGTATGAAGTATGGGACTAGCATATACCAAAGGAGCAAAAATATGCGGGCGCTTCCAGTCGAAAGCACCCGCAAAAAATTGTCAAAGCTGACTTCCATCTTTCCGCCGAGGGACAAGTTCAATCCCCACCCCTTCGGGGTGGGGATCAGAGATCTTTTACAGCTGACTTCGATCCTTCAACCAGCTGGGCAGGGGCCGCATCTTGATGCCGGACACCAGCCCCATGGCGATAAACAGCGTCAGGGTGGACGAGCCGCCGTAACTGAAAAAGGGCAGCGTCACGCCGATGACGGGGCCTACATACAGGCACATGGCCACATTGATGACGGTCTGGGCCATCAGCATGGCGGCGATGCCCATGGCGATATAGGCGGACATATGGCTTTTGGCACGGCGGGATACCCAGATGCACCGCAGAATGATGGCCAGCAGCACCAGCAGCACGATACAGCAGCCGATCATGCCGAACTCCTCCCCGCATACGGCGAAGATGTTGTCGGTATGCCGGGCAGGCAGGCTTTCCCGGCCGGGTGAGTGGGTCTGCTTGCCGTTCATGAAGCCCATGCCGGTGAGCCGGCCCGAACCAATGGCCAGTAGGGAGCGGCTCTGCTGCCAGCCCTCATCCAGGGGGGCGATCTCGTTCCCCTTCAGATGCTCCACCACCACCCGGAAGCGCATGATGCGGTAGTCCGTCCAGTATTTGGTGCGGGGCAGGATGAAATGCCACAGAAAGACCACTCCGCCAATTAAAGGCGTGCCAATGCCGATAAACCACCACTTGCTCACCCCGGCCACCCATGCCATGGCCAAGAAGATGAACAGGTAGACCAACACCATGCCCCAGTCGCCGGACAGCACCGCCAGCATTCCAGCAAATACGCAGGTCAGGATCCCGTATTTCACAATGGAGGAGAACCGTCCCAGGCCCTTCGGCCGTTCCTTGTTGATGAGCCAGGCCAGTACCACGATGTAGGACAGCTTGGCGATCTCTCCGGGCTGGAAGCCGAAATAATTGCCGATGACGGGAAGATAGACCCAGCTCTTGTTGCCGCTGTCTCCGCCCTCGCCCCAGGGGACAATGGTCAGGATGACCCCCAGGCCCAGCAGGAGGAAGACCCACCACCATTTTTCCATCAAAAACTCGATGTCGATGAAGGTGACCCACACATACGCGATGACGCCCAGGCAGAGAAATATGGCCTGCTTGGCCGCGCAGCTGCGGAGAATCTCATAGTACTGGGTGGCGCTGTAGATGAACACCAGGCCCATGAGGCTGGCCAGGATGCACAGCAGGAGCAAAACCACGTCTCCCTTTTTAAAAAATTCCTTGAGTGTGCGCGTAGGCTGCAAGACATGGCCCCCTTCCGGCGAAAACTGCAAAACAGTATAGCACATTTCCGAAAGATATGCTATACTGTTTCGCAAGAGTTTTTGAAATCTTAACATCACGGCGAAAACCCCCGCCCTAGGGGTGGGGGCCAAAGTAAGGAAGTGACCGCAATGGAATTCGTCACACACAGCCGGGAGGAGACGGAAGCCCTGGGGGCGCGGCTGGCAGACGCCCTGACCGGGGGGCGGGTGGTGGCCTTCACCGGCGACCTGGGCGCGGGCAAGACCGCTTTTGTGTCCGGCATGGCCCGGGCCCTGGGGGTGGACGAGCGGGTGACCAGCCCCACCTTCACCATCGTCAACGAGTACGAGGGGGGCCGCCTGCCCCTGTTCCACTTTGATATGTACCGCCTGGACAGCGCCGACGAGCTGTTCCACATCGGCTGGGAGGACTATCTGGCCCGTGGCGGCGTGTGCGCCGTGGAGTGGAGCGAGAACGTGGAAGAGGCCATTGAGAGCGACGCGGTTCGGGTGTCCATCGTCCGGGGGGACGGGGACGACGACCGGATCATCACCATTGAGGGGGTGGAGTTGTGAAAATCATCGCATTAGAGAGTTCCGCTGTTACAGCCTCCGTGGCGGTCACCGAGGACGACAGGCTGCTGGCCCAATCCTTCCAGAACAGCGGCCTGACCCACTCCGCCACCCTCATGCCCATGGTGTCCGACCTGCTGAAAAACACCGGGCTGACGCTGGACGAGATGGACGTGGTGGCGGTGGCGGCGGGGCCGGGGTCGTTTACCGGTGTGCGCATCGGCGTGGCCGCCGCCAAGGGGCTGGCGTGGCCGGGGGACAAGCCCTGCGCCCCCTGCTCCACCTTGGAGTCTATGGCGTGGCAGTGCGCCCACATGGGTGGGGAGATCTGCGCCGCCATGGACGCCCGGCGAAACCAGGTGTACTGCGCCCGGTTTTCGGCGGAGAATGGGGAGCTGAAGCGCCTGACTGATGACCGTGCCATGGGGTTGGATGAGCTGGCGGAGGAGATCCGAGCCTCCGGAAAGCTTCAGACCCTGGTGGGGGACGGCGCGCACCTGGTGCAAAAGGCGCTGGAAGGGCAGGGCCTGCCCTGCGCCCCCATGCCGCCCCACCTGATCTACCAGACCGCCTGGGGGGTGGCGCGGTGCGCCCTGCGCATGGCGCAAGAGGGTAGGCTGGTGTCCGCCGCCGCCATGGCCCCCAGCTATCACAGATTGAGCCAAGCGGAACGGGAGAGGCTGGAAAAGCTGAACGCGGGACAATAAACGAAAGATGCTCTTTCCATCATAATCATAATGCCACAATAATATAATATTTTCGCAGAATCCAGTATTTCCAATACCTGAGAGGTCAAGGTGTAGGAGTAGTCGAGAAATAAACGACTCTCCTACACCTCTTGCTTCTAAAAAATTTTCTAATCTCTTTACACAGGCTTTTTCAGCGGCCTCAGATCACGTAGTTAAACCCGTCCCCGTCCCGCCGCGTCAGGTCGGCCACCGTGACGCTGTCCAGGTAATCGTTAATGGCCCTGTCCAGCCCCTGCCACAGCGCCAGCGTGCGGCACTCCGCCGCCCGCTGGCAGGCGTCCGCCCCGTCCTCCAGGCAGGAGACGGGAGCCAGGGATTCCTCCGTCAGCCGCAGAACCTGGCCCACGGTGTACTGCTCCGGCGGCCTGGTCATCCGATAGCCGCCGCCCTTGCCCCGGACGCCGGTGAGCAGCTTGGCCTTCACCAGCAGCTTGATGATGCTCTCCAGATATTTCTCCGAAATCTCCTGCCGCTGGGCGATGGCCTTCAACGGGATGTAGCCGTCGGACTGGTGCTCCGCCAAGTCGATCAGCACCCGCATGGCATAGCGGCCCTTGGTGGAAATCAGCATTGTTCACACCTCCTGTCAGATAAACCTATTATACACCATGGTTAATAGGGAATCAACCGAAACTTTTTTGCTCCGCCCCCTTGACAACCGGAAAACACTGGAGTATAATCCGCATTAACCCATAAGATAAGTTGGTTTATATGGGCGGCAGCGCATACGGCCGATGCCGCGGGCGTGCCAGTTCGCGCCCGTCCAATTCGAATCATAAAATCAGGAGGAAACTATCATGAGCAGCATCTATACATCCGCCGACCAGCTGATTGGCCGCACCCCCCTGCTGGAACTGACCCACATTGAGAAGGCCGAGGGCCTGGAGGTCCGCGTCCTGGCCAAGCTGGAGTACTTCAACCCCGCGGGCAGCGTGAAGGATCGCATTGCCAAGGCCATGATCGACGACGCGGAGGAAAAGGGCCTGCTGAAGCCCGGCTCGGTCATCATCGAGCCCACCTCCGGCAACACCGGCATCGGTCTGGCCAGCGTGGCCGCCGCCCGGGGCTACCGCATCATCATCGTCATGCCCGAGACCATGAGCGTGGAGCGCCGCCAGTTGATGAAAGCATACGGGGCCGAGCTGGTGCTCACCGAGGGGGCCAAGGGAATGAAGGGGGCCATCGCCAAGGCCGATGAGCTGGCTAAGGAAATCCCGAACAGCTTCATCCCCGGCCAGTTTGTCAACCCCGCCAATCCCGCTGTACACCGCGCCACCACCGGCCCGGAAATCTGGGACGACACCGACGGGAAGGTGGACATTTTCGTGGCCGGCGTGGGCACCGGCGGCACCGTCACCGGCGTGGGCGAGTACCTGAAGTCGCAGAACCCCAATGTCAAGGTGGTGGCGGTGGAGCCCGCCGCCTCCCCGGTGCTGAGCCAGGGCACCGCCGGGGCCCATAAGATCCAGGGCATCGGCGCGGGGTTCGTGCCCGACGTGCTGAACACCGGCGTCTACGACGAGATCATCACCGTGGAGAACGAGGACGCATTCGCCGCCGGCAGGCAGGTGGGCCGGGCCGAGGGTGTGCTGGTGGGCATCTCCTCCGGCGCGGCGGTGTGGGCCGCCGTCCAGCTTGCCAAGCGGCCCGAGAACAAGGGCAAGACCATCGTGGCCCTGCTGCCCGACACCGGCGACCGCTACCTGTCCACCCCGCTGTTCGGGGACTGATGTTTCATATATAAGGAGTATTTACCGATGAATAATTATCAATTTGAGACCCTCCAGCTCCACGTGGGCCAGGAGCAGCCCGATCCCGCCACCGACGCCCGGGCGGTACCCATCTACCAGACCACCTCCTATGTGTTCCGCAACTCCGCCCACGCTGCCGCCCGGTTCGGCCTGGCGGACGCGGGCAACATCTACGGACGGCTGACCAACTCCACCCAGGACGTGCTGGAAAAGCGCATCGCGGCCCTGGAGGGCGGCGTGGCGGCCCTGGCCACCGCCTCCGGCGCGGCGGCTATCACCTACACCATCCAGGCCCTGGCCCAGGCCGGGGATCACATCGTGGCCCAAAAGACCATTTACGGCGGCAGCTACAACCTGCTGGCCCACACCCTGAGCCAGTTCGGCGTCTCCACCACCTTTGTGGACGCCCACGATCTGGACGCGGTCACCGCCGCCATCCGGCCCAACACCAAGGCCGTCTATCTGGAGACCCTGGGCAACCCCAACTCCGACATCCCCGACATTGACGCCATCGCGGAGATCGCCCACAGCCACGGCCTGCCTCTGGTCATCGACAACACCTTTGGCACCCCCTACCTGATCCGGCCTATTGAACACGGCGCGGACATCGTGGTCCACTCCGCCACCAAGTTCATCGGCGGCCACGGCACCACCCTGGGTGGCATCATTGTGGACAGCGGCAAGTTTGACTGGAAAGCATCCGGCAAGTACGCCCCCATCGCCGAGGCCAACCCCAGCTACCACGGCGTGTCCTTCGTGGGCGCCGCCGGCCCCGCCGCCTTTGTCACCTATATCCGGGCCATCCTGCTGCGGGAT
>CAMWRX010000090.1 GCA_947176765.1 uncultured bacterium
AGGTCAACCACCCCTCTCTGCCCGACCACCCCGACCACGCCCTGTATGAGAAGTATTTCCCCAACGGCGGCGCATCCATCTTTACCTTCGAGATCAAGGGCGGACAGGATGAGGCCCATAAGTTTATTGACAGCCTGGAAATCTTCTCCCTGCTGGCTAATGTGGCAGACGTCAAGTCCCTGGTCATCCACCCGGCCACCACCACTCACTCCCAGCTCTCTCCAGAGGAATTGCTGGACCAAGGTATCAAGCCCAACACCATTCGGTTGTCCATCGGCACGGAGCACATCGACGACATCATTGCCGACCTGGAGAAGGGCTTCGCCGCGGTGAAATAAGCGGCAAAGAAACGCTGAAAAGGCCCCCAAAGCTCCGCTGGAGCTTTGGGGGCCTCACCTTTCGCTTGACGAAATCCGAAAAAAATGGTATGCTGAACATAGCATATCGAAACTTTACGAAAATTCATTTTAACAGGAGGTTATCGGGAAAATGAAACAGGCATGGCAAAAGTTTCGAAGAAGTTTCGCGCTGATGTTGGCCCTTGTGGTCATGCTCAGCACCTTGAGCGCGTGCGGCAAAAAAGAGAAGGTAGATTTGATCGACAATTACCGCACCTGGTATGAGATCTTTGTGTACTCCTTCTGTGACAGCGACGGCGACGGAATTGGGGATCTCCAGGGGGTCATCTCAAAGCTGGATTACATCTCGGATATGGGCTTCAACGGGATCTGGCTGATGCCCATCATGCCCTCTAATTCTTATCATAAATACGATGTAAAGGACTATCTGGCCATCGACCCGGCATACGGCACCATGGACGATTTTGACCAGCTGGTGAAGGAATGCAACAAGCGGGGGATCAAGCTGATTATTGACCTGGTGCTCAACCATACCTCTCCCGAGCATTCCTGGTTCGCGGCGGCCCGTGATTATCTGGAGTCGCTGGGGCCGGATGAGGAGCCCTCCGCCGAAGAGTGCCAGTATTACGGCTACTATAACTTTGTCAAGGGCGATCCCAGCTCCAACGTCTGGTACAAGGTGGGCTCCTCGGACTACTACTACGAGGGCCAGTTCTCCCCTGAGATGCCGGATGTGAACTTCGCGAGCCAGGAGCTGCGGAAAGACTTTGAGGACATTATGGACTTCTGGCTGGATAAGGGCGTGGGCGGCTTCCGGCTGGACGCGGTCAAGGAATTTTACTCCGGCGCGCCCAGCAAAAATATAGAGGTGCTCACCTGGGTCAATGAGCACGTGAAGTCTGTCGATCCGAACGCCTATATCGTGGGCGAGTGCTGGGACGCGCTGCCCACCTACGCCCAGTATTATGACAGCGGCGTGAACAGCTTCTTTGACTTCGAGTTCGCCGGCCCCACAGGGACCATTACCAGGACGATCAACTACAGCGGCGCGGAGAACAGCGCCCAGGCCTACGCTAAGGCGCTGGTTCGGGTGCAGAATGCCATCCGGGAATACCAGGAAGACGCCATCGACGCCCCCTTCTTTGTCAACCATGACATGGCAAGGGCAGCCGGCTATATGTCCTATGACGCCCGTAAGATCAAAATGGCGGCGGCTTTGAATATTTTGATGAGCGGCAGCGCCTTTGTGTATTACGGGGAAGAGATTGGCATGACCGGCAGCGGACGGGACGAGAATAAACGCGCGCCCATGTTCTGGTCTGCCGACGCCGGCGCGGAGGGCATGACAAAGGGCCCCAAGGACATGGAGCCCCAGGAAAACCATTTTGCCAGCGCCGAGGAGCAGATGCAGGCCGAGGACTCGATTTACAGCTTCTACAAGGACACCATCCTGCTGCGCAATCAGAACCCGGAGATCGCGCGGGGAACCGTGGCCCGGCTGGAGGAGGTCGAGGATCTGGACATCGCCGCGATTTCCAAGACCTATGACGGCAAGACGATCTATATGCTCTATAATATCTCGGAGACGGACGAGAAGCAGGTGGAAATGTCCGCGGAGCAGTACGGCTCCCTGAAAGTGGCGGGGTATCTCTCGGTGGACGGCGGCGAGGTGACCCTAGAAGACGGCACGGTCACGCTGCCCTCGTACAGCGTAGTGGTGCTGGTGGAGAACCCCAAGTAAAGTGAACCAATAAAAGCAAACCCGGAGGCCCTTTCCAACAGGGCCCCGGGTTTGTCCTTAGTTTATATAGAGGCGTGCCCCTGCGGCACAAGGCGGCTTAGAAGCCCATAAGTGGGGCCTCGCCGGTATCCTCGCCCGGCTCGATGGCCCGGATGACCACATCGTAGCTGTAGCTGTCATTGACGTGTACGGTCACCCGGTCGCCAACCCGGCGGCCCAGCACCGCCTTGCCCACCGGAGATTCCTTGCTGATGAGATTTTTCAGCGCGTCCTGCCGTACGGTGGTGACGATCTGGCAGGTAACAGTTTCATCGTCCTCCTCCACATAGAAGGTGACCTTGTCGTACAGTCCCACCGTGCCCTCTGTGGACTGGTCAGAGATGACCACCGCCGTCTTAATCATGTTCTCCAGATAGCGGCAGCGGCTGTCGTTGCGGTTTTTGTCCCGCTTGGCGGCTTTGTATTCAAAATTTTCGCTCAAATCGCCGAAAGCCCGGGCGGTCTGGACATCCTGAATCAGTTTAGGGCGCAGGACGGTGCGGCGGTATTCCAGCTCCTGGCGCATAAGTTCAATGTCTTTTTTCGTCAGTTCGTTGTGCATGGCAAATGCCTCCTTATGCCGTATGCCAATAGTTTGGCACAGTTTTGGCCCGCCGTCAAGGGGTGGGATTCGACAAAAAAAGAACCGCCAAGCCGGGAAATAGGGGTTGACAGGGGCAGAAAATCGTGCTATCATAATCTAGCCTTGATAAGCCGGAGTGGCGGAATTGGCAGACGCCCGGGACTTAAAATCCCGTGGGAGTGATCCCGTGCCGGTTCGACCCCGGTCTCCGGCACCAAAATTTTATATCGCGGGGTGGAGCAGTCTGGTAGCTCATCGGGCTCATAACCCGAAGGTCGTAGGTTCAAATCCTGCCCCCGCAACCAAAAAAGAAGCCGTTTTCGATATGAAAGCGGCTTCTTTTATAATTTTTTCGAGCAATTCATTTTTGCGCCCGCTCGAAAAATTCAACTTTAATTCAACTCGCCCAAAAATTCAAGCCTTTTTCAAGAATACGTCGGCCAGTATATCGGCGTTGCGCTGGTCGGCCTCCTCCATGACATGGGCGTATATGTTGGCGGTGGTACTGACCTGTGCGTGGCCCAGGCGCTTACTGATACTCACACTGTCGGCCCGTTGAAGTAGAGCATGCCACGCATAAAAAAGGGCTGAACCACGAGCGAAGCGCGAGAACGAAGCAAGGTCGAAGCATGGTAAACTGGACATTTCGGACACCATAAAAAGATCCATCGAAGCGAGAGCAAAGCAAGAGAAATCCGAGATTTCAGAGGCCCTAAATGGGGTGTGACACCGAAATAACACAAACCGTCACACATAAAAAAGAGGGATATTTTTTTGATAAGCCGGGGGTTAATCGCCCCCGGCTTATCAATTTTGAGGGGGTCCAGAATTGCAGCCCCCTTTTGGGCAAGGTGTCCTTGTTAAACTTTTAACACAAAGGCCATAGAAAGCCCGTAGAGCCGCGCCCGCTCGTGGAAGGGTAGTTGTACCCCGAGCGGGACAAATGCCGCGCATGGGGCACCACAGGGCAAAAGAGAAGGGCCGGGAGCGTTCCCCGGCCTTTGCTCATGCATACCTCAGCCGTCCCTTTGGCTCCGGCACCTTCCGGCCCAGCTCCTGTGCTGTCTCAATCCACTCCTGGGCGATCTGCTCCACGTTATGGAGCGCATCTCGCGCAGTGGGGCCGTCTGCCATACACCCGGCCAGCTCCGGCACCTCAGCGATGTAAGCGCCGTCATCCTCGCTCCAATACAGGATGATTTCATACTTCATGCAAATCCCCTCCTAACTGGTACTTCAAAATGATATTGCGCACCTGCTTCACCTGGTAGGGCTTTGCCTTATTGCCCACAGGCTGGATATTGATGATTTCCTCCACTCCATCCTTAGTGTAAATGAAATGGTCGCCCTTTATACGGCACTGGAACCCGAGACGGTCAAGGACGGTGCGCAGATCTGCAAAGAGTATACTCTTGTCCTTCGTGCCGCTCATGATGGACAGAAGCAGCTTTTCATATTGGCTCATTCTGCTCCCTCAGGGGCCCCAGGAGCTGCCCCATCCCTTTCCATAGTCTCTGATATAGCCCGGTTGATAAAGCCGTTGACGCTCTCGCCCTGCGCTTCGGCGTGGGCCTTGATTTCGTCTTTTTGGCCTTTTTTCATTCTAATTTGATAAACATCGTAGTTTTCTTTCATATATTTGCTGACGGCTTTCTGCTGTGCCTTTGATGCTGGCATGGCGTTCCCTCCTTTTGTCGGGAGCCGCAGAATTTCGGCTCCTTTTCCCAGTATAGCTGTATTATAGCATGTTTGCCTATCGAATGCAATAGACAATATCAACAATATATCGAATGCAATATTGTTTAGTCTGCCTATTGATATATCGAATGCGATATGTTATTATAATCATGTCAGGAGTGAACAGCACCGGCCAAGTGGAGAAGGCCCCCAGGGTAAAGAACCACAGATAAGAGCGGAACGGGATTTGAAAGCTATTGAGAGCGAGTAACAGAAGCCCACCGTCGCCGGTGATCTCCCCCACATCAACAAAGGAGGTTTACACCATGAGCATGAACGAGCTGAACGCCACCGCCCGCGACCTGATGAGCGTCCGGGCCATGATCGAGGAACTTCAGGCGGAGGCCGAAGCCCTCACCGACAAGCTCAAGGCCGCAATGGTCGAGCGGGGCACCGAAGCCCTCCAGGGGGACGGCTGGAAAGCCACCTGGAAGAACGTGAACAGCCAGCGCTTCGACAGCAAGAGCTTCAAGGCCGACCACGCCGACCTGTACAGCCAGTACAGCAAGGCCACCACCACAACCCGGTTCGTTCTCAGCGTATGAGAAAGGCCCCATATCCAGCACGCCGACCAAAGCAGATGGATATGAAGCCCTAACCACCCCGGAGGGGGTCAGGTACAGTATACACCCGGCCCCCTCCAGAAATCAAGGAGGAAATCAAAAAAATGATGTACAACTGGATCGTGAAGAAGCCCGAAACTGCCGCCGCCATTTACAAGGCGGCTTGCACCACGCCGGAGCAGGTGTCGGCTATCGCCGCAAGGTTTGGGGACGAGGTTTTCTGGGCGGGCGCTATCTGTGGGGCCAGCAATGGAGCCGGAGACATTGAAACGACCATTTCTGACCTTTTGCGGGAAATCGGTGTTCCCGCCCGCATTCTGGGCTATCAGTATGTGCGGGAGGCTATCAAGCTGACTGTGCGGGATATGTCCCTGGTCAACAACATGGTACGGGGGCTTTATCTGGCCACAGCGGAAAAGTTCAACACCACCCCCAGCCGAGTGGAGCGGGCCATCCGCAACGCCATTGAGGTGGCCTGGGACAGGGGCGACGTGGACACGCTGCAAAAGTATTTCGGCTATACCGTTTCCGCCGTAAAAGGGAGGCCCACCAACGGGGAGTTTATTGCTATGCTGGCAGATCATATTGTGAGGGGGGCGGCGTAATGAGCAATAAGCACAAGCCTATATTTGCGTACTGCGTGTATCACGTCGCTATCGTCCCCAAGACAACGGCCCGGGAGTTTTACGCCGGTGTGTCCCGCTCGCTCTACCGCTGTGTCGAGGTTGCCGCCGGGAAGATCGAGGGCGTGAAGGTTGGCGGGGTAGATACTGAGCCCGACTATATGTATATCAGTCTGTCCATACCGCCGCAGCACGCCGTCAGCGTGGTTATTTCCCAAATCAAAATGCGGACGCACGCCATGATCCGCAAAGCCGCCATTTCCAAAGGGCTGCTGAATGAAAAAGACGATTACAAGACGTGGTGTGCGGGCTACTATGTCAGCACCGCCCAGGGGCGCAACAATACGGAAATTGCGGAATACGTAAAGACAGCATTGGCCGACGATTCAAGAATAGCCCAACCAAAAGTCGACGTCTGGCAGCGGGAAAGGAGGTGAAATGGAATGAGTGATAAATTTGAAAATTTGACTGATGAGGAATTGCGGCAGCTTGCGATGGAGACGGTTGACAGGATGTCGGACCGGGGCCGCGCCGAGTTGCTGGAATGGGTCAAAAAGGAGTTCCCGGAATTAAAAGATCATGAGGAGTAACAGACGAGCGGGGCTGTATAAGATCATGAAGGGCTTTTGATGGGCAGACATAGAGGGCCGGGGTGTCCCCCGGCCCTTATTTTGAGTTCAACAAAAATTCAACTCCATTATGAAAAGTTCAACTATTTTGCACCACACTATGAAACGAGCGGGAGCCGGAAACCCTTGATTTTCAACGGGTTACGCCACATTAGCAAACGATGAAAAACGCTCGTTTTGGAACTCATAACCCGAAGGTCGTAGGTTCAAATCCTGCCCCCGCAACCATAAAAACCGCCGATTTTGTGAGAAATCGGCGGTTTTTCTTAACTTTTTGCATGATTTAAAATTCCCGTACCGTCCATGTACCGGAATTGAATTTCATTGATTTGATTGACGATCAGCTTCTACATCTGCTCCATCAACGCACGCTTCCGGTCGTCAAAAGTGTGTCCGTACATATCCAGCGTGGTGGACGGCTTCGCGTGCCCCAGAATTTCGGAGACCGTAATAATGTCTGTGGTCTTTTGCAATGCCTCGGTTGCGAAGGTGTGCCTGGTTGCATGAAGGTTCCCTGCCTTGGACATGGTGCTCGCCATTGCGTTTATTGTTTTAATTATAAGATTCCCAGGAAAACGGGAAACTTGCTGTCAATCGTTGTTCATACGGCTAATATCCATGATACGAAAGCGGATATCTTTACGGCAAAACAGGCATATGAACGATATCCTTTCATCCAAAAATTCTGCGCTGATGCTTGGTATAGAGGGACTTTTGTATTTGATGTGGATGAACAATTGGGCCTTGGTGTTAATAGTTCAGAGAAAATCAAACCCCATGAATGGGGAAAGCTCCCTTGGCGGTGGGTCGTTGAACACACGCTCGCTTGGCTTAATCATTCCAGATGCCTCAGTAAGGACTATGAAATTTCTACTGCTTCAGCGGTAGCCTTTGTTAAAATTTCCCATGCTAATTCTCAACTGAAACGTCGATGAATACAACTTCATAAGTCTGGCCACTCTCAGCCATCGCCAAAATTTTAACTGGTAATGACTTGTTTTCTTATATTCTTTTTCAGTATTGAAAAACTTTGTACTTGACTTTTAGCAGGTCTTTGGCGGCCTGTTTCGGAGTAGATTTTTAGTCTTGCGCGGACGGTTTTGCGGTTTTTTTGCGCCTCGCCCAATTCCACCTAGACATTTTCCCGCAGCTCCCGGAGATCCTCAGCCTCCCTGTCCGAATCGGGAGCTTCTGCCTTATCACTATCACCGAGGGCAGCAGGAACCTCTCCCGATTGCTCCGTGGCCTTCCGTGTTGCAGCCCGGCGCATTGCCATAAGCTTCTCGATCTTGCTGCCGCAGATTACACATAGTAAAAATAGTGGTATTCTACGCATAGAGATATGGTATAATGTGTTTCGTTCAAAATACAGGAAAGAGGGAGAAGCACATTGAGTAAACCACAAACCGGGCATGTCCGTCAGCGAAAAAGTGGACTTTGGGAAGCGCAGTACGTTTACCAAACGGAACACAGGAGCATCTATGGTTTAACACAAGAGGAGGTATCACAGCAGTTGGACGAAATTATCGCATCGATCGAAAGCGTTGATTGAAATGTACCTGGCAGGAGTATCGGTACGGCGGGTGGAGGATAT
>CAMWRX010000091.1 GCA_947176765.1 uncultured bacterium
GGCTCGGAGATGTGTATAAGAGACAGGAGTAACAGGTTGAACAGGAATGGTGGGTGGGGTTGGAGTAGCAGATGATGTATTAGCAAAGTGAATATTTGCATTTAGCAAAATGAAATTGTCGTCTTTCTCCAGATCAATTTTATTCCATTGCTGTTCAGAACCAGAAAAATAGACATCTGCCAAAGTGTATCCCATATCCCAATCGTAAAATGCCCCCCACTCAATGCTCGCCGTTCGGGCAGGAAGTGTAATGCTATTCAAACTCCAACAGTCGGAAAACGCAAAACTTTTAATGTGAAGTGCATTGTTTGAATCTAAAATTGTAGCACTGCGTAAACTCCTACACGCCTGAAAAGCGCCCTTCCCGATTGTGGCCACGCTCCCCGGAATCGTTATGTTGGTCAAAGGTGTTGCGCGAAATGCATTTTCTCCAATGGATGTTACAGTATTTGGAATCGTAACGCTCGTCAAAGCCGGATACGAATCAAACGCACAGCGCCCGATGCCGGTTACCCCCTCTTTAATAACAAGTGTTTTCAGTTCATGCCTAACATCTTGCCATGGAAGGCCGCAGTTACCATCTGAAACACTGCCTGGATAGTCGTAATTTGTCGTAATGCTGCCCGTGCCACTGATGGTCATCGTCTGGGTACTTTCGTCAAAACTCCAGGTTACGTTATCTCCACCACTGGCTATTTTTTTTGTACGGGAATCCCAAGTCACATTGTCCCCGCAAGTTCCGGAAGTAACCTTGGTGGATGCGTTTGCCGTCCCCGGTAACAGGCTGACCACTATCACGATGGTCAGAAGCATTGCCACAATTTTTTTCTTCATGTTCTATTCTCCTTTTCAAATGTTTTCCAACAGACTGCCCTGGGCGGGTCGCGCGCCCCGCCCAGGCCGTCCGCCGGAAACATAAAAAGCGGTGTCGAGTTAAGTACTCAACACCGCTTTGAAAAAATCAATGCGAACACAAAGCCTATCCTCTGTTTTCCCACCTTGCCATTCCGGGGAAAAACGGATATAATAAGCCCGTGGTACGATGTAATATCGCTGTGTTGAGTGGTGGGTTCACTCGCGCAGGGCTATGGGGTGCGCCAACACCCCATGGCCTGCCGCCTTTTATGCTTCCACCCTCATTCTATCCGATTGCGGGGGAAAATGCAAGAGGTATTTGCCCATAAAAAAGCGGCCCGTCTTGGGCCGCTTTCCATATGCTTATGCTTTCCCTGCGACCGCCCTAAAGGCAGCCCGCGAGGTCAAATCACCCGCATCCGGATGACGCCGGGCACCTTGCGGATGTCCTCAATGACCTTCTCGTCCACCACGGAGCCGGTGTCCACCATGGTGTAGGCGTACTCGCCCTTGGACTTGTTGGTCATGTTTTCGACGTTTACCCCGTCGGCGCCCAGCTGGGTGGTGATGCTGGCGATGACGGCGGGGACATTGCGGTGGATGACGCACAGGCGCTGGGCCCCGGAGCGCTCCATAATCACGTTGGGGAAGTTGACGGAGTTTTTGATGTTGCCGTTTTCCAGGAAGTCCCGGAGCTGGTTGGCGGCCATGACGGCGCAGTTGTCCTCGCTCTCCGGGGTGGAGGCGCCCAGGTGGGGGATGGCGATGACGCCGTCAGCCAGGGTGATCTCGTTGTCCGGGAAGTCGGTGACGTATCGGGCAACCTTGCCGGATTTCAGTGCCTCGATCATGTCGGCGTTGTTCACTAGCCCGCCCCGGGCCAGGTTGACGACCCGCACGCCGTCCTTCATCTTAGCAATGGCGGCGGCGTTGACGGTGTTTTTGGTGGCCTCCATATAGGGCAGATGGAGGGTGATATAGTCGGAGTTGGCGTACAGGGCATCGATGTCTTTGACCACCTTGATGTGCCGGTCAAGCCGCAGGGCGGCGTCCACGGACAGGTAGGGGTCGTAGCCATACACGTCCATGCCCAGGGACAGGCCGATGTTGGCCACCAGCGCGCCGATGGCCCCCAGGCCCACCACGCCCAGGGTCTTGCGGTACACCTCGGGGCCCACGAAGGCGGACTTGCCTTTTTCCACGGCGGCGGCCACGTCCACGCCGGGGGTGCGGGCCTGCTCCTTGACCCACTCCGCGCCGCCGATGATGTCACGGGAGGCCAGCAGCATGGCGCACAGCACCAGCTCCTTCACGGCGTTGGCGTTGGCACCGGGGGTGTTGAACACCACGATGCCCGCCTCGGAGCACTTGTCAACGGGGATGTTGTTCACGCCCGCGCCAGCCCGGGCGATGCCCCAGAGGCTGGCGGGGAAGTCGTAGTCGTGGAGCTTGGCGGAGCGCACCAGGATGGCATCCTCATTGGCCACGCCGTCGCCGACGGTGTAGTTCTCGGCAGGCAGGCGCTCTAAACCTACCGCTGCAATTTTGTTCATGGTTTTGATGTTGAACATGATAAAAACCTCAATCTCACTCAGTTATTCTTGTCGAACGCGCGGATGAAGTCCGCCAGCTTCTCCACGCCCTCCACGGGCATGGCGTTGTAGATGGAGGCCCGCATACCGCCCACATTGCGGTGGCCCTTCAGGTTGGTGAAGCCGGCCTCGGTGGCCTCTTTCACAAACTTGGCGTCCAGCTCCTCGCTGACGGAGCGGAAGGTGACGTTCATGTCGGAACGGCTGTCTTTCTCCGCCGCGCAGGTGAACAGCTTGGAATCGTCCAGCACGCTGTAAAGCAGCTCCGCTTTGCCGTGCTTGATCTTCTCCATGCCCTCTACGCCGCCCTGGCCGTCCAGCCACTCCAGCACCAGGCCCAGCATATAGATGCACCAGCAGGGCGGGGTGTTGTACATGGAATCCTTGTCGATCATGGTCTTGTAGTTCATCATCAGCGGGGTGTAGGGCAGCTCATGGCCCGCCAGATCCTCCCGGACAATGGCGATGGTCAGGCCGGCGGGGGCCAGGTTCTTCTGGGCGCCGCCGAAGATGATGCCGTACTTGGACACGTCCACCGGCTTGGACAGGAAGTTGGACGACATATCGCACACGATGGGCACGTCCCCGGTGTCGGGCACGTACTGCCACTCGGTGCCGTAGATGGTGTTGTTGGCACAGTAGTAGAAATAGCTGGCCTCGGGATCCAGCTTGAGCTGCTCCTGGGTGGGGATATAGGTGTGGTTCTTATCCTCGCTGGAGGCGGCCAGATTGATGGTGCCGTACTTCTTGGCCTCTTTATAGGCCACGTTGGCGAAGTTGCCGGTGACGGCGTAGTCCGCCTTGCCGGTTTTGCCGATCAGGTTCAGGGGGATCATGGAGAACTGGCTGGACGCGCCCCCCTGCAAAAACAGCACCTTGTAGTTGTCGGGCACATGGAACAGCCGGATGAAGTTGGCCTTGGTGTCTTGGAAGATCTTGTCGAACACCTTGGAGCGATGGCTCATCTCCATCACGGACATACCGGAGCCCTGGTAATTGGTGATTTCGCTCCCCGCCCGCTCCAGCACCTCTAGGGGCAGCATGGACGGGCCGGCGGAAAAGTTATAGACGCGGTCGGTTCCCATGATTCTTTCCTCCTCGAATCCGCTTGAAATTTATTACTTTAGCGTATTGTATATTATATGTTTTCTTCCCTCATTCTGTCAATTACCATAAGGGCCAAAAAAGTCCCCCCAGACGGGGGCCCTTTGGGCATTCTTTCCCCGAAAGAGTGGGGTTGGACAAAACAAAAGCGGGGACTGGCCCCGCTTTTGCGTTATTCTCTGGTTTTTAACATCCGGGTGGCGTTGAGGATGGCAATGACGGCCACGCCCACGTCGGCAAACACCGCCTCCCACATGGAGGCCATGCCGAAGGCGCCCAGGATGAGGCACAGGCCCTTGACCCCCAGGGCGAACACGATGTTCTCCCGGACAATGCGCAGGCACTTGTGGGCAATGTCCATGGCGCGGCCCAGCTTGGCCGGGTCGTCGTCCATGAGTACCACGTCGGCGGCCTCGATGGCGGCGTCGGAACCCATGGCCCCCATGGCGATGCCCACGTCCGCTCGGGAGAGCACCGGCGCGTCGTTCACGCCGTCGCCCACGTAGGCCAGCACGCCCTTCTCGCTCTTGCGGGCCAGCAGTTCTTCCAGACGGTCCACCTTGTCGGCGGGCAGGAGCTGGGCGTGTACCTCGTCCAGCCCCAGCTGGGCGGCTACGGCCTGGCCCACCACCTCGCTGTCGCCGGTGAGCATGACGGTGCGGATGCCCTGCTGTTTCAGGGCTTTGATCGCGGCGGGGGCGGTGGGCTTGAGCTGGTCGGAGATTACCGCACAGCCCAGATATTTCCCCTCACGCGCCACATGGACGATGGTGCCCACCTGATTACAGGGCAGGGAAGCCACGCCCTCCCGCTTCATCAGCTTTTCGTTGCCTGCCAGCACTCGCTTTCCGTCCACCAGAGCGGATACACCGTGGCCGGGAATCTCCTGCACGTCCGTCACCCGGTCTGGGTCAATTTCGGCGCCCAGCGCCCGCCGCAGGGACTGGGCGATGGGGTGGCCGGAGTGGCGCTCCGCCAGGGCGGCGGCCTCCAACAACTCCCGCTCCGTCACGCCGGGGGCGGGGTTCAGCCCGGTCACCTCAAACACGCCCTGGGTGAGGGTGCCGGTCTTGTCGAATACCACGGTCTCAGCGTTGGCCAGCAGCTCCAGGTAGTTGCCGCCCTTGACCAGGATGCCCTGGGCGGAGGCCCCGCCGATGCCGCCGAAGAAGGACAGGGGGATGGAAATGACCAGCGCGCAGGGGCAGGAGATGACCAGGAAGGTGAGGGCGCGGTGCACCCAAACGCCCCATTCCCCGGTGACCAGCGACGGGATGACCGCCAGCGCCAGGGCCGCGAACACCACGGCGGGGGTGTAGTACCGGGCGAACTTGGTGATGAAGTTCTCCGCTTTGGCCTTTTTGGAGGAGGCGTTCTCCACCAGGTCAAGGATTTTTGCCACAGTGGACTGGCCGAACTCGCGGGTCGTCCGGGCCTTCAGCAGCCCGGTGATGTTGACGCAGCCGGACAGCAGCTCGCTGTCCACGCCCACGTCCCGGGGGGCGGACTCGCCGGTGAGGGCGGCGGTGTTCAAAGAGGATGTGCCCTCAATGACCACGCCGTCCAGGGGAACCTTCTCGCCGGGGCGGATGACAATAATCTCGCCCACTGCCACCTCGTCGGGGTCAACTTCAATAATCTGACCGTCCCGCTCCACATTTGCCACGTCGGGGCGGATGTCCATGAGCTGGGAGATGGAGCGCCGGGACTTGCCCACGGCGTAGCTCTGGAACAGCTCGCCCACCTGGTAGAACAGCATGACGCCCACGGCTTCGGAGTACTCGCCCAGCACCAGCGCGCCGATGGTGGCCACGCACATGAGGAAGTTCTCGTCAAAGATCTGCCCGTGGCCGATGTTGCGGATGGCCTTCCACAGAATGTCCCAGCCGATGACGAAATAGGGGATCAGGTAAAGAACCCCCGGGTGCAGGTAAGCGGCCGGCCCGGTCTCATTGGGCCCGTATATCGCTTTGACCACAAAGGGTAGGCTGTTGAGCCGGTATCCCAGCCAGTCGGGCAGCCACAGCCGCACATCGTAATGTTCAAGCAGCGCCACCACGATCAGCAGCACCGCCGCCGCAATGATGCGCACCAACGTCTTTTTTTGCTTCCTTGTCATAACGAACACCTCTATGATTGCCTGATTTGATTTCCCCGCCCAAAGGACGGGGAAATCAGCAGGAGATTTGAATTATATGGGCTTTTCCAGCACCCCGATGCCCTCGGGCACCTTGCCCTCCACGACCTCCACCGTCACCTGGGCGGCCGAAGGCCGTCCCAAGTCCAAGTTCAAGCCCTCCAAAAATTCCCGGTAGGTCTCAGCGGTGAAGGCGTGCTCATAGTGGAAACCCACGCCCTGATAGATTTTAATCATCGTCCCGTAGGCCACCCCCACCTTTCCCTGTAAGTAGGTGGGCAGGATCAGCCGCCCGCCGGGGGCGGTCACCCGCCACAGCTCCCGGACGGCGATTTCCGGCTCTGGGAGCAGGTGGAGTACGTTTCCGGCAATCACCGCGTCAAAGCTGCCGTCCGGGTCGGGCAGGGCGGTGATATCCCGCTGAGCGAAGCTGATGTTGGTCAGCCCCTTCTGGGCCGCTTTTTTGCGGGCTTGCTTCAGCATGGCCTCCGACTGGTCGGTACACAGCACCGAACCCGCCCGTTTTGCCGCCTCCAGAGAGAAATGCCCCGTCCCGGCGGCGCAGTCCAACACACGTCCACCCGCGGGGACCAGCTCTCCCACTCGTTTCCGGGCTGCGGTGTTTACCTTGCGGTTAGTGAACTCCGCCAGGTCGTACAGTCCGGCGACGCGATCCCAGAAGGTCCGGGGCGGCCGAAGGCCGCCGGGCCGGTCGTTCGCCCGCAGGGCGAATGACGGCCCTGGCGAAGCCGAATGACGGTCCCGGGCGCTCACAGCACGATTTCGCAATCCGGCTCCACCTTGCGGCAGGCCTTCACCACGTCCTTCATGACAGCGTCCACATCGTCCGCCTCAATGGTCATCTTCTGGGTGAGGAAGCTGACGGTGGCATCGGTGACGCCGGGGAGCTTCTTAATGGCGGTTTCCATTTTGGCGGCGCAGTTGGCGCAATCCAGGTCGATGAGCTTAAAGGTCTTTTTCATGGTAATGACTTCCTTTCTTATTCACAAATATGATCCATGCCCTGGGCGATGATCTTGCGTACATGGTCGTCGGCCAGGGAGTAGAAAACAGTTTTGCCGTCACGGCGGAATTTCACCAGGCGGCTGTTCTTCAGTACCCGCAGCTGGTGGGATACGGCGGACTGGGTGAGCCCCAGCAGCTGGGCGATGTCGCACACGCACAGCTCCGCCTCAAACAGGGCGTACAGGATCTTGATCCGGGTGGAGTCGCCAAACACCTTGAACAGCTCAGCCAGGTCGTACAGCGTCTCATCGCCGGGCATCTCGCTGAGCACCTCGCCCACCGTGTCCTCGTGGACGCACAGGAAGCCGCAGCGCTCGATCTCGTTGTTGTCCGTCATAGGCAACCCCCTCTCAAAAACAAACATATGAACATCTGCTCATATATTAGCGTAAAGTGGGCGCTTTGTCAAGGGGGGCGGAAAAATTTTCTCGCTCTTTTTTGAAAAGCCCTTTACAAATGGGGCAAGCTATGCTATATTATTAACAGTAATTATTCCTATTAGCAAAAAGGCCAAAGGGGAACAACATGAACAACGTCCGGCAGAGTAAAAAGAGGGACGCAATGCTTGCCCTGCTCCGGCAGACCACCTGCCATCCATCGGCGGACTGGGTCTACCGGGAGATGAAAGCGGAATACCCCGACCTGAGCCTGGGCACCGTCTACCGCAACCTGAACCATCTATGTGAGCGCGGGCTCATCCAGCGGGTGGGGGCGGTGAACGGCCAGGAGCGCTATGACGGGGTGGTTGCGCCCCATTCCCACTTTATTTGCAAGCGCTGCGGCGCCATTGTGGACCTGCCCGAGCACTCGCCAGGGCAGGACTACCTGAACACCGTAGGCGTGCAATATGGATTCCAGGCGGAGGGCTGTGAGTTCATCGTCCGCGGCGTGTGCCGGGGATGCCTGGATGAACAGGCCGGCGCCCAAAATTAACATTGGAGGAAAATTATCATGAAAAAATGGATCTGCCCTGTGTGTGGTTACGTCTACGAAGGCGAGAATCCCCCCGCCGAGTGCCCCGTGTGCCATGTCTCCGGCGAGAAGTTCACCGAGCAGGTGGGCGAGATGAAGCTGGCCGCCGAGCATGAGTACGGCATCTACGCCAAGACCGTGAAGAACAACCCCGACATCAGCGA
>CAMWRX010000092.1 GCA_947176765.1 uncultured bacterium
TGGACAACGTGCGGTACGCGTCCCTGTTCCCGCGGGACAGAAGCCGTTTGGAACCGTAAGAGAGGAGATTCCTATGAAAATTACCACAGAATTAGTTGATTATATCTCCGAGCTGTCCCGTTTGGAGCTGGAAGCCGGGGAGAAGCGGGACATGACCGCCGAGCTGGAGCGGATCGTGGCCTATATGGACGTGCTGAACCAGCTGGACACCAGCGGCGTAGAGCCCATGAGCCACGTATTCCCGGTAAAGAACGTCCTGCGGGAGGATGAGGTGGTCCCCTCCCAGAACCGGGCCGAGCTGCTGGCGGGGTCGCCCGCGCCGGATGCAGAAGCGTTCTTGGTCCCCAAAGCTGTAGAGTAAGGAGGGCGTGACATGAAATTGAGAGAATTGACCGCCCTGGAGCTGGGCGCGGCCATCCAAAAGGGCGAGGTATCGGTCAAGGAGGCCGCCCAGGCGGCGCTGGACGCTGTGGCGGCGCGGGACGGGGCGCTGAACGCCTTTATCACCGTCATCGGCGATCGGGCGCTCAGCCGGGCGGAGCAATTGCAGGCCGGGGTGAAGGACGCCCAAAGCCCCCTGTACGGCGTGCCCATGGCGATTAAAGACAACATCGCTACCCGCGGCGTGAAAACCTCCTGCGCGTCCAAAATCCTGGGTGACTTCGCGCCCCCCTATGACGCGACCGTGGTGGACAAGCTGGCTGGGGCCGGGGCGGTGTCCCTGGGCAAGCTGAACATGGACGAGTTCGCCATGGGCTCCACCTCCGAGACCTCCTTCTACGGCCCGGTGAAAAACCCGTGGGATTTGGAGCGTGTCCCCG
Source organism: uncultured bacterium (assembly GCA_947176765.1). Lineage (GTDB taxonomy): Bacteria > Bacillota > Clostridia > Oscillospirales > Oscillospiraceae > Enterenecus. The sequence goes on from CAMWRX010000092.1 coordinate 822, forward strand.
GCGGCTCCTCCGGCGGCGCGGCGGCGGCTGTGGCGGCGGGTATGGGCTGGTACGCCATCGGCTCGGACACCGGCGGCTCCATCCGCCAGCCCGCGTCCTACTGCGGCGTGACGGGCATGAAGCCCACCTACGGCACCGTGAGCCGGTATGGGCTCATCGCCTACGCATCCTCGCTGGATCAGATCGGCCCGCTGTGTAAGGACGCGGCGGACTGCGCCGCCATTCTGGACGTGCTCCAGGGGAAGGACGCCCGCGACGGCACCAGCCTGGACGGGCAGTATGGGAACCTGCTGGCCGGCCTCACCGGGGATGTGCGGGGGCTGAAAATCGGCCTGCCCGTGGACTGCTTCGGAGACGGGCTGGACGGGGAGGTGAAAGCCTCCGTGCTGGCCGTGGCGGACACGCTGAAGGCCCGTGGCGCGGAGGTCGTGGAGCTGTCCTTCCCGGTGATGGAGTACGTGGTGCCCGCCTACTATATCATCGCCGCCGCCGAGGCGTCCTCCAACCTGTCCCGGTTCGACGGGGTGAAGTACGGCTGGCGGGCCGAGGGCTATGAAGGGCTGGCGGACCTCTACCGCAAGACCCGCACCCAGGGCTTTGGCTCCGAGGTGAAGCGGCGCATCCTGCTGGGCACCTTCGTGCTGTCCTCCGGCTACTACGACGCCTATTATAAAAAGGCGCTCCAGGTCAAGGCGGTCATCAAGGACGCCTTTGACAAGGCCTTCCAGCAGTGCGACCTGCTTCTCACCCCCGTGGCCCCTACCACCGCGCCGCGCCTGGGGGAGAGCCTGTCCGACCCGCTGCAAATGTACTTGAGCGACGTGTACACCGTGTCGGTGAACCTGGCGGGCCTGCCGGGGCTGTCCATGCCCTGCGGCTTTGATTCCAAGGGCCTGCCCATCGGGGCCCAGCTCATCGGCCCCCACTTCGGGGAGGGACGGCTGCTCAACGCTGCCCACGCGTTCCAATTGGACACGGACTACCACAAGCGCGCGCCGAAGGGAGGGGATTTGGCATGACTTGGGAGACTGTCATCGGCCTGGAAACCCACGTGGAGCTGGCCACCAGGACAAAAATCTTCTGCTCCTGCACCACCCAGTTCGGGGGCGACCCCAACACCCACTGCTGCCCGGTGTGTACCGGGATGCCGGGGACGCTGCCCGTTCTGAATAAAAAGGTGCTGGAATTTGCCGTCAAGGCCGGGCTGGCGCTGAACTGCTCCATCACCCGGTACAGCAAATTCGACCGGAAAAACTATTTTTACCCCGATCTGCCCAAGGCGTACCAGATTTCCCAGCTCTACCTGCCCATCGCAAGGGACGGCGCGGTGCCCATCCACACCGCCGCCGGCGACAAGACCATCCGCATCCACGAGCTGCACATGGAGGAGGACGCGGGCAAACTGGTTCACGACCCCTGGATCGACCAGACCAGGGCGGATTACAACCGCTGCGGCGTGCCGCTGATCGAGATCGTCACCGAGCCGGACTTCCGCACGGCGGACGAGGTGATTGCCTACCTGGAAAAGCTGAAGGAGACCCTGCAATACCTGGGCGTGTCCGACTGCAAGATGCAGGAGGGCTCGCTGCGGTGCGACGTGAACCTGTCCGTGCGGCCCATGGGAAGCGAAGAATTTGGCACCCGCACCGAGATGAAGAACCTGAACTCCTTCAAGGCCATCGCCCGGGCCATCGACTACGAGGCCAAGCGGCAGATCGAGCTGATCGAGGAGGGCAAGCGGGTGGTGCAGGAGACCCGCCGCTGGGACGAGAACAAGGACGCCACCTACGCCATGCGCTCCAAGGAGAACGCCCAGGACTACCGCTATTTCCCCGAGCCGGACATCCCGCCCATCGAGCTGTCCGAGGAATATCTGGACAGGCTGCGCGCCGCCCAGCCGGAGCTGGGAGAGGCCAAGCGGGCGCGCTATCAGGCGGACTACAGCCTGCCCGAGTACGACAGCCAGATGATCACCTCTGACCGGGTGCTGGCGGCGTTTTTCGAGGCGCTGGTGGCGCTGGGCGCGCCCCCCAAGCAGGGGGCCAACTGGATCATGGGCGAGGTGCTGGGTGCGCTGTCCACCCGGGGGGTCGAGCCGAAAGACATGAAGCTGACCCCGCCCACCCTGGCCCGGCTCATCGCCCTGGTAGGGGAGGGAAAGCTGAACCGCAACACCGCCGTCAAGGTATTCGAGGCAATCTTTGACACGGACGGGGATGTGGACGCCTATGTCAAAGAGCACGGTTTGGAGCAGGTCAACGACGACGGCCTGGTGCGGGAGGTCTGTGCCCGTGTGCTGGACGCCAACCCCCAGTCTGTGACCGACTACCGGGGCGGCAAGGAGAAGGCGTTCGGCTTCCTGGTGGGACAGGTCATGCGGGAGCTGAAGGGCAAGGCCAACCCTCAGACCGTGAACGCCGTTTTAAAGGAACTTCTGACGCAGTAAAAACCGCTGCCCAGGGGGAGGCAATCGGCCCCTCTCTGGGCGGCAAGATGAATTTTCCCGAAATCCATCTTGCGTTTTTTCACAATTTTGCGGAGCGCATCTCTTGATATTTGGCGTTTTTCGGGAAATTGCACCTCCAGAAATGAAAATCCCGGTTTTTTTCTTGCGATTCCGCGCCCTGTGTTATATACTGGCAGGCAAGAAAAGAGAAAAGAGGGGATTCCCGTGTTTGAAATTGTTCATAAACTGCCCTCCCTGGCGCTGGCGGCCGATCAGGCGGCTGAGCTTACGCCCCTTGGCGTCGTCGAGAACGTCAACAACTTCCTCAACAACATTGTCTGGGGCTGGCCGGCGCTGATCCTGCTGGCCTTCGTGGGCATTTTTATGACCTGCCGCACGAAATTCTTCCAGGTCAGCCACATCGCCCACTGGATGAAGGAGACCATCGGGGCCATCTTCCGCAAGGACGTGGTGGGCCATACCCAGGACAAGTCCATCTCCCAGTTCCAGTCCCTGTGCACCGCCCTGGCCGCCACCGTGGGCACCGGTAACATCGTGGGTGTGGCGGGGGCCATCATGGTGGGCGGCCCCGGCGCCGTGTTCTGGATGTGGATCATTGCCTTCTTCGGGATGATGACCAACTACTCCGAGAACGTGCTGGGCATCTTCTACCGCCGGAAGAACTCCGCCGGCGAGTGGTCCGGCGGCGCCATGTACTACCTCCGGGACGGCCTGGGGGCCAAAAAGGGCTGCAAGGTGATCGGCGGGGTGCTGGCGGCGCTGTTTTCCGTGTTCTGTTTCCTGGCCTCCTTTGGCATCGGCAACATGACCCAGATCAACTCCATCTCCGGCAATATGCAGGACGTGTTCAACATCCCCACCTGGGCCACCGGCATCGTCATTGTGATCCTCACCGGGATGGTGGTGCTGGGCGGCCTGAAGCGCATTGCCTCCGTCACCGAGAAGATCGTGCCCTTCATGGTGATCCTGTACATGATCGGTTCCATCGTCATTTTCTGCTCCAACATCGCCATGATTGGCCCGGTGTTCGCCGCTATCTTTAAGGGCGCGTTCGCCCTGAAGTCCGCCGCCGGCGGCATTGTGGGCTCCGGCATCAAGCTGGCCATCGAGCAGGGCATGAAGCGGGGCGTGTTCTCCAACGAGGCGGGCCTGGGCTCCTCCGTCATGGTCCACTCCAGCTCCAACGTGAAGGAGCCGGTGCGCCAGGGGATGTGGGGCATCTTCGAGGTGTTTGCCGACACCATCATCGTGTGTACCCTCACCGCCTTCTCCGTGCTGTCCTCGGGGCTTGTCAACCTGGACACTGGCGTTCCCGAGAGCGTCTATCAGGGCGTGGAGCTGACCAAAGCCAATCTGGTCAGCACCGTGTTCTCCATGCACTTCGGTTTTGCCGGGGCGGCCTTTGTGGCCATCTCCGTGATGCTGTTCGCCTTCTCCACCTGCCTGGGCTGGAGCCACTACGGCAGCAAGGCCTGCGAGTTCCTGTTCGGCGAGAAAGTGACCCGCGTCTATCAGATCATCTTCGTGGCCGCCACCTTCGGCGGCGCGGTGATGGGGGAGAACCTGGCCTGGGAGATTGCGGATACCCTCAACGGCATGATGATGCTGCCCAACCTCATCGGTGTGCTGGTGCTCTCTCCCATCGTGGTGAGGATCACCAAGAACTACATAGACCGCAAGCTGCGGGGGAAGGACGTCGAGCCCATGCTGTCCAACTTCCCGGACATTCAGAAGGAGGCCGCCGCGGCGGTCAAGCGGGGCGAACAGTAAATCAACCGGGGGAGCGCTTTGGCCTACCCCTGACAAAGGTATCTAGAATTCGGGGAAGCACCCCGGCAGGAATCACGCTGAGATTTCCTGCCGGGGGCTTTCCTTGTGTGGAAAGGGGAAAAGCGGAGAGATTTTTGCGCGGTTGACGAAATGACGGAGAACTGCTAAACTTGTAACGACATCTGGTTCGGCAGGGTGAGAAGAGGATAGTTTGCCATTTTCCCTTGATTTGTCAAGGGGTTTCTGTGCCTTTGTGGGGATTTATGCGCTCGAAAGCGCGTTTTGGAGGTGATGCCGGTGATGATGATCTATCTCAGCGCCATAGAGAGCCCGGAGGAAAAGATCAAATTCGAGGAGCTCTATGATAAGTACCGGGGCTTTATGCTTAGGATTGCTTCCCACATCCTGCGGGGAGAACAGGATGCGGAGGACGCCGTACACAATGCCTTTTTGAGCCTGGCGAAAAATATGAAGCTTGTTCCCGAACTGGATTCTCTCAAGCTGCGGGGGTTCCTCTATATCGTTACCGAGAACAAGGCGATTGATATTCTCCGGGAGCGGAAGCGGCGGGAACTGGAGGATTCTCTGGACGAGGGCCATCCCCTCTACGCCCCTCTTGACGATGAGGAGCAGGATCTGGCCTGGTGCATCTCCCAGATGCCGCCCCGGTATCAGGAGGTCATCCTGCTGAAATACAGCCATGGATACACGACCAGGGAGATCGCCTCCATCCTGGGAATATCCTTCGGCGCGGCCAGCAAGCTGGACCAGCGGGCGAAGGCCAGACTGAAAGAATTGTGCGAAAAGGAGGGGCTTCTGTGATTTCGGACAAGGAATTGCGGGAGGCGGCGCGGCGGTACGAAAAAGCTCTGCTGCGTACCCTGCCGGAGCCGGAGGACTGCGAGGCCGCCTTCTCGCCGGGCTTTGAGCGCAAAATGAAAAAGCTGATCTTCCGGACGGATCATCCGATTCGGTACCGGCTGCTCTGGCTGCTTGGGATCCTGCTGGCGCTGCTGGCTGCGGGATTGGTCGTCGCCGCCATGCTGCCGGCGAAACAGGTCTATGTAAAGGAGCCGCCTGTACACGCGGAAAGGTCAGCTCCCGCTGCCCCCACGGAGCCGCTATCCCCATCGGCGGAATCCCAGGGGCCGGAACCCGCGGCGCGGGCCATCGTTTACCGCCCCACCTGGCTGCCGGAGGGCTGCGAGTGGGACCGGGAGACACTATATGAAAACGAGGGCATGATCGTTTACCGCACCCCCGGCGGCACGGAGGCCGTGTTCCACTATGACCTTACCGGCGCGAAGATGGAGGCCGAAGGCAGGGAGGTCACTGTGGGAGACGGGATCGGGATACTCCTGCTGGGCCAGAACAAGGAGGAACTCAACGAGCTGTTCTGGTCCGACGAAGAGGCTGGGGTGTCCTTCTGGCTGTCCGCGCCCTTTGAGGAGGAGGACATGATCCGTGTGGCGGAGAGTGTGAAGGCGGAAGAATGACCCCAAAAAATTTTTTCAAAAATTTTCAAATCAGGTGTCCAAAATCGCCATGTCCCCAACGCCGAATAAAGTAGAGGGACGAATCTCGAAAGGCGGTGGACACCATGGGAGAACAGAAGAACCACAGCCATCAGCGCGTGGATCTGACCGGCCAGCAGTTCGACAGCCCTCTCCATGGGCGGTCCCCCGCCGAAATCGGCCGGGCCAGCCTGACCTTCATCGACGGGACCTGTGTGGAGATGCTGCGGGCCAAGACGGTCCGCTGCAACAACACCAGCGGCGTGCCCGGTGTGGAGTGGCGGAAGTCCAGTCAGCGCTGGCGTGCCAGCATCTGCTTTAAGGGGAAGCGGCACTACCTGGGCAGCTACACCCGTTTTGAGGACGCCGTCAAGGCCCGGAAACGGGGAGAGGAGGACCTCCACGACAAATTTCTGCGTGAATTTGACGAGCAAAACGGGTGATCCATAGCAAGACCGTAGGGATCGCGCCCGAAGCGGCAGATTCACCGGAGAAGGGAGGGACTCCACGCGATCATCCGCCGCGCGACGCGCCGGGGCGGCGGGTGGGACAGACCGGGCGCGATGGCAAACCATTGGAAACAATGGGACGCAAAGCCAGGGGCTAATGCGTGACTCCGGGGCCCCCACGAAAGCCCAACGAAGTGGGTTTCGTGGGGAAAGGAGGAGCAAGGGAGCGAAA
>CAMWRX010000093.1 GCA_947176765.1 uncultured bacterium
TTTACTACATTTTTTCCTCGGCGTTTTCTGACATTTTATCACTGGCGCTGACACCCTTTCGCCATCCGCCGCACCGCGCCGGATACCCGGTCCAAGGGCCGGAGGATCAGGTGCGACACGAACAGGGACAATGCCCCCACCACCGCGATCAAGGCCAGCATAACGCGGAAAAAGCTCTGGTACTGGGCGGAACGCTGGTTAAATAAGGCACTTACATCCCGGCAGTTTTCCAGATACACCGTTTCATCCGCCAAGGCCAAGGCACTGGCTCCATGTAAAACATATGCGCCCTCTGCCACCCGGCGCAGCATCCATCCCCGTTGGTTCTCCGATAGGCCGGAGATCAGAGGGGCGGCGTCCAGCTCTGGCGGCAGAGAATGGTTGCCGCCCAGCTCTGTACCCGTATTATCGCTTAGCCGGAACGCCACCGTTCGCCCCCCAGCCGTCAAGGTCACACCAGCCGCCAATTCTGAAAGCGCCTCCCGCCCGGTCAGCACTTGCCCCTCTGCTTCACGGGACAGAGCATAACGGAGCATATCGTTTTCTTCATTCAGCGTTTCTACCTCCATCTCCAGAGAGGTGCGAAACTGCCCGTCAATCAGCCAAAATCCGCCAAGGGCGCAGGCCAGGATGGTGACGGACACCATGGAGCAGAACAGTTTCCAGAACAGCTTCATGTCATACCTCCAAACGGTAGCCGACCTTGTATACCGCCACAAGCCGGTTTTCCAGCCCCAGCTTTTTCCTCACCCGTTGTATGTGAAGATCGACCGTGCGGCTTTCTCCCAGGTAATCATCGCCCCATACTTTTTTGTAGATGCTGTCCCGATACAAAGCAATATTTTTGTTTTGGACAAAAAGGAGCAGCAAATCGTATTCTTTGGCTGTCAGCGCCACGGGAACACCGCCCCGGCATACCGTCCGGGCAGCGGTGTCAATTTCAAGGTCCGGCGGCAAAAACAGCACCCGCCCCGTTTTTCCGCACCGGCGCAGTACAGTTTCTACGCGGGCCAGCAGTTCCATCAGCTCAAAAGGCTTTGTAATGTAGTCCTCCGCACCCAGGCGCAGACCCCGCACCCGGTCCTCCACGGTTCCTTTAGCAGTGAGAAAAATGACGGGGACCTCCAACGTCCGGCAGTATTCCAGCACTTCATAACCATCCGCGCCAGGGAGCATAATGTCCAACAGCACCAAGTCAAAAGATTCCTGTTCCAGCATATCCGAGGCCATAATCCCGTCAGCGGCCCATGCGCAGCGATAATCCGGGCCATCCAGAGCAGTTTTAATCAGGTTGGCAATCGCAGGTTCGTCCTCGGCAATCAATATTTTATTCATTGACCCACCTCCCGGTTTTTATTATACATCTAATATCCATCATTTTTGTATCATCACAAGGGTAAAAGAAAATTGTCGGCACAATCTCCCTATCCTGCGGAAAGTATATCGCTATCATTTACACAACACAAGTCTGCGATTATGTTTCAAACAAAATTATGTATCCACCGCCAAAACTGGCGGTGGGTCTTTTAGTAAGCTGGCGTTCCGTACCCATAAATCTCATAATGCCCCACGGGATAGTGGGCCTCCCGGCACTTATCGCCGGAGTTGCCCTCTACGGTGTAGACCACACCGTTTTCCACTTTCTCGACGATCCCCACATGGTCACATAGGCCGTCCTGCGGCCCAGAGAAACCGCCCGGATCGTTCCAATCAAAGAAAATCAGGTCCCCAGGGCGCGGCTCGTAGTCTCTGTCCTGCCACAATCCCCGGTTCTTGAACCATTGCCCACGTTCTGGCTGGGTTCCCCGGCGAAGCTGGACAGCGGAATGGGTGCCAGCGCAGCATACATATACATCTTAAAAAAGCGCCCGTAGACGCTCAGAATCATCACAAAGGACAGCACCCAAATGAACAGCCCGCCGATCAGCGTCACCGCCCATAGCGGGATGCTCTCAAAAAAGCCGCAGTCCTCGATAGCGGTCACGATCTCGGCGGGCAGAACGGTGGAGTTCGGAGCGCCGAAGCCCGCCGCGTTCATGATGGAGGACACCACGCCCTGGATGATGCTCAACAGCGCCAGCATCAACTCCATGCCATAGGAAATCAGCCCTTTCGCCAGCGCAAAGCGGACGAACATCTTCACCGCCACCTCGGGCCGTTTCAATTCCGAAAAACTCGCACAGGTTTTCACCACGCCCACCACAAAGAACAGCACCAGCAGGGCGTAGCCGATGGCCTGCAAGCCGCCGTGGATGTTTACCACCACATTCCAGATCGCGCCGCCCTTAAATTCCTGGGGGGACAGCGTAATGAGCTGCCATATTTCAGTCAGCTTGCCGTTCCAGACTTCCAGAGCGTTTTCTAAATTCTGGACTACCCAATTATCCGACACAAAAAGCACCTCCTTCCGGGACAGGCCCATCCTGGGGGCCTGCCCCTGTGTCGGTGAATGGCCGGGTTACATCCCGGTGATAAGGGTCAGAATCTCACGGGTGAAGGTGATGACGATGCCGCCCGCCAGGGTCAGGAAGCCGTTGGAACGCTGGGAGGGGTCGTGGCTTTGCAGCGAAAGGCCAACCTGGACGATGCCCCAGCCCAGCAGAATCAGGCCCACGGCCCGGATCAGGCCGAACACAAAATCAGACAGGTTGTTAATCACCGTCAGCGGGTCGTTGGTGGCGGCAAAGGCCGTCATGGTACAGCAGCCCATCAGGGCCAGCGCCACCACCAGGGAGCAGTAGCAACGGAAACCCCGCTTCACCTTCTCCGGCGTGGGCAGGCGGTTGGCGTTCTTGCTCTCGTTTTTCTTGTTCTTCTTCAAAATGTTCATGTTGTACCTCCATGATGTTTGATATAGTCCTCCAATTCTTCCTCGGTTAGAAGAATGAAGTTGTGTTCTCCTGCGTCCAGTTCCGCCGCTTGACTGAGCAAGGCCGGGTCAAACTGGACGGACGCGATACTGTGGGTGTCCTCGCCGTGCTGATACGGGGCGGTCCCGCCGTCCGTGGTCAGCTTCACGTTGGGGTGTTTCAGAATGTCGTACTTGAAATCCTGGATGGGCCGCTCCCCACGAATGAAAAGGAGCGCATACCGATTGTCCAACATACGCACCTCATCCGGCGTTAAAAGTTCGCGGCCCGCTAATTGCCAGTTGACGGAGTAGCTGCCGCTGCGCCCCTTGGACTGGCCGTAGGTGTTCAGATCAATCGTGGCTTTCCCCAGCAGTTTGGAAACGTACTCGTGGGTTGATTGCTCATTTCCGCCGAGATAGATAAACTCATCGCAGTTTCCAACAATACTTTCCCATTGCTTTTCAAAAAGGGCTTTGAGCTGGGCAAGGTTTTGGATGATGATGCTCACGGAGATCTCCCGGCTGCGCATGGTAGCCAGCAGCTTGTCAAACTCGTCCGGCAAAGCGACGTTGGCGAACTCGTCCATGACGAAGTGAACGTGGACCGGGAGCCGTCCGCCGTGTACCACGTCGGCCTGATAGTAGAGCTGTTGGAAAAGCTGGGTGTAGAGAAGTCCCACGATGAAATTAAAGCTACTATCATTATCAGGAATAACGGCAAAGATCGCCGTCTTTTTCTCCCCCAGGGTCCATAGCTCCATTTCATCCGTCTGTGTGATACTCGCCAGCGATTCCAGGTTGAACTTCTCCAAGCGAGACACCAGCGTGATTTGAATGGATTTCAGCGTCTTGGCGCTGCCGGAGTGATAGGAGCGGTAGTATTTCAGGGCGATATGCTCCGGGTTGCGCATTTCCAGGCGGTCAAACAGCTCGTCCAGCGGCGATTGATACTCGTCGTTGTCCTCCCGGACCTCCCCGGCCCGTATCATTTCCATGACCATGGGGAAGTTCTGTTCATCGGGCGGGGCCTCATAGTGCAGATAGAACACCAGCGCCAGCAGAAGCATTTGCGCCGCCTGATCCCAAAACGGGTCCTGGCTCTGACTGCCCTTTGGCGTGGTGTTCTTGAACAGGTTTGTCACCAACCGCTGAATGTCGTTGTCGTTGCGGAGATAGATAAACGGATTGTAGCAGTAGCTCTTTTCCATATTGATAAGGTCGATCACCTTAATGTCGTACCCTTTGGCTTTCAGCAGATTCCCGGTGTCCCGCAGCAGCTCCCCTTTGGGGTCCAGGCAAACAAAGCTGGTGTTGGCGTTCATGATATTGGGCTTGGCGAAAAACCTCGTCTTGCCCGCGCCGGAGCCGCCGCAGACCAGAATATTAAGGTTGCGCCGGTGCTTGTGCCCATCCAGACCTATCGCCACATTCTGCGTCAGGATTTTGTTCTCGGTGGTCTTTTTGTCCGCGTACTTCTTTCGGACCGCCTGGGCGCTGCCCCATTTGGCAGAGCCGTGTTCCTCCCGCCTGCGGTAGTTGCGGTCGGTGGACAGATACACGCCGATGCCCAGCCCATAGCACAGCATGAAAATGAGGACAGTTGTTAAGCTGTCCTCGCACAGTACGATGTGAAATGGATTATTCAGCGCCGCCGCTCCGTCCCGCACCAGCCCCACCAGCCCCCCGCTCATGCAGGGGGCAAGCAGCAGGGCCAGCCAGACGGCGGGAATGACGCCGCAGGCATAGAGAATCAGCCGGGGCTTGGAAAATTTATCTTGCCTCACGGTCCGCCCTCCGCTTCTCCCGCTTGGTGGGTGCGTCGATGGTCATTAAGATCACCTCATCCAAATCCTCCGTGGGTTTGCCCTCCCGGATGGCGTCGTTGCGGGCGTTGGTCAGGCCGCGCACCATGACACGCTGCTGGCGGTCGGTCACGGCGATGATACGCTTTTGCTCAAACATCGCCCTACCTCGCGTCGCCCCGGTTTTTCTGTGCTTTTTCCTGAGCGGCAAAGAGCCGGTTCATGGTGTACTTGCCCGCCAGCCCCTCCATGATGCCAGCCGCCGCCTCCCGGCCCACCTCATCATTATCCAGGTGGAGGTACAGCGTTTTTGTGCCTGGGTGGTCCTGAAGGTACTGGCTGAGAGCCAGGGGGACCACACCCGGACGCTTCGGCTTGAACACCCCGGCCAGGGAGAGAAGTGCGTCCTGTTTCCAGTCATGCCCCTTCATTTTCAGCAGCGTGGCATAGCTCAACAGGTCAATGGCCGATTCAAACAGGTGGACGCTGCCAGTGCCGGGACCGTCCGCGATACAGAACGAATACCGTTTGTCGCTCCCGGTGGCTTCGCCCTTGTAATCGCCCATGGTTCCCCGAAGGGCGGCGTACCGGGGCTTGCCCACCCCATCCCGGCCCAGGAACACGACGTTGTGGTAGGGCTGGCTTTCGTACAATCTCCCGGTCTGGATGCAATAGTCGATCAGGTCGTAGTCGATACCCCGCCCGTGGAGATAGCTGACGGCATGGGTGGCGCACCGGCTGGCCTGGGGCAGCAGCAGTTTCCTGGGAGCCTGTTCCTTCGGTTTGGTTTGGGGCGTGTAGGGCAATGGGGAGAAGGTCTGCCCGACAAGGGCCTCCACCGCCTGGGTAAAAGAAAAGCCCTGGACTTTGATAAGGTAGTCCAGGGCCGTCCTCCCGCCGACGCCACGGGAAAACCAATTCCATTTTCCGTTGCTGATTTTCAGACTGTCATGCTCACGGGTGCAGTAGGTGCCACCGCTGACGTGGACCAGCTCATGGGGGTCACAGCTTCGCAGGTAGGTCAGCAGGTCGATTTCTTTCGCTTTGGAAATCTGCTCCGGCGTGACGTAGCCCATTATCCGCCCTCCTTCCATTCCAGCGCCTGCCGTATGCCCTGCATGATATAGGCCACACAGGGCACGGCGATGCTGTTGCCCAACATGGAGTATCGTTTACTGTCGCTGATGGGTTTTCCGTCGTGGCCGTACTGGGTCCAGAAATCCGGGAACCCCATCAACCGCTCGGCCTCAAGCGGGGTCAGGCGGCGCACATTCAAGCCAATGCGGATAGGATTCTGATAGTTCAGCGAGTAGCCGCCCGATTTGGTTTTCGCCTGCAAGGTGCCGCTGGTTTCCCCGGTTTCCCGCAGGTTGCGGCAGTCCACAGCGTTGACCACGGCAATCCCGCCCTGCTGGCAGCACGGATTTCCCCCGTTGAGGTCCAGCGTCCGGGAAGTATCGGTTTCCCGGATGCCAGCGGCAGGGTTGTCGGACAACATTCCTTTGGAGTAGTAGGCACCGATGGAAAAGGCTTTCAGCACCCCGCTGGGCTGTCCGGCCACCAGCGTGGGGGCCGTTTCCTCCTGATAGCCCACGCTGCCCGCTGTACTCGCGGCCTTATAGCGGAAACCCGCGCTGGCTACGCAGAAATCCAGTTCACTCGCCATCCCTGCGGGGCGGGATAAGCCCGCGCCGCTGGCGCACAGCGTCCCGGCAAGCTGGGGGTGAACGATATAGGGCTGCTCACAACCACAATGGAGCTTGGGTGCCATATCCGCATGGCTCTGGCCGGTGGCCGCACACAGCACAATGTCCCTTTCAATACCGCACCTCATTCCTGTGCCCTTGCAATAACTGGCGTCCAGCGTACCGGCAAGATTGCCGTTGATTCCTACTGCACAGGATTCATCGGTTGCCACAATGGGAAGGTTGCCATGGGTCTGGCTTCGGAGGGTAGGCGAAAGGCCGAACCGCTCCACCGTCATGGAATCGCCGCCCTGGTCGTTCAGCACTTCAACAAACCCGCCTGATTCATCAGCGCCGCTTTCAGCAAAGGCGGCAAGTCCTTGCCGCGGTGTTCCGCCCGTCTCAAAATACCCGCGCAGGCTTTTGGGGACAAAGAGTATCTGTCCGGCGCGTTTTCCTCCAAAATCGCAGACAAGAAACAGGCGCCTGCGCCGCTGTGCTGTGCCGAAATGTTGACTGTCGTAAATGACCCAAGCGAGATCAATTCCTCCGCCTCGTACCATTCCGGCGTTTGCCCACTTTCCAGACTGAGGCATTGGAACTTCGCTTTTTGTGAGCGCCGAGAGCACAGCCGCAAAGTCACGTCCATTGGCTGAACTTGTCGCACCGGGCACGTTTTCCCAAATTGCGAACTTCGGATATTCGCCATGTGTGGCCTCCTTCATTTCATAAATGATGCGCACGGCCTCCATAAAAAGGCCGCTCCGCTCGTCCGCCAGCCCCCGGCGCTGGCCCGCCAGACTTAACCCCTGGCACGGGCTGCCAAACGTGATAATATCCACGGGCGGGAGCGCCTGTCAGCGCCAGTGATAAAATGTCAGAAAACGCCGAGGAAAAAATGTAGTAAA
>CAMWRX010000094.1 GCA_947176765.1 uncultured bacterium
TAGGCCTGGGGCGGCTTTGCCGCCTAACGGCTGGGCTTCGGCGGGGGCCCCAATTATTTCACTTTGATTTGCTTGACACTGTCCAGCCGGATCAGCTTCTGGCACTGGTTCTTTTTGCCCTCATTGGCCAGCACCAGGGCCCAGGTCTCGTCGGTGTCCAGCACTTTGCACACCTTGCCCATAATATCTCCGTCATTGGTCTCCAGGGTCAGCTCCACGGTCTGGCCTACCTGGCGGCGCAGCTGATCGCCCAGCCCTACGGCTCTGACGGAACCGATGCCGTTTTCCCGCAGGATACGCTCCAGGCGGTGCACCTTGCTGTACAGGGCGATGACCATAATAAACGAGAAAATCCCAAAGTATTCCATGGCTCCGCCCCCCCTTAAAATATATCCTCAAGGGTGTGCTTCGCCGTCTCCCCATCCTTGAGAAAGGTGATGGTACTGATGGCGGACAGGGGGATGAGCCGTACCTCGTTCTTTTCCGGCCTGCGCTTGTTGACCACGACCTCCAGGCTGGCCCACCCGCCGTCAAAGTCTTGGATGACGCACCAGTCGTGCATGATAGGCATACCATCATCATTGTCATAGAAGGTCAGCTTCACCCGCTTCCCCTGGGCCTGCTTCAGCAGCCGCGTCACGGGAGAGGTCGCCGGTTTTCCCTTCTCGTCCACGCCGTCCTGCAAAAGATAGTCGCAGCTCACCTCTAAGATCTGCGCCATGCGCACGATCTTGTCCGTCTCCGGGTAGGCCGCGTCCGACTCCCAGCGGCTCACCGCCTGCCGGGTCACGTCCAGGCGCTCGGCCAGCTGCTCCTGGGTCAGGTTCTGTTTCTTCCGGGCCTCGGCCAGTTTGTTTCCTAAGCTCATGAAATCACCTCATCGAACAGGGGACTGTGCCCCCTTGATGCTTTTAGAATACCAAAACCGGCCCGTTTGACCAGGGATTTTCCGTTTCGGAATGTAACTTTTCAGTTGCGTCCCGTCAATTCCTTTACCGTGACCTCATACGCCTCCCGCTCGTAGGGCAGAACGGGCAGCGTCTCCGGCAGCTCCCACTCCTTAACCGCAAAGATACGGCGGATCAAGAAATCCACGAAATCTGGGTTCTTCACCAGCACCGGGCCCGTCAAGTGGGTGGCGAACACATTGCCGGACACATAACCCTCCGCCCCCTTTTCCTCCTCGTTGCCAAAGCCCAGGCTCAGCCTGTCGAACAGGGGGACGGACACATCCTCTGTCATGGAGCACTTGTTCATGAAGCCCACCACCGGGCTGTCCCACAGCTCCGTGTGGGCGATCACGTCCTCCGGGGCGCGCTGGGCCGTCTCCAGGGTGGCAAAGTCCGCCAGTCCCAGGCCGGGCCACCGCTTGCCCATGGCGTCGGTAATGGACAGGCCCAGCATCTCCATGGCGTTGCCGGTGAACAGCACCACGGCCCCCCGGTCAATGGCGGCCTTCAGCCCCTCCTTGTGGGGGAGCAGGGCGGACAGCGCCGCCTTCTGGGTGCGCTCGGTGCCCGCGCCCATGTAAATGAAGTCGGCGTGTTCAACGTCCGGTGTGTCCTCAAACAGGGCGGTCTCCACTGTCACGGCCACCCCCATGGCCTCCAGGTGGCGGCGGAGTACCATCACATTGGCGTACTCCCCGTACAGGGACATACAGTCGGGATACAGGTGCAAAATCGTCAGTTCCATGGTATTCCCTCCCTAATCCCGTTCGACCAGCGACAATAGCTTATCCCGGTCGGAGAAGCAGGTGACCACATACACGTCCTCGTCCCCGTTCTCCTTCAAATACTCCGCCGCTGTGGCAATGCTCTCGCCCACCTCGATTTTGTCCGCCGGGACGTGGCTGTACTTGAAGCGCACCGCCAGATCGTTGCAGTACTTGCCGTACAGCATCACCTTTTGGACGTGCTCACAGCCCAGCCGGTCGAAGTCGATGTCCCACAGCCAACTGGTCTCGCCGGTGAAATATTTCCGGCTGATGGCGTCCACAATGACCAGCACCGTGCAGGGCTTGCCCGTGTCGGCAATGTAAGCCAGATTGGTGTCGTAGGCCACCGAGTTCTCATGCTTGGAGGTGAGCAGGGTGCCCCGGTGGTTCCCCAAACGGAAGGTAATCATCCGCCCATTTTTCAACATATAGTTGTTAATGACCCCGGCCATAGCGGCGTTGTCCGCCCCCGCCAGGGCACACACCGACCAGGCCGCCAGGATGTTGTACACGTTGTAGATGCTCTTGAAGGCCAGAGAAATCTCAGTTTCCCCGTTGATGGTGAGCTTGCCCTCCTTCAAATCCAAGGCAGTGACGGCAAAGTCGGTGTCGTGCCGCCGGTGTCCGCAGGAGGGGCAGGAATAGTGCCCGATGTGGGCGTAGTGGTAGCAGGCGTACTCCATCCGGCCCTTGCACACCGGGCACCGGGCGCCGTCGTGATAGACGCCATGGTGTTCCTTGGTGCTGATGGAGCATTCGTCCAAACCAAACCACTTCACTTTGGCGGGGTCGTGATCCTTGGCAAAGCAGGACACCAGCGGGTCGTCGGCGTTGAGTACCAGCGTGGTCTCGGGGAATACGGCGTCCTTGATGGCGTCGTACACCCACTCGGGGTGGCCGTTGCGGGTGAGCTGATCCCGGTACAGGTTGGTGATGACGAAGTGGGTGGGGTGGAACCACTTGAAGGTGTGGCGGGCGTAGCGCTCGTCACTCTCCAGCAGCAGCACGTCGCCCCGCATTTTGCCCCCCAGGGAACAGTTGGACAAAATCAGGGTGGTGACACCCTCGATCTGGTTGGAACCCTCCTTGTTGTACACCACCTTTTTGCCGGACGCGTTCAAAATGGCGGCGATCATCTCCACGGTGGAGGTCTTGCCGTTGGAGCCGGTGACGGCGATGATATGTTCGGGCAGCTTCACCCTCCCCAGCACATTGGGGCACACCTTCAGCGCGAACTGCCCCGGCAGGGAACTGCCCTTGCCGATAAGCCCGCCGATAAACCGCAGGACTTTACATACCACAACGGCCAAAAACAATCTCATGGTTTATGCTTCCTCTCCCAATCTTTTTGTAAAGCAGACGATCCGGTTGGCCTCGGTAAACCCCGAGCCCAGGTGGAAGGCGATGCTCCCCACGTTGTCCAGCTCACAGTCGCTGGCAAATTCTGTGCACCCCTGTTCCTCTGCCCAGCCCTCGCAGGCCCGCAGCAGGGCGCGGGCGATCCCCCGGCCCCGGTATTCCTCCCGGACATAAATGCCCTCTAAATAACCCACTGGGCTGCTGTGCGTCCCCTCCACGTAGTCGTGCCGGAGCTGACACTGGGCGAAGCCCGCCGGAGCGCCGTCCTCCACGTCAAGAAAGACCACGCTTTCCGATTGGGGCAACTGTTCCAGTTCCGCCAGCAGCTCATTCGGCGTGTGCCCCGGCCACAGCTCGCAGGCCAAAGCGGCGGCATGGGCCAGATTTTCTCCATCCGCTTTTAAAATCATGTCATCCGCTCCAGTTGTCACGCTCCGATTGGCCGCGCGGCCGGGTCGCTTTCCCTCCGTCTCGAGCAAAATCCGCGCCGCTTTACGGCGCTGGGTTTTTGCTCTCGCTACAGTCCAAGCTCCCCTGCGCGGCTATCGTCGCGCTTCTAAATAAATCATCAGCGCCGTCACGTCCGCCGGGGACACCCCGGACACCCGGGACGCCTGCCCCAGGTTCAGCGGGCGGATTTTGTCCAGCTTCTGCCGCGCCTCCAGGCGCAGGCCCTGTATGCTCAGATAGTCCACGTCAGGGGGCAGGGGCCTGTCCTCCAGGCGGCGCATCTCCTCCACCTGCCGGTTCTGGCGGTCGATGTAGCCCTGGTACTTCACGGAAATTTCCACCTGCTCGGCGATTTCCCTGGAAAGGGCAGGCCGTTCCGGGTCAAACGCCGCCAGATCCTCATAGCTCAGCCGGGGCCGGCGGAGCAGGTCGATGAGCCGCGCCCCATGGGGGCAGGGAGGCTCGCCCCTGTCCGCCAGCAGCTTGTCCAGCCCACTTGACGGAGCCACGCCGGTGTGCTCTAAGCGCTTGATCTCCCGCTCCACGGCGGCGTATTTCTTCTCCACCTGGGCCAGCCGCTCATCGCTCACCAGCCCCACCCGGTGCCCATAAGCGGCAAGACGTTTGTCCGCGTTATCCTGACGGTGGATGAGCCGGTACTCCGTCCGGGAGGTCATCATGCGGTAGGGCTCATTGGTGCCCTTGGTCACCAGGTCGTCGATGAGCACCCCGGTGTACCCGTCCCCCCGGGTCAAAATCAGCGGCGGCTCCCCCTTCACCTTCAGCGCGGCGTTAATGCCCGCCACCAGCCCCTGGGCGGCGGCCTCCTCATAGCCGGAGGAGCCGTTGAACTGCCCCGCGCCGTAGAGGCCGGGCACTTTTTTGCACTCCAGGGTGGGCAGCAGCTCGGTGGGGTCCACGCAGTCGTACTCGATGGCGTAGGCGCACCGGGTCATCTCGGCCCGCTCCAGGCCGGGGATGGTGTGGAGCATTTCCACCTGCACCTCCTCGGGCAGGGAGGAGGAGAACCCCTGGATGTACAGCTCCTCGGTGTTCAGGCCCATGGGCTCAATGAAGAGCTGATGCCTGGGCTTTTCGGCAAAGCGCACCACCTTGTCCTCGATGGACGGGCAGTACCTTGGCCCCACCCCCTCGATGACCCCGGAGAACAGGGGGGAGCGGTGGAGGTTGTCCCGGATGACCTGATGGGTGGCCTCGTTGGTATAGGTCAGGTAGCACACCGCCCGGTTTTCCGGGGGCGTCTCCGTCGTAAAGGAAAAGGACACGGGCGCCTCGTCCCCCGGCTGGACCTCCATTTGGGAAAAGTCCACGCTGCGGCGGTTCACCCGCGGCGGCGTACCCGTCTTAAAACGCCGGATGGACAACCCCAGCCCCACCAGGCACTGGGTGAGCGGCAGCGCCGCCGCCATGCCGTCGGGGCCGGACTGCCGGGTGACCTCCCCCACGATGGTGCGGCCCCCCAGGTAGGTGCCGGTGGCGATCACGGCGGCTTTGACCGCATAAACGGCTCCGGTGGCGGTGACCACGCCGGACACCCCGCCGTTCTCGGTGAGGATTTCTGTTACCTCCGCCTGCTTGACCCACAGATTTTCCTGCAATTCCAGGGTGTGCTTCATAACCTCCTGGTAGCGGCGGCGGTCGGCCTGGGCCCGGAGGGACCAGACGGCGGGCCCTTTGCCCCGGTTGAGCATCCGGTACTGGATGCAGGCCCGGTCGGCGGCCTTCGCCATCTCGCCGCCCAGGGCGTCGATCTCCCGCACCAGGTGGCCCTTGCCGGTGCCGCCCACGGCGGGGTTGCAGGGCATATTGCCCACCGCGTCCAGGTTGATGGTGAAGCACACGGTTTTCAGCCCCATCCGGGCGGCGGCCAAAGCAGCTTCGATGCCTGCGTGGCCCGCGCCGATGACGGCGATATCAAATTGTCCGGCGTCATAACGGGGCATGGGTGTCACTCCTCAAAGCAGTTCCGGTTTCAGTTCCACGCTGTCCGCCTCGGTGATGGGCCGGATGACCCGGCAGGGGTTCCCCGCCGCCAGCGATCCGGCGGGGATGTCCTTTGTCACCACGCTGCCCGCGCCGATGACGCATCCCCTGCCGATGGTGACGCCGCCGCACACCACCACGTTGGCGGCGATCCAGCAGTCGTCCTCGATGGTGATGGGCTTGGCGTATTCCAGGTCGTACAGCTGGCCGTTCTCCCGGCGGCGCTGGTTCCGCTCCGGCGGCAGGAAGGGGTGCATGGGCGTCATGATGGAGCAGTTGGGGCCGAAAAACACGTTATTCCCGATGGTCACCGGGCAGCAGTCCAGCACCGTGAAGTTGAAGTTGGCGTAGCTGTTCTCGCCGATGGTGGTGTAAATGCCGTAGTCAAACTGGATGGGGCCCTGCAGATAGGCGCCCTCCCCCATGTGGGGCAGGAGCTGACGCAGGATGTCCTCCCGCTTCTTCTCCTCGTCCTCGGTGGTGTCGTTATACTGCTTGGACAGCTTGTGGGCCGCAGCCCGCCGTCGGGCCAGCTCCGGGTCAGTGGGGTCGTACAGCTTCCCCGCCAGCATTTTTTCTGTCTCAGTCATGGCAATCCACTCCCAAAATCATTTCGTTTTCAGCGTCACAACCGCCAATTCCGGGCGGTTAAACACGCGGAACCCCTGGAAGGGCACCGTATTGTTTCCTAATCCCCGGGAGACGAACAGCGTGCTGTCCCCCAGTGTGTAGATACCCGACGTCCACTTGGGGAAAAACTGCCGGTTTGTTCCCACCAGCCCGCCCGCAAAGGGCAGGCGGACAATGCCCCCGTGACCGTGCCCGGACATAACGAAATCATACCCCGCGTCGGCGTACTGCCCGAAGCGGTCATTGCGGTGGGCCAGCAGCAGGGTGAACAGGCCGGGGGCATTGTTTTCAATCCAGGCGTACAGCTCCTCCGGGGTGGTCTGGTCGGCATAGCCGTTGGGGTCGTCCACCCCGGCCAGCACCATCCGCGCCCCGTCCCGCTCCAGGATTTCGTATTGGTTGGAGAGGGCGGTCACCCCGCACTGGGACAGCAGGCTTTTCAGCTCCTTCACCGTCCCCGTCCCCAGCCCCCACTCGTGATTGCCGGTGACGTAATAGGCGGGCGCGATGGCCGCCAGCCCTTTCGCCAGGGCGGGGATCATCTGGAGCTGGCCTTCCTGGTCGATGAGGTCGCCGGTGATCACAATCAGGTCGGGCTCCTGCTCCCGCACCAGGCCCAGCAGCTTTTCGCTGTTCTCCCCATATTCGTGGCCGTGGAGGTCGGACAGCTGGACGATTTTGTATCCGTCGAACCCGGCTGGCAGGCCGTCCAGTACCGCCTCGGTATGGGTGACCTGAAGCCCCCAGCACTGCCATTGGAACCAGGCCCAGCCCCCCAGGGCCAGCACCGCCAAACCGGCAATCCACCGCAAAGGATGACAGCGCTTTTTCCGGGGCCGCCTGTGGGGCACGCCCCCCCGCTCAGTCGTCGTCATGGAGGTAATAGGGCCGCATCAGGCTCTTGTGCTGGGTGGAGTCCTTCTGCCGGTCGGAGCGGAGGGGGGCCTCGATGGGCCGGGGCCTGTCGTCCCGGCGGCGCTTTCTCTTGCCGGACAGGGAGGAGGGCAGGACGGGCTCCTTGACGGGCTGGGCGGGCGCACCCTGCTTTTTGCCCTGACGGCGGGGTTTGGGCTGAGTGGACTTCT
>CAMWRX010000095.1 GCA_947176765.1 uncultured bacterium
CAGTAGGCCACCATGGAGCCCGCCCCGGAGCCGCGCCCCGGCCCCACCGGGATACCGTTCTCCTTGGCGTAGCCGATGAAGTCGGACACGATGAGGAAGTAGTCCACAAACCCCATCTGCCGAATGACCCCCATCTCCATGCGCAGGCGGTCACGCAAATCCTCGCCGCCGCCCGGATAGCGCTGGGCAAAGCCCTTCCAGCACAGCTTCTCAAAGTAGGCGTCCCCGTCCGTCTCCCCCTCGGGCAACTTGAACTCGGGCAGGTGGTACTTGCCGAACTCGAACTCCACATTGCAGGCGTCCACAATTTTCTGGGTGTTGGAAATGGCCTCGGGGCAGTTGGGAAACAGGGCGCGCATCTCGTCCTCGCTCTTGACGTAGAACTCGTCCGTCTCAAAGCGCATTCTATCCTGATCCTCTACCAGCTTGCCCATCTGGACGCACATGAGTACGTCCTGCATGGCGGCGTCCCCTCGGGTGAGGTAGTGGCAGTCGTTGGTGGCCACCATGGGGATGCCGGTCTCCCGGCTCAGGCGCATGATGCCCGCGATGACCGCCTGCTGCTCAGGGATCTTGTGATCCTGGATTTCCAGATAGTAGCCGTCCTCGCCGAACAGCTCCCGCATTTCCAGCGCGTGGGCTTTCGCGCCCTCGTAGTCATTGTTGAGCAGCCGCCGGGGGATCTCCCCCGCCAGACAGGCGGACAGGGCGATGAGGCCCTCGTGATGCTCCCTCAATAAGTCCATGTCGATACGGGGCTTGATGTAAAATCCCTCGGTAAAGGCCATAGACACCATGTAGCTCAGGTTGCGGTAGCCCTGCTCGTTGCGGCACAGCAGCACCAGGTGCCGGGCGGAGCCGTCCAGCTCGTGCACCCGGTCGAAGCGGGTGCGGGGGGCCACATAGACCTCGCACCCGATGATGGGCTTCACCCCCGCCGCCTTGCAAGCCCGGTAAAAGTCGATGACGCCGTACATGACCCCGTGGTCGGTGATGGCCACGGCGGACTGGCCCAGTTCCTTCACCCGGTCAACCAACTGGCTGATGCGGCAGGCACCGTCCAGGAGGGAGTATTCCGTATGGAGATGTAAATGGGTGAAGGACATAGCTCTCACTCCTTACTCGTAACTGTATTCTTCCAAGGTCTGCTATCCGGCCGCGTGACTGTCAACGGTCGCCACTAAGGATTCCAATTCGGCCCACAGAGCCTCACCGGATCTGCTCCGCATCGGATTAAGCAGATGATAAAGGAAAGGCGCCCCCAGCGCCGCGGTCAGCAGGCACGCGAACCACCGCCCCGTTACGGCAAGCCCAATGAAGCATCCAGCCGCAATGATAAGCAAAACCCACCTTGCCAGCAGCTGCCTGAATTGTCCGACAATCACGCTGCCATTCTCCTCAGGGGCAATTTTCCCACAAAGTATGACGGAATAGCTCGCATTCCGCCTCATCCCGGAGCCTGTCCTCATCGAAGGGCCTTCGCGCCCAACCCCCACGAACTCCTCATATTCCGCCATACAGAGCGTGAACCGATTTTCGCTTTTCCACCTCAGGAAGAACCTGCACCTGCCCCTTTCTTGGTCGTTGCGTGCCTGTATTTCCCAATCCAGCTTCGCCTTCAGCTCAGCCGGGGGCAGAACACTGTGTAAAGACAAAATTTTCCGTTTCAAGTAATCACACCCCCTCCGCCCGGCCAACCAACTGGCTGATGCGGCAGGCGCCGTCCAGGAGGGAGTATTCCGTATGTAAATATAAATGAGTGAATGACATGGGTATACCTCCGAAACTAAAACCGACAAATTTCGGGCAGTTATGGATCAATGGGTGTGTCAAGATTGACGCATTGGCCGCAGTTGCGGCAGGTCCAATCCGCCGTATCTGCACTTATGATTCTGGCTTTTTTTATGAGATTCACATTTTTAAAGAGAAGATTGCCGCAATGGGGACAGCGCAGCTTTTCCCGGCAGCTGCTCATCACACATCCCCAGGCCATGACCCAAAGGAGCGCTATACCTGCGGTCACGGTTTCGCTATGCGTCAGAACCCCTGTCAGGAAGAGAACGGGTATCCCGGTCAAAGCCAGGATTCCGGCCTGGTCCTGCAGTCTGAGCCATTCCCGGAGGCTCCGTTTCTGTTTCATCCAATTCTGCCCTTCTTCTCTGTCTGCGCCAGCTCCATCAGCTTCCTCATCCGGTGGTTGAACGCCGACTTGCTCACGGTTGGCTCGCACAGCGCCCCCAACTGGTTCAGGTTCAGCTCCGGGTTCTCGATCCGCAGCCGCGCCGCCTCCTTGAGCTTGTCCGGCAGAAAATCCAGCCGCCCCGATTCCCGCAGGCGCTCAATGGCGGCAAGCTGCTCTCTTGCCGCCGCCACCGTCTTGTCCAGATTGGCACTGTCGCAGTTCACCTGACGGTTCACGCTGCCCCGAATATCCCGCTCGATCTTGGCGGACATCACCGCCATGGCGGACACCGGCGCGCCCAAATAGGTCAAAAAGTCCTCGATATGGTCGGACTGCTTAAAGTAAATCACATGATTCCCTTTGCGGTCGGTCTCCTTGGGTTCAAATCCCGCCTCCCGCAGCAGGGCGGGCAGCTCCCGGCCCACATGGTAGTGGGAGGTAGCCAGCTCCAAATGATACCCCTTCAGGGGATCGGTCACCGAGCCCCCCGCCAAAAACGCCCCCCGGAGAAAGGCGGTGCGGCAGTGTTCCTCCTCAAGCATGGCCAGATTGATGTGCAGGGACACCGCGCCATCCCACTCCAAATCAAAGGCGTCAAACATCGCCTTTAACTTTGCCGGACTTTCGATCAGGAAGGCCCCCTTCCCCTCCCCTGGCTCGGGGGTCTGGTCGAAGGACACCTTAAACGCTTTGCGGAACAGCATGGGGAGCCGCTCCTTCAGCGCAGGGCTCTCCGTGACAATCCGGGCCTGACGGGGGTGGAACGCGCCGCAGAACAGCAGCACGCCGTAGGCCTCCGCCTGGGCGCAGCACCGCCGGCTCACAGCCGGACGGCAAAGCTCCTGTTTCACGTCGGCGGAAAAGGCCACGGGAATCCCTCCTCAAAAAATCTTGGTATCGGCCCGCTGCTGGTACAGATCCACCACCGCCTGGGCCACCTTCACACCCGAGTGGCGGGCATAGCCGCAGTCCATGTCCATCAGGGGACGGTAGACCACCTCCGCTCCCAGCAGCTCCACCTCCCGGCGGTCCACCCGCATGGGCTCTGCGTCCTCGGCGGAATAGCGCTCCAGCAGCTCCCGGCTGATGGGGTCGGAATTGCACAGGCACAGATCCACCAACCCCGGCCCGCCGTGCTCCAGCAGGGCGGATACATGATCCTGGGCGGTCATGCCCTCCGTCTCCCCGTCCTGGGTCATGATGTTGCACACGTAAATCTTCAGCGCCGGGCTGTCCGCAATGGCCTCGGAAACGCCGTCCACCAGCAGGTTGGGGATCACGCTGGTGTACAGGCTCCCCGGCCCCAGCAGAATGACCTCCGCCCGGCGGATGGCGTCCAGCGCGGCGGGCAGCGCCGGGGTATGCTCCGGCAGCAGGCGGACGTGGTGGATGCGGCAGTTCTGCTCCTTTTTGGCGGCGGAGATTTTGGACTCCCCGCACACGCTGGAGCCGTTTTCAAAGCTGGCCTCCAATTGCACATTGGCATTTGTCACAGGCAAAATACGCCCGGTAATCGCCAGAACCTCGCTCATCCGGGCCACCGCCTGGTCAAAGGAATCGCACACGCCGTCCAGCGCCGCCAGCAGCAGGTTGCCGAACGCCTGCCCCGCCAGCCGCCCGTCCGGGAAGCGGTAGGCCAGCAGCTGCTGCATCAGCGACTCGGTATCCGCCAGCGCCTCCATGCAGTTGCGGATGTCGCCGGGAGGGGGCATGCCCAAATCCTCCCGCAGCACCCCGGAGCCGCCGCCGTCGTCCGCCACGGTGACGATGGCGGTGAGGTCGTCCGTATAGAGCTTCAGCCCTCTCAGAATGGCGGACAGGCCGTGCCCTCCGCCCAGGGCCACAATGGCGGGCCCCTTATGCCGTTTCTGATTTCCCATGGTCACGCCCTCGTCATATCACGGTGGGTCTCGCCCGCGGCGTAGCCCAGACCCTGGATGTACTCGCACAGCGCGCGGGTCACCGCCACCGAGCGGTGCCGACCGCCCGTGCATCCCACGGCGATGACCAGGGCGCTCTTGCCCTCCTCCACAAAATGGGGCAGCAGGAAATCCATCAGCCGGCGCAGATGCTCCATCAGCTCCTGGGCGGTGGGGTTACCGAACACATAGTCCGCCACACCCTGATCCAGCCCGGTCTGGGGCCGCAGCTCCTCCACATAAAAGGGATTGGGCAGAAAGCGCACGTCAAACACCAGATCGGCCTCCAGAGGCAGGCCGTACTTGAAGCCGAAGGAGGTGACGGTGACGCTCATCTCATTCACGCTCTTGCGGTTGGGCGCGAACATATCCAGCACCTGCCCCCGCAGCTTCTGCACCGGCAGGGAGGTGGTGGTAATGATGTAGTCCGCCCGGGCCCGCACCGGCTCCATGGCTGCCCGCTCCCGCTCCACCGCCTGGGACAAACTGCCCGTCTCCCCCATGAGGGGGTGGCTGCGGCGGGTCTCCTTGTAGCGCTTGATGATGGTGGCGTCGTCCGCGTCTACAAACAGCACCTTGTACTGGAACTTCATGGCCTTGAGGGCGTCCATCGCCTCAAACAGGCCGTCGAAGTTCTCGCCGCCCCGGATGTCGCACACCATGGCCACCCGCTCATAGGAGCCGGTGCCGGCCAGACATACCTCGGCGAACTTGGGGATGAGCACCGGGGGCAGATTGTCCACGCAGAAAAATCCGCTGTCCTCCAAAATGGACATGACGGTGGATTTGCCCGCCCCGGACAGCCCTGACACAATTAGAAATTCCATGTATCTTCCTCCATTCCCAGGTAACGCACCTCGGGCTCCAGAGTGACCCCCGTCTCCCGAAATACCCGCTCCCGTACCTGGGCCATCAATTCCACAATATCGTTACAGGTCGCCCCGCCTTTGTTGACGATAAAGCCCGCGTGCTTCTCCGACACCTGGGCCCCACCCACTGTCAGGCCCTTCAACCCACACTGGTCAATGAGGGCGGCGGCGTAGACCGGCTGTCCGTCCACCTCCGGGGGCCGCTTGAAGGTAGAACCAGCGCTGGGATACTCCAACGGCTGCTTTTCCCGGCGGCGCTGGGCGAAGTCGTCCATTTTTGCTTTGATTTCAGCCGGGTCGCCCGGCTCCAGCGTGAAGCAAACCCGGAGAATAAATTCGTTCCGCTCTTGATAGACGCTGTGGCGATAGGAGAAACCGGGGTCTTTCAGCTCTCGGATCATCTCCTCTGGAGGCAGGTCTGCGGAGGACACGCTGGTCACCACCTGGCTCATCTCCCCGCCGTAGGCCCCGGCGTTCATGTACACGCCGCCCCCCACGCTGCCGGGAATGCCGTGGGCAAACTCCAGCCCGGTGAGGCCGTTTTCCAGCGCGAAATTGGCCAGCCGCGCCATGGACACCCCGCTCCCGGCGACAATCACGCGGCCGTTGGGGCGGGCGGCCACCTGGGTTTTGCCCTCCTCTTCCAGCTCCAGCCTGTCCAGCCCATCCGCCTTGATCACCAGCAGATCCGCGCCCGCGTCCGATACCAGCAGATTGGAGCCCTTGCCCATGAAAAAGGGGTGCGCGCCGAACTCCAGCACAGCCACGGACATGGCCTGCCGCACCTCTTCCTCGCTTTTTGGCAGGGCCATCAGAGGCACCGGCCCGCCCACCTTGAAGGTGGTGTGGCGGCTCATGGGCTCATCCCGCCGCAGCTCCAGGGATGGGACTGACCCCCGCAGGCGGTCATACAGGGCGTTCCAATTTGTCATAAAGACCTCCCAATGGAAATGTTTTGATGTGTTGTTATTCTACCACGTTTTTTCTGGAATGAGAATAGCCTTCAACAAAAATTAAGGAGCGGAGCGGGAAATCCGCTCCGCCCCAATTGCCCCGAAATCTCAACAGCAGCAGTTCTTCGTCTCCTGGTAGCCCTCCGGGGGCGCGATGGTGTTGGGCGGGAAGAACTCCTCCGTGGGGAACTGCACCTGGCGGAAAATGGAACAGGGGTCCTCCTCGCCGCTGCCGGTGCACTCCTTGCTGGGCATGCAGTAGTCGTAGGCGGGGATGAGCAGCTGACTGTCCCGCTCCAGGCGGATGATGGAGAACTGGCCCAGGGTGACGTACACCCTCCGGCCCTCGCCCCCCATGTTCAGCTCGCCGGGGAAACAGCCCGCGATGCCCGCGGGCACATCCGCCCCGTCGCCACAGGCGCAGGCGGTTGGCTCGCAGGGGTCGGACAGGCGCATACTCAGGATGATGGGATCCACCGAGTTCACCACTGCGATGGGCAGATTGGTGCTCATCAGGTTCTGCTCGTCCAGATCCTTCGCCCTGCTGTTGGAGGAGAACACCTTGGCGCTGCCCTCGCTACCGAACAGGATGGCCCGCTTGTCGAACACCGCCAGCCCGCAGATGGACACCGGCCGGGCCGCGCCCACAAAAGCGTCGGCGGTCACCCGGTAGAAGTAGCGCACGTCTACGGTGAAGTAGCCCCGGTTGAAGCCCACAGGCTCCACGTCGATGTAAGCGTACAGCAGCTCGGCCTGCCCGGCCTTCAAACTGATGGCCCGGTCGATGACAGCCTGAGAGCTGACAGTGGGATAGAGCCGCAGATCCTCCACGCAGTCCTTATCGCGGCAACTGTCAAAAATCTTTCGGGTGTGGATGCACACGGCCTCGCGGATACCGGCGGCATCGGCGATAGGGCCCGGCTCAATGAATTCAGCCATATTTGTACCTCCCGATGGTTGATGGGTCGGGGCAGATATGGCGCGCCCCTTCCACTCCCATTGTATGCGGGAGACGGAAAGCGGTGCCCGGGCTAGGGCCGCCAAAGGCGGCCTCACGCCGGCACCCTGCCGGCTGCCCTGGGGACGTCATTCGGCTGCGCCGAACGACCGTCCCGGCACCCTGCCGGCTGCCCTGGGGACGTCATTCGGCTGCGCCGAACGACCGTCCCGGCACCCTGCCGGCTGCCCTGGGGACGTCATTCGGCTGCGCCGAACGACTGTCCCGGCAGCCTAGCGGCTGCCCAGGGGACGTCATTCGGCTGCGTCGAACGACCGTCCCGGCACCCTGCCGGCTGCCCTGGGGACGTCATTCGGCTGCGC
>CAMWRX010000096.1 GCA_947176765.1 uncultured bacterium
CTTGGGCATTTTGCTTCTTCCTTTCCTGGGCAGCACCGTGAAGGTCCTGCCTGCTGCATTTCTCGCAACTGTCTTTATTCAGTTGTCGGGCCTATTGTAACATACTCCCTTAAAATTGCAATAGGCAATTTTCACAGCTTCTGTTCCTTCAGCCACAGCAGGAAGCTTTTCGCCCGCCCCTGTCAGCTTTCTCTATTTTTCTGGGACAGCCGCTCCATGGTATACTCCAGGCAGCCCCCCACCAGGATGTCAAAGTCGTCCATCCGCTCGATGACGCTGGACGGCATTCCCCGCTCCACCCAGCTTAGCACAATGCTGGCCAGCGCCTGGGTGAGCACCTCCGACATAAAGCCGATCTGATCCTCTGTCACGCTGTACCTCTGGGCGGACAGCCGGACGCGCGTCTCCACCAGGGGCGCGGCCCACTGCCGGAGGTCGTGCTCCACATAGCTGCGCTCATACGCCCGGTAGACGTTGAGTACGACGGTGCGGTTTTCCCGCAGCAGGGTCAGCGTCTTTTCCAGGGCGGCCCGCCACTGATCCGGGCTGGGCACTTCAAGCTGCTCCAAAAACCGCTGAATGCCATAGTCCACTACGCCGTACAAATCGGAAAAGTGGTAATAGAACGCCTGCCGGGAGATGCCGCACTGCTCCACCAGCTCGGTGACGGTGATGTCGTCCAGCCGCTTGACCTGGAGCAGTCCGCCCAACGCTGTCATGATCTCATCTTTGGTAGATTTTGGCACGTTTTTCCCCTCTCTCCCGGGTTTTGGAACATTATACCGGGTTTTTCAAGGGTTCGCAAGGAAAGTTTCTTTACATTATTTCTATTTTGTCAAAGAATATTTTTCCCCGCCTGCGGCACACTTGATTCTGGGTGATATACGGTGAAAAAGGGAAATTCCAAAACTCTGTGGTATGCCCTGGCAGGCGGGGCCGCCGGGGTGGTCAACGGCTTTTTCGGCGGGGGCGGCGGCCAGGTGCTGGTGCCCATGCTGGCGGGCAAATGCGGCCTGGATCAGCGGAAGGCCTTCGCCACGTCTGTGGCAGTGATCGCGCCGCTGTGTGCCCTGTCCGCCGGGGTGTACTGGTTCCGGGGGCAGTTGGACCCGGTCATGGCGCTGCCCTATCTGGCGGGGGGGCTGGCGGGCGGCTGGGCCGGCGGAAAACTGTTCAAAAAAATGTCCATGGTGTGGCTGCGCCGGGGGTTCGCCCTGCTCATCCTCTACGGCGGGGTCAGGGCGTTTTTATGATGAACTGGCTCATCGCCGCCCTGGCCGGGGCGGTCACCGGGGTGCTGTCCGGCTTTGGCGTGGGGGGCGGTTCCCTGCTGCTCATCTACATGACCAGCTTCGCCGGGGTGCCCCAGGCCCTGGCCCAGGGGATCAATCTGCTCTACTTCCTCCCCACCGCCGCCACCGCCCTGCCCGCCCACTTCAAAAACGGCTACGTGGAAAAGCGGGCCCTTTTGCCTGCAATCGCACTGGGGCTGGTGTGCTCCGCCCTCACCGCCTGGGCGGCCACCGCGCTGGACGTGGAAGTGCTGCGAAAATGCTTCGGCGCGTTCCTCATCGTCATTGGCCTGCGGGAACTGTTTAAAAAAGGTTGATTTTGTCCAGCTCCTGTGATAACATGAAAAATTGCCGGACAGACCCTGCGGTCTGCCCGGCAGAATTTACTTAGGAGCGCACACTATGAACCCTGTTTTATTTGTGATTCTTCTCACCGCCGCCACCGGCGTGGGCGGTCTGGCCCTGGGCGGCGTGCTGGCGGCGCTGTTCAAGCGGGAGTCCCCCCGGGGAACCAGCCTGCTGCTCAGCTTCACCGCCGGGCTGATGCTGTCCATCGTAGCGCTGGACATGGTGCCCGAGGCCATGGAGGCCGCCCCCTGGCTGCCCATGACGCCGCTGCTGCTGGTGGCGGGCTTCGCGGTCACCTACCTGCTCAACTGCTGGATCGACAAAAGCGCCCACCACGAGGACGAGGCCAACCCACACCACTGTGCCTGCGGCCACCACGACCTGCATACGGCGGGCATCGTGCTGGCGGCGGCGGTGGCCCTGCACAATGTGCCGGTTGGCATGGCGGTGGGGGCCACGGTGGCGGTACAGGGCATCTGTCTGGCCAGCGTGCTGGCGGCGGTGACCATCGGCCTGCACAACCTGCCCGAGGGCATGAGCATCGCCACCCCCCTCCTCCACGACGGCTCCAAAACCGTCTCCGCCATCGCCGTGGCCGCACTCAGCGGCCTGCCCACGGTGCTGGGCGCCGTGGCGGGCTATTTCATCGGGGAGCAGGCCCCGGTGGCTCTTGCCGCGGCTCTGAGTCTGGCGGGCGGAGCCATGCTGTATGTGGTGTTTTTCGAGCTGCTGCCCGAGGCGGCGCTCCAGTGGAAGTCCCGCTGGCCCATCCTGGCCACCGTGCTGGGCTTTGCTCTGGGGGTGCTGCTCATCTTCAGCCACGGCCATCACAGTTTTTGACCCCTTTCCAAAATGAACTGTGTTCACCCAGCGGGAGGAATTGACAAAAAGCGTCGATTTGATATAATGATAATGGTATAACCCCGCCGGCGGAGGCCGGAAAAAATAAACAGAGAGAGGTTTGAACACAATGAAGTATTGTCAATTCTGTGGCAAACAGCTGGAGGACGGCGCCCAGTGCACCTGTGAGGAGGCCCAGGCCGCCGCGCGGGCAGCGCAGCAGGTTCCCCCGCAGGCTCCGCAGCAGGTCCCCCAGCAGCCCCCGCAGCAATTCTCCCAACAGTATGCCCCTCAGCAGGCGCCCCGGCAGCCGTCTGAAATGCAGCAGAAGGCAAAGGCGGCCGCCTCTGGCCTGTGGAGCTACTTAAAGTCCTATTTTGCCTCCCCCGCCCAGGCCGTCCAGGATTCCTTGGCGCGGCAGGACATGATGGTCAGCATCCTCCTCACCGTCATCCGGGTGCTGGCGCTGGGTCTGGCCATATTCGGCGTACTGCATAAGATATGCAGCACCGTCGTCTCCGCGATCAACGAGTATTCCTACAGCAGGGACGCCGTCAAGGTCAGCGCGCCCCTCTTTGAGAGCCTGCTGTACGGCGGACTGATCGCGATCATCGGCATGGCCCTGTTTATCCTGGTGGTCTTTGTCGCCGCCAAGGCCCAGAAGAGCACCCTCTCCCTGGGCGGCGCGTGGCAGGCCAGCGCCAACAACGGCGTGCTGACCACCGCCCTTCTGCTGCTGGCGTTCCTGCTGTCCTTCGTGTCCATCTCCATGGCGCTGACGTTCATCCTCCTGGCGGTGCTGTCCTCCGTCATCTTCGGCGCCCTCTCCGTCCAGTACACCTGCCCCGGCTCCGACTCCGGCCTGTCCTGGCTGGTGTACTTCCTCGGCGCTGCTGTGGTAATCTTCATCAGCTATAAGTTCTTCCCCACCCTGCTGTTCAAAGCGGCGGGCGGCATCAAGATGACCGTCGGAAAAGAATCCATGACCCTCGGCACCGCGATGGATGAGGCGGCCAAGGGCTTCCAGAATGCGTTCAATGGCGCCTCCTTCGACGAGATTTTTGAACAAATGATTGAGAGCGCCATGCGCTACGGCTTCTAAGCGCCGGCTGATTTAAATCAAAACAAAAGTCCGCCTCCCCTGACAGGGGAGGCGGACTTTTTTAACATTTACATCATCTTCACAGTGAAGAACACCGCCTGAGCAAACAGCCAGGCCGCCAAAACATACAGCAGATAGTGGCTCATGGACACGCCCAAAATCAGGGCCAGCACCATGGCCAGCGCCGCGACGCCGCAGGTGATCCAAGTCATCATATAGTTGGAGCTGGGCGGAAGCACCCGAACGCGCCCCAGCTTTCCGTCGTTCTTCTGCAGCACAAACGCCAGCGCCGCCGCAGCCGCCAGAATCACCCAGCCCCCGATGAAGCAGGCCATGATGACGCGGGGGTGAATCAGGTAGTACCTTCCATAGAGCCAGACAGCCATCAACGCGCCGCCGGTGAGGACTGCGTTATAGAAGAATGGGCGCTGATAGAGGAAGAAGATGACGATCAGCACCGCCGCCCCCGCGGGCAGCATCAGGAGGATCTTCACACCCTCGGCCCACATAAAGCGGCTGAGCATGGACACCAGCCACAGGCCGGCCGCGGCCGCGGTGATGGCCACGGGGAGCGTCAGCCGCCTGCCCATCCGGTGGCTCAGCACCGCCCAGACGATTCCGCCCACCGTGAGGACAACTCCCGCTATGCAGTATACCTTGAAGAAGTCCAACAGCGTTCCGGCGGGGATTCCGCCCCATTTCATGTCCACGTACACCTTTTTCAGCAGCAGCAGGAGCAGCTCCACCCCCACCGCAACCGCCAGCCAGAGAAGCATCCGATTGAATATCTTATCGTCCTCGCTCTGGCGGCGCTCACGTTTTCCCTTCTCGAACATTGTCATCCGTCCTTTATCTTTAGATGGCCGCGCCCAGGGCTTCCGCCCGGCGCTCCCTGTTTCGTACAGCGGGACGTATGGGGATCGTACGCCCCCACGCGAACAGCTTATAGTATATCAGAAATTTTCCCGCATTGCAACAACAAAAATCGCCGGGTCCCTCACTTTTCCCCTTCCGCGCGGGGCAAAAAGCTGGTATACTATATGAATAAGGAGCCGGCTGCGCTCCCTTGCCAAAAAATCCCCAAATCGGAAAGGAGTTTTTGATATGACTGACCAAGCCCTGGTGGATCTGGCCTTCACCATGCTGGAGCGCTCCTATGTGCCTTACTCCCACTTCCCTGTGGGCGCGGCCCTGCTGTGTCCCGACGGCACGGTGTTCACCGGCTGCAACGTGGAAAACGCCGCCTACGGCTCGTGTATCTGCGCCGAGCGCACCGCCCTGGTGAAAGCCGTCAGCGAGGGGCACAGGGAGTTTACCACCCTGGCCGTGGTGGGGAAAAGCTCCGACTACTGCTGGCCCTGCGGCTCCTGCCGCCAGATGCTGTATGAGTTCGCCCCCGACCTCACCGTGCTGGTGGCCCGGGGGGATGGGGAGTATGTGAAACTCCCCTTGAAGGAGCTGCTGCCCCATGGCTTCGGCCCCAGCTCACTGAACTGAACGGGAAAACCGAAGGGCCTCCGTGGACACGGAGGCCCTTCGCCATTTACAGGAAACGCTTCATTTCCTCAATGTTGGCCTGCTCGGTTTTGAGCAGTTTGTCCGCCAGACGGCGCACGCCGTCGTCCTTCACATCGCAGTCCCGGAGGGTGCGCAGGCTCTTGGTCACCCCCATGGTGGAGCCCTGGATCATCATCTCCGCAATGTTGGAGGCGGAGCGATCCGTCATGGCCTTCATGGTGCTCATCATTTCAGAGGAAGCTTTTGCCACGGGGCCCAGCCCTTTTGGGGGCTCCCCCCGGGCCTGGAGCATGGATCCGGCGGCGCTTTGCAGCTTCTCATACTCGGTGAGCTGGCTGTTCAGGGCGGATACCAGTTTGGGCTCTTCGGTGTACTTCAGCACCGACTGGATGCCCTCCTGGCCCATTTCGGCCGTCTGATAAATGTGGTTGAGCAATTGGTTTTCGCTGAGCATTGTGATCACCTCGGCGTTAGTATGCCCGGAACGCCGCAGGAAAACCGCTCAAATCACTTATCCAAATTGGATGGGAGCCTTGGGGGTGTTCTTCTTCCGGGCGCTGGTCTTGCCCTCCTCGTGGATCTCGCCGGCGGCGACAAGGGAGCGCTTGGTCAGCGCCGGGCCCACCAGCTCGTACACCAGCACGGAGAACAGCACCACATTGCGCACCACCGCGCCGTCCGCCAGCTGCTGGGCGGTGAGGGCCATGCCCAGCGCCACGCCCGCCTGGGGCAGCAGGGTAATGCCCAGATGCTTTTTAATGTTCTCGCCGCACCCGGTGAGGGCGCAGCTTCCATAGGAACCCAGGTATTTGCCCAGGGAGCGGAAAATGATATACACCACGCCGATGAGCAGCACCAGGGGATTGGCCAGAATCTTCAGATCCAGCTCCGCGCCGGACAGCACGAAAAACAGCACGAACAGCGGGGTGGTCCAGCCGTCCACACGGGCCATCAGCTCCTCGGAGAAGTCGCAGATGTTGCAGAAGATGGTGCCGGTCATCATGCACACCAACAGCAGGCTGAAGCTGAAATGGATGCCGCCCGCCTCAAACTCCACCATGGACAGCCCCACGGTGAGCAGCACAAAGCCAATGGAGATGGACAGTCGCTTGCTGCGGGAGTGAAAGTACTTCTCCACCCGGTACAGCACCCAGCCCGCCAAGCAACCCAGCACCAGGGAAAGCGCGATCTCGATCACCGGCTCCACCAGCACGGTGACGATGCTGATAGAACCGCTTTCCAGCGCCGCGGCCACGCCAAAGGAGGCGGAGAACAGCACCAGGCCCACCGCGTCGTCGATGGCTACCACCAGCAGCAGCAGCTTGGTCAGCGGGCCGTCCGCCTTGTACTGACGCACCACCATCAAGGTCTTTCTCTTATAAACATC
>CAMWRX010000097.1 GCA_947176765.1 uncultured bacterium
CCGGGGAGGGGGGCGCTTACCCCGCCGCCCTGTCCGGCGGCATGGCCCGGCGGCTGGCCCTGGCCCGGTGCGCGGCGCTGGGCGGGGAGCTGCTCCTGCTGGACGAGCCCTTCGCCGGGGTGGATCCGGAGAGGACGGCCAGGATCATGAGCCGCCTGCGGGCGCTGAATATCCCGGCTGTGCTGGCCACCCACCAGCCCCAGGTGCTCTCGGCGTGCAACCGGGTGGTGAGCCTGGACGGGCCCCCGCTGAGACGCGTATAGCCAATCAAGAACACGAGGTGTATCCCATGGAATCCACGGCGCAGACAGCAAAACCCCTTTTTACCAACCGGGACTTGACCCGGCTCATGATTCCCCTGGTCATCGAGCAGCTATTGTTGATGACGGTGGGCATGGCCGACACGATGATGGTCACCACCGCCGGGGAGGCGGTGGTCTCCGGGGTGTCCCTGGTGGACGGCATCAATATCCTGATTATCAACATTTTCTCCGCCCTGTCCACCGGCGGGGCGGTGGTGGTGGCCCAATACCTGGGGCGGCGGGAGCCGGAAAACGCCCGGTCGGCGGCCAAACAGCTGCTGTATGTCGCCCTGCTGGCGGCTTTGTTCCTGATGGGAGCGGCGCTCCTGCTTCGGGAGCATATTCTGCGGCTGCTTTTCGGAAGCATCTCTCAGGAGGTCATGGATTCGGCCCTGATCTACTTCCTGCTGACGGCGGCCGCCTACCCCTTTATTGCCATCTATAACGCCGGCGCGGCCCTTTTCCGGGCCATGGGCAACAGCAAGGTGTCCATGGTCAACTCGCTGATCGTCAATCTCATCAACATCGCGGTGAACGCCGTGCTGATCTACGGCTTTGACATGGGGGCCGCCGGGGCGGGCATTGGCACCCTGGTTTCCCGGATCGCGGCGGCGGTCATCATCGGCGTGATGATTACCCGGCCCAGCCTCCAGGTGTATGTGGAGGATCTCTTCCGCCCCAATCTCCAGTGGCGGACGGTGAAGGCGATCCTAGGCATCGGGATACCCGCCGGGATTGAAAACGGTATGTTCCAGATCGGGAAGCTGATGGTGCTGAGGCTGGTCACTTCCTTTGACGTGGGCGTGAATTTGGCCATACAGGGCTCCGCGGTGGCGGCCAACGCCATCTGCAATTCCGTTGCCAGCTGCATCAACGTCCCGGGGCAGGCGGTGGGGCTCAGCATGGTGACGGTCATCGGCCAGTGCATGGGCGCCGGAGATCACGAGCAGGCGGTGGGCTATACCAAAAAGCTGATGAAGGTGGTCTATCTCTCGATGGGGGTCTCCTGTCTGTGCCTGTTCCTGACGGCGCCGGTTTTGGTGCCCCTGTTCAACCTGACGCCCGCTACCGCCGCCATCGCCATCCAGGTGCTCCGCTGGTGCGCGGTGTTCACCATTGTGTTCTGGCCCATGGCCTTCACCCTGCCAAACGCCCTCCGGGCGGCGGGGGACGCCAAGTTTACCATGGTGGTCTCCATGCTGTCTATGTGGATCTGCCGCATCGGAATGAGCTATCTGCTGGGCCCGGTTCAAGGGCTCGGAATGGGGCTGCTGGGGGTCTGGGTGGCCATGTTCTGCGACTGGGTGGTTCGGGCCGCCCTGTTCCTGATCCGGTTCCTGCGGGGAAAATGGAAGGAGCACCAGGTGATTTGAGACGCCGCCGGTTCGGGGCGCTGAACCGGCACGCCCGGGGTTGGAAAATAAAGAGCGAACGGAGAAATGATATGCTGAACCAGTTTTCGAGAACAGAGCTTTTGCTTGGGAAGGATGGGATGGACCGCCTGTACCGCGCCCGGGTCGCTGTGTTTGGAATTGGCGGCGTGGGAGGGTATACGGTGGAGGCGCTGGCCCGCAGCGGGGTCGGAACGCTGGATCTGGTCGACAACGACCGGGTGTGCGTGACCAACATCAACCGCCAGATACTTGCCAGCCATCGGACGGTGGGGCAGTTCAAGGTGGATGTGGCCCGGGAGCGCATCCTGGACATCAACCCGGACGCGGAAGTGCATACCTACAAGACCTTTTACACGCCGCAGAGCGCGGCACAGTTTGATTTCTCCCAATATGACTACATCGTGGACGCCATCGACACTATGGCCGGGAAGCTGGAACTGGTGGAGCGGGCGCAAAAAGCGGGCGTACCCATCATCAGTTGCATGGGAGCCGGAAATAAGATGGATCCGTCCGCGTTCGAGGTGGCGGACATCTATGAGACTTCTGTGTGCCCGTTGGCCCGGATCATGCGGCGGGAGCTGAGGCGGCGGGGGATTGAAAAGCTGAAGGTGGTGTACTCCAAGGAGCCGCCGATGACGCCCATTGGCGATGCGGACAGCCCCCCTGACGCCGCGCAAGAGGGCGTCCGGCACAGGCAGACGCCCGGCAGCAACGCCTTTGTGCCGGCTGTGGCCGGCCTCATGATCGCCGGAGAGGTCATTCGGGATTTGGCCGGAACAAGAGACAGCGGAGCGTGATTACGCTCCGCTGTTTTTGACAATATGAGGCTGTCATACGCGTCAGTCCGCTTCGTCGATCACATGGGCTTTGAGCAGGTTGGTCTCCACCGCCCTGCCCAGGGGAACTCCGGCGGTGACCACAATGGTGTCCCCATTCTTGGCGATGCCTTCCTTCAACGCTACCTCAGCGCACAGGGAGAAGATCCGGTCGGTGGAGGTGACCTCCCCTGTGAGGAAGGGGTACACGCCCCAGCACAGAGCCAGTTGGCGGCGCACCTTCTCCCGCATGGTCAGCGCCGCGATGGGGCAGTCGGGGTGGAAACGGCTAATCATCCGGGCGGTATGCCCCGAATTGGTGGTGGTGGTGATGGCGACGGCGCCCAGGTCTTTGGCGGTCAGGCAGCAGGTGTGGGAGATGGCGTCGTTAATGGTGGCTTTGATTGTCTCCGGGCCCTCCAAAAACTGATGCATCTGCGCCCAGAAGTCAATCGCGCCCTCCGCCTCGGCAACGATGCGGTTCATGGTTTCCAATGCCTCCAGCGGGTACTTGCCGCTGGCGGTCTCGCCGGAGAGCATCACACAGGTGGTGCCGTCAAAGACGGCGTTGGCCACATCGGATACCTCCGCCCGGGTAGGACGGGGGTTGCGCATCATGGAGTCCAGCATTTGGGTGGCGGTGACCACCAGCTTGCCGGTGTGGAGGCCTTTGCGGATCATCTGCTTTTGCAGGACGGGTACCCGGGCGGCGGGGATCTCCACGCCGAGATCGCCGCGGGCCACCATAATACCGTCGGCGGCGGCAATGATCTCGTCCAGATTGTCCACACCCTCCTGATTCTCGATTTTGGCGATGATCTGGATATTCTCCCCGCCATAAGTCCGCAGAACCTGCCGGATCTCCTCGACATCGCTGGCCTTGCGGACAAAGGAAGCGGCGATAAAATCAAAATCGTTCTCAATGCCAAAGCGGATATCGGCAATATCCCGTTCGGTCAGAGCGGGCAGATGGATATGCGCGCCGGGAATGTTGATGGATTTGTTGGCGGAGAGGGTGCCGCCGTTGACCACGGTACAGATGATGTCCTGTCCCTTGATCTCCTTGACCTCGATGCCCACCAGGCCGTCGTCGATCAAAATCCGGGTGCCCGGTTCCACCTCGGCGGGGAGATTCGCGTAGGTGACGGCCACCCTGTGCTGATCACCTACAATATCCTCGGCGGTCAGCGTAAAGGTCTCGCCGGCCTTCAGCTCAATGGACTTGGCTGCAAAGCTTTTAATCCGGATTTCGGGCCCTTTGGTGTCCAGCACTGTCGCCACCGAATAGCTCATGGAGTCCCGGACAGCCTTGAACATATTGAGGCGGGACAGCTGTTCGGCGTGGGTTCCGTGGGAGAAGTTGAACCTGGCGGCGTTCATGCCCCCCCGGATCAGGGCGCGGATCATGTCGGGGCTGTCTACGGCAGGCCCCAGGGTGCAGATGATCTTCGTTCTTCTCATGCGGTGTTCCTCCTGATCAGTTTGTTATACAAGATGAGCTTGCCGATCTCCTCCGTGGAGGAAAGAGCCGTGAAATATCATATGTATTATAACACGATGAGCGGCATTATAGCAAGGCTGCCTTTACCAGCACCGTTTTGAACATAACATTATCGACCTCCGGCATGATCTTCTCATGGACAAGAGCACAGAAATTATAGAGCGGAGTTTCTGACAATAAGAGCCACCTGGGACTTCGGAAGTTCCAAGCGGCTCTTGCCATAAGCGCAATGATCTATTTTCAATTTTTGTATTCCAATCTTGACGCTGTTAAGTTTTGATGATATAATCTTATCAGCGATAAGATTGGAGGTTGTTATGGAAAATAAACCTTATCATCATGGGAACCTGCGGAATGCTTTAATTAGAGCGGGATTAGAGTTAATCAGCACAGAGGGCGAGGAAAATTTATCCTTACGCAAAGTTGCTCTGAAATGCGGTGTCAGTAATGCTGCTCCCTATGCTCATTTTAATAGCAAGGATGAATTTATTGCCGCGATCCAACAACATATTATGGATTTATTTACGTCAACATTGGAACAAACAGCAGAGATGTATGCAGATACCCCTGCTCTTCTCTCTATGCTTGGAACTGCCTATGTAAAATTCTTTTATCGAAATCCCTTGTATTTTGATTTTCTTTTTTCAAGAAAAAATATTCGGATAAACTTATCATTGGATTGCGCGGGCGAAAAAGAAATCCCACCGCTAAGAATACTGAAGCAGACTGCAGCACAGGCCTTTTGCAAGGTTGATATGCCGGAGCCAATTATGCAAAATAAAATAATAGCGATGTGGGCCTTGGTTCATGGCTTATCTGCTATCGCAACTATGCCAAATGTAGAGTATGACGAGGATTGGGAAACGAGAATTGAAGAAATAATAAAGTCTATTTCGATTCCCTATATGACACAGCAGGAGAGCAAAAAATGAATGTTATCATACACGATTTGACTGACTTACAATTCCAACAGATTTTTCCGCAAATCACAGAAGATACACAGGTCATCTCTAACAAGGGTTGCATAAAAAACTGCATTGGATGTTTTGGATGTTGGATAAAAACCCCAGGACGATGTGTAATAAAAGACGGATATGAAAATATGGGGAGTATACTGTCGCAAGCTGATACCGTTACGATTATCAGTAAATGCTATTATGGAGGATATAGTCCTTTTGTTAAAAATGTCTTGGACCGAAGTATTCCTTTTCTTCTTCCCTTTTTCAGGATGATAGATAATGAAACCCACCATGAGCCACGCTATAAAAAGTCATTTCAGCTCTATGTATATTTTTATGGCGAACACATTACTCAATCAGAAAGAGATACCGCTAAAAATATGGTAGGTAGAAACAGCATCAATTTCAATGTATCAAAGCATAATGTAACTTTTTTTAAGTCCATAGAGCAGTTATGTGAGAAAAAGGGAGAACAGTAAAAAGATGAATATAAGTATTATTAACGGCAGTCCCAAACCTGGGGAAAGTACATCAGGACTTTTGATAAAGTATTTACTGCAAGAAATGGGAGAATGCAACGTACAGGTTTTCAAGTGCGCTTTGCAAACAACAGAGTTGGCTGAAATAGCAAGCAGCGACGTACTGGTGCTGGTGTTTCCCCTCTATGTAGATAGTATCCCATCCCAGCTGCTGCAGCTTCTGATTATCTTGGAAGAATTAAAAAATATGAACCATGACATGATGGTGTATTGCATCGTGAACAATGGTTTTTTTGAGGGAACCCAGAATTATATTGCTATTCAGCAGATAAAAAATTGGTGTACCGCAGCTGATTTAAACTGGGGACAGGGCATTGGCATTGGGGCCGGTGAAATGCTCCCGTTTATCGCTGATGTTCCACTAAAGCATGGCCCAAACAAAAATATTGGGTATGCAATCAGCAGTTTAGCAACCAATTTACTCAATAAAAAATCTGGAAAAGATAGTTTTGTTTCACCAAATTGGCCACGCTTTTTGTGGAGAATGCAATCAACAAAGTTTTTTTGGATACCTCGCGCCAGATCAAATAGTCTAAAAAAGCAAGATTTATACGGAGGAGTGAAAAGGGTATAGAAGTTAAAAAGGGAAATATTGGATGTTGATGGAATGGATATATTGCCCTATTTACGGAATCAAAACGAGGTTGAAGATATGAGAAGATACAAAATTAGAAAACTTCCCATTATATTGTCCCAAATGTAAGCCGGAAAGCCTGATTGAAGTAAAAGGCCTACATATGGCAGTCATCAAAGAGCCAGACGCATAAACAAAGAGCCGATAACACACAGATTGAAAATGTGGTTATCGGCTCTTTCCGCTGTCTCTATTTCAGATAGATCCTTTGCGTTCAGGCTGCTGGCTCCGCCCATCGTTCGCTGCGAAAATGAAGGATT
>CAMWRX010000098.1 GCA_947176765.1 uncultured bacterium
CTCTGCCGCCCCTGCTCCCGAACCCGCCGCACTGGTCTTTACATGGCCGGTGAAGGGCACCATCATCGCCGACTTCTCGGTGGAGGCGCTGGCCTATGACGAGACCATGGGGGACTGGCGCACCCACAGCGGCCTGGACATCGCCGCCCCTCTGGGCACCCAGGTGCTGTGTGCCGCCAACGGCACGGTGTCCGCCATTGAGCAGGACGACATGCTGGGCACAGTGGTCAAGATCGACCACGGACAGGGGCTGGTGAGCAAGTACGCCAACCTGGCCGCCGTTCCCACCGTGTCTGTGGGGGATGAGGTCACCACCGGGGCCGTCATCGGCTCGGTGGGCGAGACCGCCGCCGGGGAGAGCGGCAGGCAGGCCCATCTCCACTACGCCCTGCTGAAGGACGATCAGGCCGTGAACCCGCTGGACTATCTGCCCAAACAGTAAGCTTCGCGAAAAAGAGCCCGGCCCCTACGGGGCCGGGCTCTTGGCGGTTGTCACGCTCAGATTTGCAGGGAGGGAGCGGAGTAGACCCGGCCCGCCAGCTCGCTGTTGAGCATATACAGGCCCTTGGGGTCGCTGCCAAACAGCTCCATCTTGGTAATCATATCGGAGGAGTTCTTCTCCTCCTCGCCCTGCTCTTTCACAAACCAGTCCAGGAACTGCACCGTGCGGAAGTCCTTGACCTCCTGGGCGGCGGCGTAAATGGCGTTGATCAGGCTGGTGACGTACTGCTCGTGCTCGTGGGCAGCCTTCAGGGGATCCATCAGGGTCTTGAACTCCTTGTCCGGCTTGGCGATGGCGCCCAGGGTGACGGTCTGGCTGTTGTTGTGCAGGTACTTGTAGATGAGCATGGCGTGATCCTGCTCCTCTTTGGCCTGGATCTCATACCAGTTGGCGAAGCCGTCCAGCCCCTTGGAGTCATAGAAGTTGGCCATGTCTAAGTACAGATAGGCGGAGTACAGCTCTTTGTTGATCTGGTCGTTCAGCAGTTCGGAAACCTTTTGATCCATCATGGAAAACACTCCTTATTCTAAAATACGCGCGTCACGCGGCCTTTCTAGGGAGAGTATATCACGTTTTTTCCGGCTGTCAACCGTTCTCCACCGCTTTTGACAGCGCCTCCTCCACCCGTCGGGCGATGTCCTTCATCGCCCCAGCGGATACCTTGCGCACCGCCCGGTCGTAGGTGTACAGGCCGTTGGTCTCCCCCTCC
Organism: uncultured bacterium; assembly: GCA_947176765.1. Taxonomy (GTDB): domain Bacteria; phylum Bacillota; class Clostridia; order Oscillospirales; family Oscillospiraceae; genus Enterenecus. The sequence goes on from CAMWRX010000098.1 coordinate 1,212, forward strand.
ACATCGCTGAGCTGGGTGTAGACGCACCCGCACAGGCCGTTTGGGATGGAGGGCAGCACCATGTCGTCGTACAGGGCCTGGATGCGCCCGGTCAGCTCCCCCTCGCTCTCGGCCCGCTCGCCGTAGCCGTAATTTTTCCGCTCCTGGGTGACGTGGCCCTCCACCCGGCGGGAGAAGCCGCCGCACTCGCTGAGGAAGAGGAACCTCCCCGGCTGGTTCCCCTCCAACACCCGGCTGTTGAAGTAGACGTGCTCGCTCTGCACGTCGCTCTCATTTTGGGCGAACCAGCCGGAGGTGCTCATGAAGAACCGGGTGGGGTCGGCGGGCTTCAGCAAACGGTAAATGCGGTCGGAGTCGTACTGGCCCCAGCCCTCGTTGAAGATGGTCCAGCCCACGATGCAGGGGTGGTTCGCCAGGTGGGCCACGGTGTCCAGACAGTGGCGCTCGAAAAACGCCTTGCGCTGTTCGCCGCCGCCCCGGCCCAGGTCATTGCGCTTTTTGTAGCCCAAAGTGGGCACGACGGTATCACGGACATAACGGTACTCCCCCGAATTCACCATGTCCTGCACCACCAGCATCCCCAGCCGGTCGCAGGCATAGTAAAACGCCTCCGGCTCCACCTTGATGTGCTTGCGCAGGGTATTGAAACCCAGCTCCTTCATCCGCAGCACGTCCCGCTCGTACTCCTCCGGCTCCTTGGGGAGGAACAGGCCGTCCCGGAAATACCCCTGGTCCAGCACACCGTGGAGGAAAATGGGTTCGCCGTTGAGGCACAGCCGGGTGTGGCCGCCGACCTCCCGCGTGGTCACGGTACGCAGGGCGAAATAGCTCTCCACCCGGTCCGTTTCGGTGGTGACGGTCATGGAATACAGGTACGGGTCGTCGGGCGTCCACAGATGGGGCTGCGGCACACTGAGGCGGCGCAGCACTCCCGACTTGCCCTTGGCGGTGACAGACCGGCCCTCTCCCAGGGCAACGCTGACGGTATATTCCGCCCCTCCCGCGTCCACCTCCACAGTCACGCCAGTCAAATCCGGGGTGATCCGCACCGACGCCACCGTCCCCCGCTCGGGGACGGCCTCCAGCCACACGCTCTGCCAGATGCCGGACACCGGGGTGTACCACATCCCATGGGGCCGCTTGTGCTGCTTGCCGTAGGGGTAGTCGTGGGACAGGGTGTCCACCGCCTTGACCTCCAGCCGGTTCTCCCTAGGGCGCAGCGCGTCCGTGACGTCGGCGGAGAAAGGCAGGTAGCCCCCCTCGTGGCGGATGACGGCTGTGCCGTTCACCCACACCTCCGCCACCTGGTCCACCGCCCCAAAGTGGAGCAGCACCCGGTGGTTCGGGGGCGCGAAGCCGTCCGGCAGGGTGAACGCCGTCTCGTACCGCAGCACGTCCCCCACCTCCCCCTCCCAGCCGGACAGAGGGGCCTGGGGCGGCCAGGGGACGCGGATGGGCCTGCCGTTCAAAGTCCAGCCCTCATTGATGGGGAAAAAGCTGTCCCGCCGGAGCTGGGGGCGGGGGTAGTATCGGTTCCAGCCGCTGTGTTCCATCGCTATCGCTTCCTTTTTATCCGATTAACGCGCCGTCTTTTCTTATAGTTTGATACTTTATCTTATCACTCTCCGATGGAAAACGCAACCGATTTTTTGGGCGTTTTGTCCGAGGGCCGAAAATATCTCCTCCGTTTTTTGTGCAAACACGATAATTCACGTTGACAAACCGGCCCCGCCATGGTACATTTGGGTTAGTGGATAATGATTCCTATTACTGTCACAAATTATTCAAAGGAGGTCACTCTATGTTGTTCCAGACCACGCAGGCCCACGAGGAGCTGCGCGCCAAAATCCGCGCCTTCGCCGAGTCGGAGGTGAAGCCCAATGCCATCCTCATGGACCAGGAGAGCAAATTCCCCGCCGAGGCCGTGAAGAAGCTGGCCGAGATGGGCTTCATGGGCATCCCCTACCCCAAGGAGTACGGCGGCGCGGGGCTCGACGTGATGAGCTACGCCATCGCCGTGGAGGAGCTGTCCCGGGTGGACGGCGGCACCGGTGTCATCCTGTCCGCCCATGTGTCCCTGGGCACCTGGCCCATCTTCGCCTTCGGCACCGAGGAGCAGAAGCAGAAGTACCTAGTTCCCCTGGCAAAGGGCGAGAAGATTGGCGCCTTCGGCCTGACCGAGCCCAACGCCGGCTCCGACGCGGGCGGCACCGAGACCACCGCCATCGACAAGGGCGACCACTGGCTGCTCAACGGCCAGAAGATTTTCATCACCAACGGCGGCGTAGCGGACACCTACGTGGTCTTTGCCGTCACTACCCCGGACATCGGCACCCGGGGCATCTCCGCTTTTATCGTGGAAAAGGGCTGGAAGGGCTTTACCTTTGAGCCCCACTATGATAAAATGGGCATCCGCTCCTCCGAGACCTGCCAGCTCAACTTCGACGACGTGAAGGTGCCCAAGGAAAACCTGCTGGGCAAGGAGGGCCAGGGCTTCAAGATCGCCATGGCCACCCTGGACGGCGGCCGCATCGGCATCGCCTCCCAGGCCCTGGGCATCGCCCAGGGGGCCTATGAGTCTGCCGTGGAATACGCAAAAGAGCGCGTCCAGTTCGGCAAGCCCATCGGCTTCAACCAGGCCATCACCTTCAAGCTGGCCGACATGGCCACCAAGCTGAAGTGCGCCCGGATGCTGGTGTACTCCGCCGCCGAGAAGAAGGAGGCCCACGAGCCCTACAGCGTGGACGCCGCCATGGCCAAGCTGTACGCCTCCGAGATCGCCCTGGAAGTCACCAACGACGCGGTGCAGATCTTCGGCGGCACCGGCTTCCTCAAGGGCATGGACGTGGAGCGGATGTACCGGGACGCCAAGATCACCACCATCTACGAGGGCACCAGCGAGGTGCAGCGGATGGTCATCGGCGCGTCCATCATGGGCAAGCCCCCCAAGAGCGCGGGCGGCTCCTCCAGCGTCGCCAAGAAGCCCGCCCCCATCACCGGCGTGCGCAAGGGCATGATCCTCAAGGAGGGCGGCGCGAAAGAGCGGGTTGACGCCCTGGTGGCCGCGCTGAAGAAGGACGGCTACGACTTCTCCGTGGGCATCCCCATCGACACCCCCATCGCCCAGGCGGAACGGGTGGTGTCCGCCGGTCAGGGCATCGGCTCCAAGGAGAACATGAAGCTCATCGAGGACTTGGCCAAAGCTGCCGGCGCGGCCATTGGCTCCAGCCGTCCCGTGGCTGAGACCCACAAGTTCGTCCCCCTCAACCGCTACGTGGGTATGTCCGGCCAGAAGTTCAAGGGCAACCTGTATATCGCCTGCGGCATCTCCGGCGCGGTCCAGCACCTGAAGGGCATCAAGGACGCCTCCACCATCGTGGCCATCAACAAGAGCTCCAACGCGCCCATCTTCAAAAACTGCGACTACGGCATCGTGGGCGATGTGAACGAGATTCTGCCCCTGCTGGCGGAGGCCCTGGGCATGGAGGAGAAGCAGCCCGCGCCCCCCATGGTGAAGATGAAGCGGCCCCCCGCCCCCAAGCCCGAGCCCATCGGCAAGCGCTACGTGTGCATGGGCTGCGGCTATGAGTACGTCCCCGAGCTGGGCGACCCGGACGGCGACGTGGCCCCCGGCACCCTGTTCGAGAAACTGCCCGAGGGCTGGGCCTGCCCCGAGTGCGCCGAGACCCGGGATAAGTTCATTGAGGCTTAACCAAGGATCATTGACCAATAAGGAGGAAACGACCTATGTATTGTGTCCGCACCGTCACCGACAACCTATACTGGGTGGGCGCCAACGACCACCGCACCCATCTGTTTGAGAACATCCACCCCATCCCCCGGGGCGTGAGCTACAACTCCTATCTGCTGATGGACGAGAGCACCGTCCTGTTCGACACCGTGGACTGGTCTGTCTGCCGCCAGCTGATGGAGAACCTGGACTATCTGCTGGGCGACCGCCCCCTGGACTATCTGGTCATTAACCACATGGAGCCCGACCACGGCGCGTCCATCGAGGAGATTTTGATCCGCTGGCCCAACGTGAAAATCATCTCCACCGCCAAGGCGTTCATGCTCATGCGGCAGTTTGGCTTCACCGTGGACAACCAGGAGCTGATCGAGGTCAAGGAGGGCGACACCTACTCCTTCGGCGAGCACACCGTCACCTTTATCGCCGCCCCCATGGTTCACTGGCCCGAGGCCATGGTCACCTTTGACCTGACCAACGGCGTGCTGTTCTCCGCCGACGCCTTCGGCTCCTTCATCGCCCTGGACGGCAAGCTGTTTGCCGACGAGGTCAACTTCGACCGGGACTGGATCGACGAGGCCCGCCGCTACCTCACCAACATCGTGGGCAAGTACGGCCCCCAGGTACAGGTGCTGCTGAAAAAGGCCGCGGGCATCCTGGACAAGATCAAGTTCATCTGCCCCCTCCACGGGCCCGTGTGGCGTGAAAATCTGCTGTACTTCGTGGATAAGTACGACAAGTGGAGCAAGTACCAGCCCGAGGAGCAGGGCGTCATGATCGCCTACGCCTCCATGTACGGCAACACCGAGTCCGCCGCCCAGGCCCTGGCCGCCAAGCTGTGCGAGAAGGGTATGACCAACGTGTGGGTGTACGATGTGTCCAACACCCACGTCTCCCAGTTAGTCAGCGAGGCCTTCCGGCTCAGCCATCTGGTGTTCGCCTCCGTCACCTACAACCTGGGCATCTACCCGGTCATGCACGACTTCCTCATGCACCTCAAGGCCCTCAACTTCCAGAACCGCACCTGCGCCATCATCGAGAACGGCTCCTGGGCCGTCAAGTCCGGCGATTTGATGCAGAAGTTCCTGGAGGATGAGATGAAGAACATGACCGTGCTGGGCGACCGGCTCAGCCTGGCCTCCGCCCTCCATCCCGACAAGGCGTCCGAGCTGGATGCCCTGGCCGACTCCATCATCGAGTCCATGGCGAAAGAGTAAGCCCAATACAAGAAACGGCCCCGGGACAATGTCCCGGGGCCGTTCTTTGCGCTGTTTGATTTTGTCCGCGATTTTACGCCGCCTGGGCCAGAGCCGCTTCCAACTTGGCAAAGAAGTCGTTGAAGATGACCTGGGCTTCCTCGCCCATGATGACATCA
>CAMWRX010000099.1 GCA_947176765.1 uncultured bacterium
GTGATCCTCGGGCACGTCCGGGAACTCAGACAGCTCCCACTCGGGGCTGCCGGTCTGCTCCCACAGGTAGCCGATGGCGTCCGCACGGGTGAAGATGCCGGCCAGAGGCACGTCCACGTCGTCAATCTCGACAGTGGGGTCGGGCACGGGGACGGGGTCGGGCACCGGCACATCGGGGATCTCCGGCTCCGCGCCTTTGTGGAACTTCAGGCCGGTCATGGGATACTTAGTGCCGTCAAGATCCGTCAAAGTATGCGACACATCGTTCTCCTGCACCGCGCCCGTGAGCTCCTCGCCCATGACCACCCGATCTTCGGCGCCGTCCGCGCGATCCTCGGGGTTATCCAGCATCCACTCGGAACCCTCGGCCACATTCAGCTTGCACTCGCTTCCGTCGATGCCGATCAAATCCATGGCGCAGATCTCATCGCCGATGTCCCCCGCCTTGTTGCCCTGGAGGCTGGCATTGCCGCTCATGTTCAGCTCGCCGCTGGTCATGAGAACGCCGCCGCCCCGGCCGGACTCGCCATTTTTGTTCAGTACACCGTTGAGATACGCCGCGTCGCCCTTCAGTTCGCCGTACAACGCATCAGAGTCCTTAATGGCATCGATATAGCCGGCGAGGGAAGCGTTGTTGTTCTGGATGCTGGCGTTGTCGCTCATATTGAGCGTGGCGTTCTCGACGATGATGCCGGCGCCCACGGGGCTGATGTTGTCCGCGATGGTGGCGTTACCGCTCATGGTCATCTCCTGGTTCTTGATGGTGACACCGCCGCCCTGCAGGGACATATTGCCGGTAATGCTGGCATTGTCGCTCATGGTGAACGTGCCGCTGCGGCTGGCGACGCCGCCGGCTTCCATCTCGCCGATGTTCCCCGTGATCTTCGCGTCGCCGCTCATGTGGAATGTGGCGTTGTATCCGGGCTTGTCACCGCTGGTGCCAGTGTAGCCGTTATAGACGCCACCGTAGAAACCAGCATTGCCCTCGATGACGGCATCGCCGCTCATGTTGAACTCGCTGAGATTGCGGTTCCAGACGCCGGCGGCTCCCTCACAGGCGTAAGACTCGTTGCCCTTGATCGAACCGCCCGTCATGGTGAATGTGCCGCCATTCGCGTTTTCAACGCCGCCGGCACCGGCACTCTTGCTGGCCTTGTTGTTCGCGATGGTACCGCCCGTCATGTTGAACTCGCCGCCATCGTTGTAGACGCCGCCGGTTCCGATGGTGCTCCCGCCGTATTGACCTTTGTTGCCCTCAATCACGCCGTCGGTCAGGTTGAAGGTGCTGTTTTCGTCGTTATAGACGCCGCCGTTCGCGAACTGGGCCTTGCCCTCGTTGTCCTTGATCGAGCCGCCCGTCATATTGAACTCGCCGCCATTCATGTTGGTGACGCCGGCGGCGGTGTCCTTAACCTTGCTCACGTTGCCCTCAATCGAGCCACCCTCCAGGTTGAAGACACCCTCGTTGTAGACGCCGCCGACCTGGTTGGCGCCGGTGACGGTGCCGTCGCCGGCGCTGTCCTTCAGAGTCAGGCTGCCGTTCTCGGTGACCTTGACGATGGTGCCGATTTTGCCGTCGCCGTCAATGTCGTGGCCATTCAGATCGATGGTGACATTTTCGTCGATCACAACGCCGGCCGTCGTCTTGACCGTGTAATTGGTTTGGCCCCAGGTATATCCGACGCTGATGTCGCTGCCGTCACCCTGTTCAAACGTGACATCCTCGTGAAGGGTGACGGTGCCGTTGGCATAGCCGATCCTGACGTTGTCATTGCCATCCTTGAGGGACGTTTTGGTCTCAATAACGTTTTGCAGCTCATCGAAGCTGGCCGCGAACGCGGGGGCCACCATGCTGGCGCACATGGCCAGGGACAGGCCCACGGACAGGGTCTTTTTCCAAAGTCTCATGTTCTTCTTCCTTTCTTTGCAGTTTCGGACGCAAAGGTATCCGGTAACCGAACGAGCTTAGGGCGTTTAGCTTCCCCCTGCTATAGGAGCCAGAGGGCCGGCGCGCCCCTTAGCCTCTGGTTTTGCGTCCCGCGGTTTCCCGCGGTTTGCCATGCAACCGAACGAGCTTAGCACGGAATCCCGTGCCACAGCCTCTGGCTTTGCGTCCCACAGTTTCCCATGGTTTGCCAACCCCCTCGGGGTTACACAGTGCAGCCGAACGAGCGTAGGACGGGCCCGCGCTTTACGAAAGTGACCGTCCGACAGCCTCTGGCTTTGCGTCCCATCGTTTCCGATGGTTTGCCATCGCGCCTTGCGTGTCACCCGCCGCCTTTAGGCGCGTCGCGCGGCGGGCCGTATCCCCGGCGGGCTGTTGATCATACGCATCCTCCTCCTCTGCCCAGAGCACCTTTTGTTCGTGCTGTAGGGCGGCACGAACAAAGACCCATGGGTCTTTGCACCATATATTATACATAGCCCCACTGGAAAACGCAACAGGGAAGAGGGAAAAGCTTCGAAAATTTTCTCGGCTGGCAGTTTCTCACATTCCGTTGGAAAATCCGCCGCCGCCCTTGCAATGCCCAAAAAAATGTGGTATATTGTGGGGTGAATTTTTTGCCTTTGCGGCTTAACCTCACAACGAAGGGAACGATACCACCATGTCAGGACATTCCAAATGGCATAATATCCAGAAAACCAAGGGCGCGGCGGACGCCAAGCGCTCCCAGGCCTTCACCAAGATCGCCCGGGAGATCATCGTAGCCGTCAAGACCGGCGGCAGCGGCGACCCCAACAACAACTCCCGTCTGGCCACCGTCATCGCCAAGGCCCGGGCCGCCAATATGCCCAACGACAACATCAAACGCACCATTGAAAAGGCCGTGGGCTCCGGCAACGCCAACGACTACGAGGCCATTACCTACGAGGGCTACGGCCCCGGCGGCGTGGCGGTGATCGTGGAAACCCTCACCGACAACCGCAACCGCACCGCCTCCGAGGTGCGCCACAACTTTGACAAGTACGGCGGCAACCTGGGCGCCACCGGCTGCGTGTCCTGGTCCTTCGACCAGAAGGGCGTGCTGGTCATTGAGCGGGAGGATCTGGATGAGGAAGTGGCCATGATGGACGCCCTGGACTGCGGCGCGGCCGACTTCGAGGCGGACGAGGACTGCTTCACCGTCTACACCGCTCCCGACGATTTCGGCGCGGTGCTGGCCGCCATGGAGGCGAAGGGCTACGTGTTCGCTTCCGCCAAGGTGGAGATGGTGCCCCAGAATTATATCACCCTGTCCGACGAGGGCGACATCAAGAACATGGAAAAGCTCATCGACATCATGGAGGACAACGACGACGTGCAGAATATCTGGCACAACTGGGACGAATAAAAAGCGGATTTTTTGAGAGTATAGTCCCGTTTTTTCTTTGTATTTCACCAAATTCAATAACTTTTTGGGCGGGTCAATTTCTGAGTTGGGACAAACATTGCCTCAGCGATGACAAACCCTTTCACCCCTGTTATGACATACCTTTTGGCGTTTGAGAGGGGTTGAGAGGCGTGAAAATTGAGCACGCTTTGAAAGAATACCTGCTTGAGATTGAGGTCAGGCGGTACACTCCTCGCACGATTAGGAGCTACCGCAATAACCTCAATCTCTTTTTTCGTTTTGCCACTGAGCGACTGGGGATTGAGAATGTGGATGAGATCACCCTGGGCACGGTCAAGGCTTATACAAAGTTCCTTGTGGGAGCCGGGAAGGCCAGTGCATACATCAACAGCATATTGAAGACGGTGAAATCCTTCACGCAGTACTGCTACGATGAGGGCTATGGCGGTTTCAACACAAAGCTGGCCTTCAAGTGGTGCAAGGTGGAGAAGCCGGTCATCCTCACATTCACACCCGAGCATGTCAAAAAGATGCTGGCAAGCTGCAACGGCTATGATTTCCTCTCTATCCGTGACCGTGCTATCCTTTCGACATTGTTCGAAACGGGGATCCGTTGCTTAGAGCTCTGTAGTATCCAGAAAGAGGACATCCATGATGACTATATCCTCATAAATGGAAAGAACCACAAACAGCGGGTTGTCCCCATTACCCCGGTTCTTGCAAAAGCGCTTATGAAATACGACATGGCGGCGGCAAAATATTTTGACCTCAAGAATACCGATGATTTCTACTTCTTGTCGTTTCATGGCCGCCAATTAACAAATTGCGCCGTCGAGCACATTGTCAAAAGGCATGGCGATGGCATCGAGGGCATCAGGGTCAGCCCCCACACCTGTCGGCATTTTTTTGCCCAACGGCACGTCCAGATGGGCACAGACCTCTACACCATATCGAGACTGTTGGGGCATGAGAATGTGAAGATCACTCAGACCTACTTGAATTCTTTGCGGGATGAGGACATCATCAATATCGCAAAGCAGAAAAGCGTCCTGCTGAGCTTGTGACTGGCACCTATACATTATATATAAGGAAAGGAGCTATCAGTGGAGGAAAAGAAATGTGGAGCGTGGGCCATTACGGTCAAAGCAAAACCCCCGGCGGTTCGCCGCCGGGGTATGGATGAAGACATCAAAGAGGCTGTCCGGCGGGATGAATGCCGCCGGGTTCGCCGCAAGACTCTCAAATACATTAAATAAGGAGGATGCCATGGATTTCTATACCTACTACTTACGCCGCATAGAATCCCGGCCAGACCAACGAATGGCAATCCAGAGCTGCAAGGATATGGCCCTGTCGCTATTCGAGCGAGGCCCGCTCACTTGGAGCATCGAATCCGGTGCCGCATTACTGACGGCGCTCTACGAGGCTGATCTCGAACCTGGGGTTGACCCGTTGCCCGTTTTTGAGGAAATCGAGCAAGCCTTGTTTGCTGAAATCCAGGGTGTGCGTTTGGATATTGAGAACGATATCCAGGCGGCCATCCGGAGTAGCGGGTGTTGCGGGCGGCCAAACCGCCGGAACAATCACAGAAAGGGGAGACAATAGATGGACTGGTATAGCTACTTCTTGTCACAGCTCAGGGGAGCAAGCAACCCGTATGCGGAGATGGAACAGTGCGAGGGGATAGTTGCCGACTTATACGATAACCAACACATCCCCGCATGCGCTACTCTGGATGTCGCCGCTGACCTTTTGGCAGCCGTCACGGACTTTGCCGGAAACGGATGCGCCGTGTCCCCTTCTTTCCGCCGGGTCAGGCAGCTCATGAAGGATATATGCCAGAGGATGCAAAGCGCCTGCCGTGCTGAGGATTTGGCGTGGCATCAGGAACAGCACGATATGAGTGGTGTCCCACCCTATGAGCCGGATAGCTATGAGGTACGGGACATTGACCTGGATGGTGAGGAATGGGATGGGATAGATGATGAGCCCTTGTCTGGGCTGTACGGCAGCGGCGGGGAACCCGGCACCACAGGCACCCGTCGGCCCTTCCCGGATTGGGAACACATCAGCGACTGGACGCAATCGGACTGGATCCAGTTGCAGGTTTACAAAGACAAGGTGTTGGCCGCCGCTGAGCACGGCTTCATGGCCATCAGTTCCGTGGCGGGCTCCCTGGCCGCCGCCAAAGAGGCCATGCGTCGGATACCATTGCCACGACAAGTCGAGCTCGGTATGTGGGCTCAGGAAGTCACGGATGCGCTCATTGTGGGCATGGAGGATGACTTGCAGAAAACACTCGCCGGATCACTCCACAGCCATGCCGGAAGGCTTGTCCAAAAACAACTATTAGGCGATACAACTGAGCGCCACGAAAACACCCAAATCTGACCCTTAAAAATAGGCCCGAAAGGAGGCTGCTTTGTAGTGAAAAGTCAAGAGGGGTTTCCCGGTACAGTTCACGGATATTGCAGATGCAGCACCAGTGAAGACCGGCAGGATGTCAACCGGCAGGCACGGGAGTTAAAGCAGCACGGTGCCGATGTCATCTGGACTGAGTATGAGCATGGAGACGCTGATGTAAAGGCCCAGCAGCAGATGATGTTCCAGGCCGCTCAGCCCGGCGATACCATTATCGTCTTGGAGGTGTCCAGGTTGGCAAGGTCAACAAAACAGTTGTGCGACATAATCGATCTGGTGAAGGAGAAGAAACTGTACTGCTTTCTCATGGTATTGGGATATTCGCGGATGCGGTACATC
>CAMWRX010000100.1 GCA_947176765.1 uncultured bacterium
GAGCCCCCCTCCCCGTCCCCCGGCAGAGCGGCGCTGGGCGCCTCCGAGGCGTCCGGCCCCTGGGACGGCGTGGGCTCAGGCGTCGGCGTGGGCGTCGGTGTAGGCTCCGCGCTCTCCGGCACATCAATGGAGGGCGTGGGGCTGGGCTCCGCTTCTTCTTCCTCATACCATGTAAATGCGCTGGCAGGGGTGACCTCCACCGGGTACCATCCATACCCGTCCACGTAGACCTCCACCCAGGCATGGGCGGCATAGTCGGGCACATCCACCTTCCGCCCCGGCTGGGTCTGTGCAGTGTAGCCGCTGACGTACCGGGCGGGGATGCCCATGGCGCGAAGCATGAGCGTTGCGGCGGAGGCAAAATGCATACAATAGCCACGGCGGCTCGCCGTGAGGAAATATTCCACCGGGTCTGTCCCCGCCGGGGCGGCGGGGGTGTCCGGGTCGTATTCACACAGCCCGCCCAGCACTGCGGCCGCCATGTAAGCGGCATTCACCGGGTTCCCGGAGAAATCATTGATGGAGGGCTGCCAGTCGGTTACGATTTGGGCGTATATCTGCTGGAGGCCCTCGTCCATCAACTGGCGCAGCATCCCTTCCAGCTCCTCCGGCACGTCCAGATAGCGCTGATACACATAATCGCGGTAGTATCGCTCCGGCAAAGAATTTGTGCGGATGGAAGCGCCCTGCACAGTCGGCGTGAAGGTGACGGTATAGCGGGGCAGGCCGGGGCGCTGGGCCAGGTAGCTGTCCCGGACGGGTATTACCCCGACCTCTGCCCAGTCCTGCTCCAGCAGCTGGTAGGGGGTGTATACGCCGGAGGCCCGCACGCCCTCCACCGTGGCGGTATAGACGGGCGTGGGCCAGGTCAGGTCCCTGGCCATATCCGCGGCGGAGCCGTAGTACACTACATCCTGGACGCTCATCCCTGGGAACAGCAGCGGGGATGGCGCGTCGCTCAATTCAGCCCACGCCAGGGCGTCCAGATACTCCTGGTAGACATCCTCACCCAGCTCCGTCCAGCGGCCGTTCTCATACCGCCCCAGGGCCGAGCCCCGCAGGTAGATCCGGCCGCTGTAGTCGGAGGCGACCCGCAGCATGGTGCGCCCGGTGTAATGCAGGGGCCCGGCGTCGCCCAGGTCGGCGGCCTGGGCGGAGCCCACATAGCGGACCGAGGATTGGAAGGGCCCATCCCATTGGGAGAAGAAGTCGGACAGGCGGTCCCCGGCGGCATACAGCCGCTCCTCCGCCTTCAGCGCCCATTCCGGGCGGGTATAGCCCTCCCGGGGAAAAGCCAGGGTAATCCCCACCAGCACCAGCCCCACCGCGGGCAGCGCCGCCAGAGTGAGCAGTCCCCGGCGGTCGGGAGCCGCCCACTTGCACAGGTCGGTGAGCAGCATGGCGCACCAACAGGCGCACAGCGCCATAAAGGCGGGCCAGCTGGGATACAGGTCGGCCAGCAGTCCGGGCAGCAGGGTTGGCAGGGTGAGCAGCGCCACAAGCCACCACCGCCGCGCCCGGACAACGGCCCAGCCCAGAGCGATGGCCAGCCCCGCCAGGGCCAGGAGGAGAAACAGCCGGGCGGCCCCCGTCTCCTCCGTCAGACTCAGCCCCGGGTCATATTCGAACACCTGGCCCCAGCTCACCTGTTGGGAGAACCGCAGGGTGACGGCACGGACGGTAAGCCCCGCCCCCTGGATCGCGCCCTTCCAGTTCGTCAGCACCGCGCAGGCCCACACGGCGGTCAGCGCGCCCGCCGCCGCTCCCCGGAACCGGGGCAGCGACCAAACCGCCAGGGACAGCAGGGCAAACAACACCGCCGCCAGCGCAAATTCATCTATCTGGGCGGCCAGCAGATCCAGGGTAGTGCGCCGCACTGAGTACACCCCCACTGTCCTGTCGCCGTACAGGGAGAGGAAGCTGACGGCCAGCCCCGCCAGGGCGCACACCAGCAGCAGGCCGTCCCCCGCCACTGTGAGAGGGGACAGCCGGTTTTCCCGCTCAGCCATGGCCCTCACCCCCCTCCAGCTCCACGTGGATGCGGAACACCGGCCCGTCCGACCCGTGGAGCAGCTCTGGGCGGTCGTCCAGATTGGGGCCCGTCAGCGGCGCGGCGGTGTTGAGCAGGGACAGCACGCACACGGCGTACTCCCGCTCGTCGGATATGGCGTGCAGCTGCGGCTCCCCCGCCCCGTCCAGCCACAGCACGGCGTGGGGCCGCTGGACGTCCAAAAGCGCCCGGCTCAGCCCCAGCAGCTTGTCCAAAAGCTGATCCAAACGCTCCGGCCCGCCGAAGCGGTCCAGCGTGAGCAGAGGGAGGGGGACCACCGTCTCCGCCCGCTCCCGGACGATGAGCTCGTCCCACTTAGAGGACAGCTTCCAATGCACTGAACGCATGGGGTCGCCGGGGCGGTATTCCCGCAGGTCGTAATCGTCCCCCGGGCCCCGGCGGGCGGCGCTGCCGGAAGTGGGGCGCATCCCCTGGCCCTCCGGAATCGCGGGCAGCTCGGTGGCCGCCGGGATGGGGCGGCACAGCAGCCGGGCAGGGGTGGGCCGATTCAGCCGCCGGGAGAACAGTCCCAAATAGTCGTACACCCGGGCCTTGTTCACCCGCAGCTCCAAAAGGCCGCAGTGCCCGGTGGGGGCGGACAGCTCCACAGGCTTCCGCCGGGCCACGCCCGACATGGCCAGCCGTCTTTTCTTGGTCTCGCCGGTCAGCAGATTCTGCTCTGTGAGCCGCAGGGTGATCCGGGCCAGCGGCAGGCCCACAGGCACCCCCACGGACAGCTGCCACCGCCCCGCCTCTCCCCGGCTCAGGGCGGCGGGGACGGCGGATACCGTCAGGCGGCAGCCCAGCATCCCCGGCAGGGACAGCGCCAGGGACAGCAGCGGCATGGCGATGCACAGCGCCAGCAGGAAGTGGGCCAAATAGTTCTCATTGGTAATCTGGAACAGGAACACTCCCACCAGCACCGCGCCGTATATGATACGCCGGTAAATCATAGCCCTTACCGAAGGCGGGGAGGCTGCACCGAGGCAAACACCTCCATAGCGATCTGCGCCGTGCGCTGGGCGCCCCCCGCCGCCCCGGCGGGAAGCACCAGCCGGTGGGCAATGGCGTCCGCCCAGAGGTACTTCACGTCCTCGGGCACCACGTAATCCCGCCCGTGGAGGAAGGCGGACGCCCGGCACAGCGCCGCCAGGGAGATGGCCGCGCGGGGGCTGGCCCCCTGGGCCAGCCCCGGATGGCTCCGGGTGGCGCGCACCAGCCGGAGGATGTAATCCAGAACCGCGTCGCCCAAAAACACCCCGTCCACCATGCCGCGCAGGCGGGCAAGCTGCTCCCGGTCCGCCGCCTGAACCACCTCTGCCATGGGGTCGCCCCGGAGCTTGCGGTGGAGTAGTTCCAGCTCGTCGGCGGGCTCCGGGTAGCCCATGGACAGCCGCAGGGCAAACCGATCCAGCTGGGAGTCGGGCAGCAGCTGGGTGCCGGAGGCCCCCGCCGGGTTCTGGGTGGCGATGACCAGGAAGGGATCGGGCACGGGACGGGACACGCCGTCCACCGTCACCCTGCCCTCCTCCATGGCCTCCAGAAGGGCGGACTGGGTGCGGCTGGTGGCCCGGTTCAGCTCATCGGCCAGGAACAGATTGCACAGCAGCGCCCCGGGCTGGTACTCCATCTGCCCGGTGGCCTTGTTGTAGAGGGAAAAGCCCGTCAAATCAGAGGGCATCACGTCCGGGGTGAACTGCACCCGGTTGTATTTCAGGCCCAGGGCCTTGGAGAAGGCGATGGCCATGGTGGTCTTGCCCACGCCGGGAATGTCCTCCAGCAGGACGTGCCCTCGGGCCAGAATGGCCAGCAGCGTCTTGATGACGATCTCGTCCTTGCCCACCACGGCCTTTTTCACTTCGCCCACCACCTGGGCGGCCAACGATGCTTCACTCATGTTGTGTCACTTCCTTGGTGCAAGAGTTAAAGGGTATTATATCAAAAAAGGAGGGGTTTGAACAGCCCCCTGTTTTGGGACGGAAAAAGCGCCCGGTCATTCGACCGGGCGCTTTTTTCTGCTATTTAAGCCAGCTTCCCCTTGGCCAGCTCGGTGAGCTGGGCGAAGGCGGCCTTGTCGTTGACGGCCATCTCGGCCAGCATCTTGCGGTTGATCTCCACATTGGCCAGCTTCAGGCCGTGCATAAAGGTGGAGTAGTTCATGCCGTTCATCTTGCAGCCGGCGCTGATGCGGGCGATCCACAGCTGACGGAAGTCGCGCTTCTTCAGCCGGCGGCCCACGTAGGCGTACTGCAGGGACTTCATGACCTGCTCGTTGGCCATCTTATAGTGCTTGCTCTTGGCGCCCCAGTAGCCCTTGGCCAGCTTGAGGATCTTATTCCTTCTCTTGCGCGTCATCATCGCGCCCTTGACTCTTGCCATTGTCGTTCAGCCTCCTGTATTGAGTAAAATATGATGTCGTCCCTTATTTGTAGGGAACCATGCGCTTGATGGTGGCCGCGTTGGTCACGTCGGCGTAGCCGCCCTTGCGGAGGCTTCTCTTGAGCTTGCGGGTCTTGCCGTGGCCGTTGAGCAGATGGCTCTTGTTGGCGTGGGCGCGCTTGACCTTTCCGTTCTTGGTCAAATTGAAACGCTTCTTAGCGCCGCTGTGGGTTTTCACTTTAGGCATGGCGGTTGTCTCCTTTTCGTAGTTGATCGCGCGGTTAAACACCGCTGGGGTTTACTGTTTGTTGGTCTTCGCACTCTTGGCGGACAGGAAGATGCTCATATGCCGGCCCTCCAGCTTGGGCTCCTTGTCCATCACTGCCTGCTCGGCACACTGATCGGCGAAGTCCAGCAGCAGCTTCTTGCCTATGTCGGTGTGGGCCATCTCCCGGCCCCGGAAACGGACGGTGACCTTCACCCGGTTGCCCTCGCTCAAAAACTTCTGGGCGTTGCGCAGCTTGGTGTTGAAGTCGCCGATGTCGATGCCGGGGGACATCCGCACCTCCTTGACCTCCACCACGTGCTGATTCTTTTTGGCCTCCTTCTCCCGCTTGGCCTGCTCAAAGCGGTACTTGCCGTAGTCCATGAGCTTGCACACAGGGGGGGTGGCGGTGGGAGAGATCTTGACCAGGTCAAGGCCGGCCTCGTCGGCGCGAACCTGAGCCTGAGCCGCGGACATGACGCCCAGCTGAGCGCCGTCGGCGCCAATGAGACGTACCTCGCGGTCGCGGATTTCCTCGTTGATCTGATGAGCCGTATTAGCTATGGTCACGCAC
This sequence comes from uncultured bacterium, assembly GCA_947176765.1. Lineage (GTDB taxonomy): Bacteria > Bacillota > Clostridia > Oscillospirales > Oscillospiraceae > Enterenecus. Next base: position 5,269 of record CAMWRX010000100.1, read on the forward strand.
CTCCAAAATAAAAACGTGAATGCAAGGCAGCACCCACGTCCACAACAAAACCCGCGCTTATCGCACGCGTTTCACCATGTTAACCCCTTCGCCCGCGGCGGGAGGTGAGGACGGCGGCGCCATTCCTGCTTCCTTTTGCCCAAGTATCATACCAGATGGGGAAGGGTTTGTCAACTGCTTTTTTTCCTTGTCCGCTTTTGCTATAATGAAAAAAACATCCATTGAATGAATCAGGATTTGCGGGGGTCGATAAAATGGAAATCAGAAAAGCGACAGATAAAGAAATGCTAAGTTTGTGGGGATATAAAAATATGGATTCAGTGCCGCCAACCACATTGTTTTTTGCGCAAAACATATCATCTGGAAATGCTGAGTTTTGGACACTAAACGATAACGATCAAATCATTGGTGAATTATATATTTTTTGGAAATTGGGTGATAAAGATTTTGCAGATGGAAAAAACAGAGCGTACTTATGTGCGTTTCGAATTAAAAGCGAATATCGTGGGAAAGGCCACGGGAGTTTTTTATTAAAAGAGGTTTTGGAATACATCAAGAATAGAGGCATTCAAATTGTAACAATCGGCGTTGATGAGACAGAAGAGCATAATATTAGAATGTACCATAGATTCGGTTTTACAAATAAGATAAAAGATTGTTTTGAAGACCCTTGCAATGTCGATCGTGAGATGAAACCTAAGGCAAGTCCTTGTTTTTGGCTTCTTGCTAAAAGTCTATAG
>CAMWRX010000101.1 GCA_947176765.1 uncultured bacterium
ATACCTGGGCAGCGCCCAGGAGATTCAGATCAAAATGGCCCAGGGCGCCAAGCCCGGCGAGGGCGGACACCTCCCCGGCAAAAAGGTCTATCCCTGGATCGCCAAGACCCGGTACTCCACTCCCGGCGTCAGCCTCATCTCCCCGCCGCCCCACCATGACATCTATTCCATTGAGGATCTGGCCCAGCTCATCTACGACCTGAAAAACGCCAACCGTCAGGCCCGCATTTCCGTCAAGCTGGTGAGCGAGGCGGGCGTGGGCACCGTGGCGGCGGGCGTGGCAAAAGCGGGCGCCCAGGTGGTGCTCATCTCCGGCTGGGACGGCGGCACCGGGGCCGCGCCCCGCACCTCCATCCACAACGCGGGCCTGCCCTGGGAGCTGGGGCTGGCGGAGACCCACCAGACCCTGATCCAGAACGACCTGCGCTCCCGGGTGGTGGTGGAGACCGACGGCAAGCTGATGACCGGCCGGGACGTGGCCATCGCCTGTATGCTGGGGGCGGAGGAGTTTGGCTTCGCCACCGCGCCGCTGGTCACCATGGGCTGTGTGATGATGCGCGTCTGCAACCTGGACACCTGCCCCGTAGGCGTGGCCACCCAAAACCCCGAGCTGCGCAAGCGCTTTGCCGGCAAGCCGGAGTACGTGGTCAACTTCATGCGCTTCATCGCCCAGGAGCTGCGGGAGCACATGGCTAAGCTGGGTGTGCGCACCGTGGACGAGCTGGTGGGCCGCACCGACCTGCTGAAAAAGCGGGACAAGGCGGTGAACGACCGGGCCGCCACCGTGGATCTGTCCGTCATTCTGGACAATCCCTACGTGGGCGAGGGATACAAGACCCACTTTGACTCCGCCGATATTTACGACTTCCATCTGGAGCAGACCGTGGACCAGTCCGTTCTGCTGGCGAAAATGGGTTCTGCCTTGAAAAAGGGTCAGAAAAAACAGCTCTCCCTGGATGTCACCTCCACCGACCGGGCCGTGGGGACGATTTTCGGCTCCGACATCACCCGCCTCCACGGGGAAGGGCTGGAGGAGGACACCTTCACCGTCCGCTGCACCGGCGGCGGGGGCCAGTCCTTCGGGGCCTTCATCCCCAAGGGGCTGACCCTGGAGCTGGAGGGCGACTCCAACGACTACTTTGGCAAGGGGCTGTCCGGCGGCAAGCTGGCGGTCTATCCGCCGAAAACCGCCCATTACAAGGCGGATGAGAACATCATCATCGGCAATGTGGCCCTGTACGGGGCCACCTCCGGCAAGGCGTTCATCGCGGGCGTGGCCGGGGAGCGGTTCGCCGTGCGCAACTCCGGGGCTGTGGCCGTGGTGGAGGGTGTGGGCGACCACGGCTGTGAGTACATGACCGGGGGCCGGGTGGTCGTCCTCGGCGAGACGGGCAAGAACTTCGCCGCGGGCATGAGCGGCGGCATCGCCTACGTGTGGGACCCCCGGCGGGATCTGTACCTGCGGGTGAACAAGGAGCTGGTGTCCATCGAGCCGGTGAGGTCAAAGCACGACCTGGAAGAGCTGCGCTCCCTGATCGCCCAGCACGTGGAGGCCACCGGCTCGGAGAAGGGCAAAGCGATCCTGGCGGACTTCGAGCACAGTTCTGAAAACTTCAAGAAGATCCTGCCCCGGGACTACGACCGCATTTTGAAGGCCATTGCCCAGTTCGAGGAACGGGGCATGGGCCATGACGAGGCGGAGATCGAGGCGTTTTACGCCGTGACGGGAGGTGCGAAGTAATGGGAAAGCCAACCGGATTTTTAGAATATGACCGTCAGGGCAACCCCGGCCAGCCGCCCTTGGAGCGCATCAAACACTGGAATGAGTTCCATCCCATGCTGCCCGAGGGGGAGCGACGAAAGCAGGGGGGCCGGTGCATGGAGTGCGGCGTGCCCTTCTGCCAGTCCGGCGTGGAGTTGGCGGGGATGTTCACCGGGTGCCCCCTCCATAACCTGGTGCCGGAGTGGAACGACTTGGTGTACACCGGCAATATGGATCACGCCCTGAGCCGCCTGACCAAGACCAACAGCTTCCCGGAGTTCACAGGCCGGGTGTGCCCCGCGCTGTGCGAGGCGGCGTGCACCTGCGGGCTTAACGGCGACCCGGTGACGGTGAAGGAGAACGAGCTTGCCATTATCGAGGCGGGCTTTGCCTCGGGGGCCATGGAGCCCCAGCCGCCCAAGGTCCGCACTGGCAAACGGGTGGCGGTGGTAGGCAGCGGCCCCGCGGGCCTTGCCGCTGCCAATCAGCTCAACCGCCGGGGCCACACCGTCACCGTGTTCGAGCGGGAGAACCGGGTGGGGGGCCTGCTGATGTACGGCATCCCCAACATGAAGCTGCAAAAGGAGGTCATTGCCCGCCGCGCCGATTTGATGGCGGCGGAGGGCGTGGAGTTCCGTACCTCCTGCGACGTGGGCCGGGAGGTGTCCGCCCAGGCGCTTTTGGACGAATATGACGCCATTATTTTGTGCTGCGGGGCGAAAAAGCCCCGTGGGCTGGCCGCGGCGGAGGGCGTGAACGGCGCGTATTACGCCGTGGACTTCCTGACCTCCACCACCAAATCCCTGCTGGACAATGGGCTTGCCAAGGGAAGCTACATTGACGCGGCAGGCAGGGACGTGGTCATTGTGGGCGGCGGCGACACGGGCAACGACTGCGTGGGCACCGCCATCCGCCACGGGTGTAAATCCGTCATCCAGCTGGAGATGATGCCCAAGGCCCCCGACAGCCGCGCCGACGACAACCCCTGGCCCCAATGGCCGAAAGTGTGCAAGACGGACTACGGCCAGGAGGAGGCCATCGCGGTGTTTGGGGCCGACCCCCGCCGCTACCAGACCACGGTGAAGGAGTGCCGCACGGACGAGAGCGGGGTGCTGGCCTCCATCGTCACCGTGAAACTGGAGCCAAAAGTGGAGGGCGGCCGCCGGATCATGGCGGAGGTTCCCGGCAGCGAGGAGGAGCTGCCCTGCCAGCTTTTGCTCATCGCGGCGGGTTTCCTGGGCCCGGAGGACTACGCGGCCGACGCCTTTGGGGTGGGCCGGGACGGGCGCTCCAACGTGGCTACCGCCCCCGGCAGCTACGCCACGGGAATCGACAAAGTGTTCGCCGCCGGGGATATGCGCCGGGGCCAGTCGCTGGTGGTGTGGGGCATCGCCGAGGGCCGCGCCGCCGCCAAAGAAGTGGACGAATATTTGATGGGATACACCAATCTGACTTGAATATGGAGAGAGCCGCCCGCCGGACATCCGGCGGGCGGCTTTTTTGATGTTCACGGGCTGGAATATTGTGGGACACGCCCTCATATGATGGGGGTAACAAGCGAGGCAGGTGAAGCATATGGACGAAAGAAAACCCTGGGAACAGGCGGCGGGGGTGCTGCCCGGGCCATTGCGCAGGGCCCTGTACGCCCTGGGGCCGGACAGGCTGTGCGCCTTGGAGGAGCTGCGGCTGCGCCGGGGCTTTTCCATGACGGCCCTCCTGCCCGGGGGCGAGGTGGAGACGGGCGGCCCGCCCATAGGCGAGGACGAGCTGCGCCAGGTGGTGGAAAACGCCACGCAGAGCTCGGCCCACACGGCGCTGGATCGGGTGCGGCAGGGCTTTGTCACCCTCCGAGGGGGTCACCGGGTGGGCCTTTGCGGCACGGTGGTGAAAAAGGACGGGCAGATCGTCACCCTCCGGGAGCTGTCCTCCCTGTCGATCCGGGTGGCCAGGGCGGTGGAGGGGCTGGCAGCGCCGCTTTTGCCTCAATTGATGAAAGGGGGGCGCTTTCTGAGCACCCTCATCCTGGCCCCGCCGGGGGCGGGCAAGACCACCCTTCTGCGGGATCTGGTGCGAGCGCTGTCCGACGGGGAGGGGGGCGTGCCCCTGCGTGTGGCGGTGGCGGACGAGCGGGGGGAGATCGCCGCGCTGTGGCGGGGAGAGCCCCAGCTCTACATAGGCCGGCACACCGACGTGCTGGACGGCTGCGCCAAGGCGGAGGGGCTGTCTATCCTGATTCGGGGGATGAACCCGCAAATCGCGGCGGTGGACGAGATCACCCGCCCCGAGGACGCCCAGGCCGTCATTGAGGCGGCGGGGTGCGGCGTGGCCCTCATCGCCACCGCCCACGGCGCGGGCTTGGACGATTTGAACCGCCGTCCCGCCTACCGGGAGCTGTTGGCGGCGGGGGTGTTCCGGCGGCTGGTGGTGCTGGAGCGCCGGGGCGCGGTTCGCGACCTGCGCACGGAGGTGCTGCCATGACGCGGCTGCTGGGGGCCGTCCTGGTGGTAGCCGGGTGCGGGGCGCTGGGCCTGGGGGGTGTGGCCCGGCTGGACGGTCGGGTCAAAGACCTGGGCGAGCTGGCGGCGGGGCTGGATGCCCTCCAGCGGGAGCTGGGCTGGCGGCTGGCCCCCCTGCCCGACGCGCTGGAGACGGCGGCAAAAGCGCTCCACGGCGCGGCGGCGGATTTTTTTACCCGGTGCGCTCAGAGTGCGGGGCAGGCGGACGGCCAGAGCTTCCAAGAGGTGTGGCGGGACAGCCTGAACGCCGCGCCCCTCCGGCTGGCGGCGGGGGATCGGAGCTTTTTGGAGCGGCTTGGCCCGGTGCTGGGCCGGTATGACGGCGACAGCCAGCGGCTGGCCTTGGAGGACGCGGCGGCGGGCCTGCGCCAGCTCCAGGGGGCGGCGGCGGACGACCTGCGCCGCCTGGGCCGGGTATACGGTGTGCTGGGTATGACGGCGGGGCTGTTTCTGGCTATTCTGTTGGTCTGAATGGATTGTACCTTCCGCGGTACAGCGCGGGGAGGTACGGAAATAAATCATACATAGGAGGACGGATGATGGACGTGGATTTGATTTTCAAGATCGCCGCCATCGGCATCCTGGTGTCGGTGCTCAACCAGGTGCTCACCCGGTCGGGCCGGGACGAGATGGCCACCATGACCACCCTGGTGGCGCTGGTGGTGGTGCTGATGATCGTGGTGCAGCAGATCAACGACCTGTTCACTCTGGTGAAGGATCTGTTCGGGTTGTGAGCGATATGATCAAAATAGCGGCGGCGGCGGTGGCGGCGGCGCTGTGCGCGGTGGTGGTGCGCCGCCAGTCGCCGGAGATCGCCCTGGCCTTGGGAATCGGGGCCTGCGCCCTCATTGTGCTGTACTGCTCCGGGGCGCTTACCGCCGTGATGGAGCTGGTGGACAAGCTGGCCGAGATCGGGAACCTGTCCGCCCAGGTGGTGGAGCCGGTAATCAAAACGGCGGGCATCGCCATCGTCACCCGGCTGGCGGCGGACTTCTGCAAGGACGCCCAGGAGGGGGGCCTCGCCTCGGCGGTGGAGCTGGCGGGGACGGCGCTGGCCCTGGCGGCGGCGCTGCCGCTGATGTCGGCGGTGCTGGACGTGCTCACCCAGCTGCTGTAGGGGAGGGGAGAGTGTGAAGAGGGCGTGGATCGTTTTGACCGCTCTGCTGGCCCTTCCGGCGCTGTGGGTTCCCGCCCATGCCCTCACCACACAGGAGGCGCTGGAGCGCCAGGAGGAGCTGGTGGAGGTGGACGAGCTCCGGCGGTCGGCGGAGCAAAACGGCGGAGAAGCGGAGTACGGGGCCAGCCTGGACGAGGGCCTGGAGAGCCTGTTGGACACGGGCACCCGGGAGCTGAGCGGCGCGGTGCGCCGCGCGGCCCGCTCCGGGGCGCTGCTGCTGGCAATTCTGCTGTTCTGCGCCCTGGCGGAGTCGGTGGGGCAGGGGG
>CAMWRX010000102.1 GCA_947176765.1 uncultured bacterium
GGAGCGGGTGGCGGCGCAAAGTCCTCCGCCCCCGTGGGCGAAGCCACCGGCTCCGGACGTCGGACACGGGGGGGCTCCTTCATGGGGCGCAGCTCGGGCACGTCCTCGTATTCCGGCGGCTCCTCCTCCACGAGAGGCCTATCCCCCTTCTGTCCGGGGAGGGCCGCGCCCGCCACCTTGTCAAAGAAGGACTTTTTCCGCACGGTGGTCACCGGGGTTGTGGGCTTTTTGGCCAGCAGCGGGCCATCGTCCACCGGGATGTCGATGGCTCCACGGCGCTTAGATGGAGCGGGGGGCGGCTCAGGCTCCCGCTTGGCGGGCTTGCGGGGCCGCTCCTCAGGGTAGTCCTCGGGGTCGTACTCGGGACGGCGCTCCCGCTGCTCCCGGAAGTAGTCCAAAACGTCAGCCGGGGTGAGCCGCAGGGCGCACAGCGCCGCCGCCGCAGTGAGCAGCAGCAGGATGACCATCGCCCCCACCGTAGTAAAGGCAAAGCGGAAGGCCATGGCGATGAATCCGCTGACCACGCCGCCGGAGGCGATGGTTTTTCCGTCTGCCCACAGCTGCCCGAACAGGGTCATCCCCCACTCATAGGGCGTGGCGCACAGCAGCAGATGCATCACCGCGCCGGCCAGCACCGGCAGGGCCAGCGCACCCGCCACCCTCAGCCGGACGGGGCGGCCCCGGTGGAAGATGAGGATGCCCGCCGCGGCCAGCAGCAGGGGCGGCGCGAGGTAAAAGCCGTAGCCCACCAACCCCTTCAGCAGGTCGCAGAACAGGGCGATGACCGCCCCCTCGTCCGTCTTGAAGTAGCCGATGGCCCCGAACAGGGCCAGCAGCAGGCACACCGCGCCCCCCACTTCCCGGCGGTAGGGCTTTTTTGCCGGCGCGGACTTGCGGGACGAGCGGCTCTTGGACGTGGACGACGACCGGGAAGAGCCGGACGAGGCGCGCTTTCCGCCGCTGTTGGAATTGTTGGATGAGGACGAGCGGCTCCTGGAGCCGCCGCCGGAAGATGAAGTTCTCTTTTGTGTGGAAGCCATTCAGGGATCCTCCTGTTTCTTTACGCGGGGATGGGGGTGGTGAAGAAGAAGCTGGCGATCAGGGCGATCCCGCCCACAGCCCAGCAGTAGTAGGCGAACTTGCCGAACTTGCCCTTGTCCGCCAGCAGCTTCACCAGCGAGATGGCAAAGTAGCCCACCACCCCGGCGATAACCATGCCGACGAGATACATGGGCAGCAGCTTCGCATCCACGCCGCCTGCTTTCGCCACCTTGACCACCTTCAGCAGGGTGGCCCCCAGCACGGCGGGCAGGGACAGCAGGAAGGAAAAGCGCACGGCGAAGCTGCGCTCAAAGCCCAGGGCCATACCGGCGGAGATGGTGGTGCCGGAGCGGGACAGACCGGGGATGGTGGCCATGCCCTGGGCCAGCCCCACCAGCAGGACATCCTGCACCGTGGCGGTGCGGGCGGTCTTTTTGCCTCCGCCATAGGAGTCGGACAGGAACAGGATGCACCCGGTGAGCAGCAGCATCAGGGACACGAACATGGGGTTGGTCCCCATGCCCTCCACCAGATCGTCAAAGGGGAGCACCAGGAACAGGGGCAGCGTGCCCAGGATCAGCAGCAGGATCATCCGCCGGGCCTCGGGGGGCTTGCCACGCTCCTGTCCGCCCTGTCTGGTACACAAAGCGGTGATCCAGCGGAAAAACTCCGTCACCATATCCACGATGTCCTGCCGGTACACCACGCACACCGCAATCAGCGTGGCGAAGTGAAGCAGGATGTTATACAGCTGGTCCGGCTCCGGCATACCGAAGAAATGCTGTAACAGGGACAGATGCCCTGAACTGGAAATAGGCAGGAACTCCGCCACGCCCTGTACCAGGCCCAATACGACTGCCATCCAAAATTTCAACGCGATCACCTCATTCAAGCCGCCGCCCCCGCAAACAGGCGGCGCTATAAAGTCAATATAATATATTAGCACACATCGTCGGAAAATTCCAGTAGGAAATCGAAAATATGTTCTTTCGCCGCCCCGCAAAAGCATCCGCCCCACTTGACACCTTCCGGGCTGTGTGATAATATACTGGAACAGTATGAAAAACCAAATATCGCGATGAACGCGGGAAGTAGACCGTTTTGAACCTGTCAGAGAGGGGCCTCTCGGCTGAAAAGGCCCTCAGGGAAAAACGGGACGAAATGCGAGCGGGAGCGAGGGGGATGCAGACGCCCCCCGTCCGGCCACGTCACGGCCGTAAGTAACAAACGAGAGTGGAACCGCGGATTTATTCGCCTCTCATGCCCCTTAGGGGTATGAGGGGTTTTCTATTTGGACAAGGAGGAACTTTTTCTATGACCCGATTGGGCGAGACGCTGCGGGCCTATCAGGCCCGGGATCCGGCGGCCCGGAGCAGGCTGGAGATCTTCCTGCTGTACCCCGGAGTGCACGCCACCCTTTACCATAGACTGGCCCACTTCCTGTACCGTCACCATATGAAATTCCTGGCCCGGCTGGTATCCCAGTGGAGCCGCTTCTGGACCGGCATCGAGATCCACCCAGGCGCGAAAATCGGCCGGAGGTTGGTCATTGACCACGGCATGGGCATCGTCATCGGCGAGACCGCCGAGGTGGGGGACGACTGCCTGATCTACCATGGCGTCACCCTGGGCGGCACCGGCAAGGATCAGGGCAAGCGCCACCCCACCATTGGAAACAACGTGCTCATCTCCACCGGGGCTAAGGTGCTGGGCCCCTTCAAGGTGGGGGACAATTCCCGCATCGCCGCCAACGCGGTGGTTTTGAGTGAGGTGCCCCCCGACGCCACCGCCGTGGGCATCCCCGCCCAGATCGTGAAAATCGCCGGGCACTCCACCCACTACGCCGACGAGGTGGATCAGACCAGCGTGAAGAACCCCACCCTGGAGCGGATCGCCGCCCTGTCTGACCGGGTGGAGGCGCTGGAGAAGCTGCTGGACACAAAATTCACGGAGAAGAAAACCGCGGGGGCTGTCCCCGCCCAATCACCTGAACAAGAGAAAAGCTGAAACGGAGGAAGCTGTCATGTATCTTTACAATTCCGCCACCCATAAGAAGGAAGCGTTCGTCACCCACACCCCCAACCACGTGGAGATGTACACCTGCGGCCCCACTGTCTACCACTTCGCCCACATTGGAAACCTGCGCTCCTACATCATGGAGGACGTGCTGGAAAAGGCCCTGCGGTGGCGGGGTTATGACGTGAACCGGGTGATGAACATCACCGACGTGGGCCACCTGGCCTCCGACGCGGACACCGGCGAGGACAAAATGCTCAAGGGCGCCAAACGGGAGAACAAGTCCGTCATGGACATCGCCAAGTTCTACACCGACGCCTTCTTTGACGACTGCGCCAAGCTGAACATCAAGACCCCCGACGTGGTGCAGCCCGCCACCGGGCTGATCGACGAGTTCATCAAGGTCGTCTCCGCCCTCATCGACAAAGAGTACGCCTATGTGGCCGGCGGCAACGTGTACTTCGACACCTCCAAGCTGGAGCGCTACTACGTGTTCAACGACCACGACGAGGAAGATCTGGCCGTGGGCGTCCGCGAGGGCGTGGAGGAGGACGCCAATAAGCGCAACAAGAACGACTTCGTCCTCTGGTTCACCAAGTCCAAGTTCGAGGATCAGGCGCTGAAGTGGGATTCCCCCTGGGGTGTGGGCTACCCCGGCTGGCACATCGAGTGCTCCTGCATCTCCATGAAGTTCAACGGCGAGTACCTGGACCTCCACTGCGGCGGGGTGGACAACGCCTTCCCCCACCACACCAATGAGATCGCCCAGTCGGAGGCGTACTTGGGCCACCCCTGGTGCAAGCAGTGGTTCCATGTCCACCATCTCAACACCAATTCCGGCAAGATGTCCAAGTCCAAGGGGGAGTTCCTCACCGTCTCCCTGCTGGAGGAAAAGGGGTACGACCCCCTGGCCTACCGCTTCTTCTGCCTGCAAAGCCATTACCGCAAGGGGCTGGTGTTCACCTGGGAAAACCTGGACAACGCCACCGGAGCCTACAACAAGCTCATCAAGCGGGTCGCCGCCCTGGGCGGGGACGACGGCGCGGTGGATCAGGGCGTACTCAACGCCTACGCGGACAAATTCGGGGAGGCGCTGGACAACGACCTGAACACCTCCATGGCGGTGACCTGCGTCTACGACGCGCTGAAGGCGGACGCCAACGCCGCCACCAAACGGGCCATCATCAGCTCTTATGACCTGGTGCTGGGGTTGGATCTCATCAAAAAGGCGGACGCCCTGCGGGAAAAGGAGGCAGCCCAGGCCAAGGCGGCCAGCGCCCCCGGCGGCTTCACCATCCAGGGCGAGGGCGACCCGGCCATTGACGCGCTGGTGCTTCAGCGCGCCGAGGCGAAGAAGGCCAAAAACTTTGCCGAGGCGGACCGCATCCGGGACGAGCTGAAGGCCCAGGGCATTGAGGTCACCGACGTGCCCGGCGGGGCGGTTTGGAAACGGGTTTGACAGAAATGAACAGCGGCGGTGCTTTCGCACCGCCGCTTCCCATATACGTCCGTTCCTATCTCCTTGCTGCTTGAATCATAGCGTTAATCAAGCTGTCCAACTCATCCCTGCTCACAGGATAGAAATCATAATCAAATGTAAGGATATCTAACTGTCCTGTTTTTTCATTGATCTGAAAAGTTGCGCTGAGGACGTGCTTGTCTAAGTTTCCCGCCTCCAGATAGACTGTGTCATTAACAACATTCCAATCTCCGAAATCGCCGAAGTACGCCTGAACACCTTGGCGCAGCGTGACGCCTTCTCCCAGCTCGGCGTTCTGTGCGGCCTGGATCAGTTTCTCCTCGTGCTTTTCATCCAAATGCTCCCACAGAAATCCGCCTGCGAGCAGCAGCCCAATCACCGCAAAAATTATAATTATTGTCCTGTATTTTTTCATTATCAATAACCTCCCGTGTTAAAACCCCCGCAGCTCCCTTAGGCCTGTCCCACTGCAGGCCCTGCACTTCCCGCTGCCCCGGCAAAGCATACAATCCCCACCGACACGTCCCAGAGTAGAGGACTGGTAGCCCATTTCCCCTGTCCCGTCACAGCCGGTGCAGTCCCCGCTGCCGTGGCAGGTTGTACACACTGTATAGTCCTGCCCGTTGATTTCGATCACCTCAATGGAACCGGCCCCGTCGCAGGCGGGGCACCGCCCGGTGCCATCGCAGACGCTGCACCGGCGGCCATTTCGGAAGGCATCCCCATCGCAATGGAAACACACGCGGTTCCCGTGGCATATGTGGCAGTCAACCGCCCTTGCGGGGGGAACGTCCGCAGCGTAATCCCCAGCCCCAGACCCCTGCTGCGCCCCGCCGCCCCCGGTTGCGGAACCCCTGGGGAGGGCCCCCGCTTGGTTCCCGCCTGCCGCGCTGGCGCGGGCCCGCCCCCGGGCCCGCCGGGG
>CAMWRX010000103.1 GCA_947176765.1 uncultured bacterium
ATGGTAACGCTGGTCAGGCTCGTGCAGCCAGCGAATGCGTTCCATTCAATTTCCGTCACGCTGTCGGGGATGGTGATGCTGGCCAGGCTTGTGCAGCCAGTGAATGCGTTAAGCCCAATTTCTGTCACGCTGTTGGGGATAGTGACGCTGGTCAGGCTCGTGCAGCCAGCGAATGCGTTAATTCCAATTTCTGTCACGCTGTTGGGGATGGTAACGCTGGTCAGATTGTCACAGTATTCAAACGCTCCAGCGATTTCGGTCACACCGTCTGGAATCGTCACATCCCCGCCGCTGCCATTGTATTTGGTCAGCACCCCATTCTCGATGGTGAAATCGCCGCTGGACGCGTATGCCGGGACGCAGATCAGCCCCGCGCAGACAGCCACGGCCAGCAGCAGGGGGATCAAATATTTCTTCATTCCCGTTCAACCCTTTTCGTACAAATTTCGTCGAACCTTCCGCCCACCAGTATAGCATGATTCCCCCTGCCGCGCAAGGAATGATTTTCCCCGGTTTTGACTGCCACGGTTCAAGAAATTCACATTTTGTTTACGGTTACCCCATTGACGCGGTCATATTGGAGCGCTATCATATATCATATTCCTAAAAAAGTCCTTCGCCCTGTTTCCGATAGGAGGTGAGTGCCGATGATCCGCCATTACATGACCCGTTTGATGACGGGGCGTTACGGGGGAGATCAGCTGAATGTGCTCCTTATCGCGCTGTATGTCATCCTCTACGTGGTCTTTTGGTTCACCAGAATGCTGATTTTTGAGGTACTCGCCCTGATCCTCATCATCCTGAGCCTGTACCGCTCCCTGTCCCGGAACCTGGAGCGCCGCCGCGCGGAAAACGCCCGATTCCTCCAGACCGTCCGGCCCGCCATGCGGCGCTGGTCCGTCTTCCGCTCCCGCGCCCATGACAAGGAACACCGCTACTTCAAATGTCCCAACTGCGGCCAGCACATGCGGGTGCCCCGGGGCAAGGGACGCATCACCGTCCACTGCCGCTCCTGCGGCGCTGTGTTTGAGGAAAAAAGTTAAAGCAAACGCTCCCCGCCTGCGGCGGGGAGCGCTTTTTACTCATCGTTGGGGCGATTCAACACCACGTTGTCCCGGGTCATTTTCCGGCGCAGCAGCACAAAGTTGGGCATACCGCCCGCGGCGCACACCTGCTTGACCAGCATCTCCCCGTAGGGGAACAGCTGCTGGTAGCACATCACATGAAAGTCCCGCTTGTCCTCGTCAGTGATGGGGCCGGTGACCTCAAAGAAGCCCGCTATCTCCACGGAGACAAAAAAGCGGTGGTCGGGGCCGTCGGTCTTGTCCTTCACACACTGGTACAGCTTGGCCATGCAGCGGGTGTTGTCCTGGTTATAGTTCACGGAAAAGGAGAAGTTATTCTCCAGCTGAATCTGGCCAACCGTGTCCAGCTTGTTGAAGAATTGCAGATCCTGGAGCTTGTAGGACAGCATATTGAGTTCCGCCATGGGAATCCCTCCAAGTAATTGTTTTGCAGTAGTATATCACAGATCGGCCCAGAGGCGCAACCTCACATTGAAAACCCCGGCCGGCTGTGCTAAGATAGTTCCAACTACTTTCGAGGTGAACCGCCATGAATGATACCATTGCCGCCATCGCCACCCCCCTGACCCCCTCCGCCATCGGTATCCTCCGCCTGTCCGGGCCGGGGTCTGTGGAAGCCGTGGACACGGTGTTCACCCCCTTCCAGGGCGGGCCAATGTCAACCCGTCCCGACCGGGCGCTGGTGTACGGAGCGCTCCACGACCGGGAGAGCGCAGTCATCGACCACTGCCTCTGCACCGTCTCCCGGGCCCCCAACAGCTACACCGGGGAGGACACCGCCGAGCTGCAATGCCACGGCTCCCCCGCCGCGCTGGCTCTGGGGCTGGAGGCGCTCTTTCACGCCGGGGCGCGGCAGGCAAAGCCGGGGGAGTTCACCCGACGGGCGTTTTTGAACGGCAAACTGGATCTCACCCGCACCGAGGCGGTGGCCGACCTCATCCACGCTGAGACCCCGGCGGCGGTGCGCCAGGCGGCGGGCCAGCTGGGCGGGGCGCTGGCCGACGTGGTGGACGGCATCTACGACGATTTGACCAACCTGTGCGCCCACTTCCACGCGGTGCTGGACTACCCGGACGAGGACATCGAGCCATTTGAGATCGAGGAGCTGTCGGCGGCGCTGGGGGACGCGGCGGGGGCGCTGGACAGGCTGGCAGCCACCTACCGGCGGGGGCGGCTGCTCAACGAGGGGGTGCCCTGCGCCATCGTGGGGCGGCCCAACGCGGGGAAATCCACCCTCTTTAACGCGCTTTTGGGCTACGAGCGGGCCATCGTCACCGACATCCCCGGCACCACCCGGGACACGGTGGAGGAGCGGGTCAACTTCGGCGGGGTGCTCCTGCGGCTCATCGACACGGCGGGGCTGCGGGACGCGGACGACGAGGTGGAGCGGCTGGGGGTGGAGCGCTCCCGGGCCGCGGTGGAGCGGGCGGAACTGATTTTGGTCGTAGTGGACAGCGTAGAGGCCGAGAACCCCACCGAGGCGGGCGGCAGGGAACTGCTGGACATCCTCCATCTGGTGATGGAGGCCGGCAAACCGTGGATCTGGATTGATTCCAAATGCGACCTGTCCGGTGTGCTGGGCAGTTCTGTGGGGATGGTGGGCAAAGGCCGGGGCACCAACCCCGCCGCGTCGGTAGCCATCTCCGCCGTCACCGGGAAGGGCATGGACAAACTGGAAGAAGCCGTGGCGGCGCTCTTTCCCCAGGACACAGACATACAGGCCGGGGCCATGCTCACCAACGCCCGGCAGGCGGAGGCGGCAAACCGCGCCCGCTCGGCGGTGGAGCGGGGGGCGGAGGCCCTCAAAGCGGGGCTGTCCCCCGACGCGGTGGTGGCCGACGTGGAGGAGGCCATGTCCGCCCTGGGCGAGCTGACGGGCCGCACCGTCAGCGAGGACGTGACCGCCCGCATCTTCGAGCGGTTCTGTGTGGGAAAATAGGGCATGACAGAAGCCCTGTGCGGGTGTATAATGGGAAAAACAGGGGGTGTTTTTATGGCGCTTGGACTGTGGATTGTTATGCTGTTGTGTAACCTGCTTCTTCCTCTGGTGTTTATTGGCATGGGGCAGAAATTCACCAAAGACCCGCCTAAAACCATCGACCCCATGTACGGCTACCGGACCGTCATGTCTATGAAAAACCAGGATACCTGGGAGTTTGCCCAGGCGCAATATGGTCGAACGTGCTATAAAATCGGCTGGGCCCTGCTGCCCGTGACGGCGCTGTTCCTGTCCCTGATGTGGATGCTGCGGGTTCCTGTGGAGTCCATGGACTATTGCTTTTGGCAGGTTGGGTTTGTCCTGCTGGAGGCGGTGGCGGTGGTGATCGCCAATTATGTCCCGGTGGAACGGGCGCTGAGACGGAATTTTGACAAAGCCGGAAACAGACGATAAGGAGGAACTGCCATGCGGGCCGTGGTGACGCGGGTGAAAAATGCCCGGGTAGAGATAGATGGAAAAATCAACGGGGCCATCGACCAAGGGTTCCTGGTGCTGCTGGGGGTTGGCCCCGACGACACAGAAACCATTGCCGACAAAATGGCGGACAAAATCTGCGGCCTGCGGATCTTCGAGGACGAGAACGAAAAGATGAACCTAAACCTGGCCGCCGTGGGGGGCGCGCTGCTGGTGGTGAGCCAGTTCACCCTGTACGCCGACACCTCCTCCCGCCGCCCGGGGTTCTCCCACGCGGCAAAGCCTGATCTGGCTGTCCCCCTCTACGAGCGGTTCATGGCCCAGTGCCGGGAAAAGGGTTTCCGGGTGGAGCACGGAGAGTTCGGGGCGGATATGCAGGTGTTCTCCCAGAACGATGGGCCGGTAACGATATTACTAGAGGTATAATATGGCGATTATAAAACAATTAGACCCCCATGTAGCAGATTTGATCGCCGCCGGCGAGGTGGTGGAGCGTCCCGCCAGCGTGGTAAAAGAGCTGATGGAAAACGCCATCGACGCCGGGGCAAACGCCGTCACGGTGGAGATCGCCCACGGCGGGATGTCCCTGATCCGGGTGGCGGACGACGGCTGCGGCATCCCCGCCGATCAGGCGGCCACCGCATTTCTCCGTCACGCCACCTCTAAAATTTCCACCGAGTACGACCTGGAGGCCATCGGCACCCTGGGCTTCCGGGGGGAGGCCCTGGCGGCCATCTCCGCCGTGTCGAGGGTGGAGCTGCTGACCCGGACAGAGGACGCCGACTTGGGCGCGTCCCTCACCGTAGAGGCGGGGGTGGTTGTCAGCCAGGAAGAGGCGGGCTGTCCCCGGGGCACCACCATGGCGGTGCGCGACCTGTTTTTCAACACCCCCGCCCGGCTGAAGTTCATGAAAAAGGACGCCGCCGAGGGGGCCGCGGTATTCGCCGTGGTCCAGCGGGTGGCGCTGTCCCACCCGGAGCTGAGCGTGAAATTCATCCGGGACGGCAAGCAGGAATTGCTCACCCCAGGCGACGGCCAGCTGAAAAGCGCCGTCTACGCCGTCATGGGGCGCGACATCGCCCTGGGCTTTCTGCCGGTGAAGGGTTCCGGCGAGGGGATGAGCGCGGAGGGCTTTGCCTCCCTGCCCACCTGCTGCCGGGGGAGCCGGAGCTATCAGCACTTTTTTGTCAACGGGCGGTACGTCAAAAGCCGGATCATGATGGCGGCGGTGGAGGAGGCGTACAAAAACCAGAAGATGGTGGGCAAGTTCCCTGGCTGTGTCATCCATCTCACGGTGCGCCCCGGCGAGGTGGACGTGAACGTCCACCCCACCAAAACCGAGGTGAAGTTCCAGCGGGAGCAGCAGGTGTTTTCCGCCGTGTACTACGCGGTGCTGTCCGCTCTGGATAAAGATCACACCCGGCCCCAGGCGGTGATGCCTGGGGTGAAGGCCCAGGACACGGTGACCCCCAACCAGGCCAGCCTGCCCCTGAACGACGGGGCGAAAGGGTTGGTCGGGACGCAGTTCATGCCCGCCTCCCGGTTCAGGCCTGTCCCCGGCTTTGGGCCAAGCGCCAAGCCCGCGCAGCCGGTTTCCCCGCCCAAGGGGCCAGCCGCCTCCCAGCCCGGGTTGGAGCAAAAACCCGCTCCGACCCCCGCGCCCGAGCGCAAAAAATCTCCCTTCCAATGGGTGGAGCCTCTGCCGGAGAAAGAACCGGCCCCCGCGAAAAAGGCCGAGGAGTTCATACATCCCCAGCAGGAGGCAGAGACTCCCGCCCCAAAACAGAGCCACGAGCCAGTACATACCAGCCTGGAGCAGTCCGCCCCCGTTCCCGAGCGGACAGCGGAGCGCCCCGCCGCCCCGGCACAGCCTTCAAAGCCGGAGCCTGTCTCCGGATCGGAGCAAAAACCC
>CAMWRX010000104.1 GCA_947176765.1 uncultured bacterium
GTTAGATAATTGCAGATTATCCATCTTTCAATTTACATTATAGCATACTATATAAAAATTACCATACCTTTTTAAGAAAAATGTCATTTTATTGAGACTCTGCTCTCCGAAAATGATGGCGATGCCCAACTCCTTCAGGGTGCGCATATATTTGAGACAGTCCACCATGTTCCGGGCAAAGCGGAAGATGGACTCGACCAAGATGAACCGCTCCTTTTCCTGCTTAGCGGCACGAGGTTGGCGGATCAGTTTGTTGCTCTGGGAATAAAATATCAGGATCGGCAAGGCCGCACTTATTCATGTCGGCCAGCATTCGATCCCTGTGTGCTATTTTGGCTCAGCCTGCGGAAAGAAATGCGCCATGCAGCTCGCGCTGGATGATATGGCGGCAGAAAAAAGACGGGATGAAGTTTAATGTTTTTGTAGTTTTGTAGCGGCGATGCTCCAGCTCGCTTTCTACGCAAAACAGCGCCCCTCCAGATAGAAGGGACGCCGCGTTGTCAGTATTAGATGCCGTCAGCTTCGATTTTGGATATCTGCTCCCATTGGATCACGAACCGTTCATCAATCACCTGATTGATGTGGTAGTGTCCGCAGAACCACTGGCTGAACCGACACCGCTGGCGCACCGTTTCCAGGAAGTCCGTCAGCTTGTCCGGCTGGTAGTGCCGGCGCATCCGCTGGGCGATGCTGGTGGGGGCGCAGTGGGTGAGGACGCAGTCCATGCACCACCCGGCCCGCTCCAGATTGGCCTCGGCTTCGACGTACTCTGCTTCATTTGGCATCTCCTCGGGCCACCAGGAGCGGCCCAGCACCCGGAACCGGGCGTTCATCCGCCGCAATAACCAGTACCGCCGCTCGAAGTCCGGGGAGGCGGGGTCGAGGATGCCGTCCTCAATGTCGTGGGAGGCGGCCCCGCCCATGGTGAACCAGGTGAGCCCGCCGATCTCGAACACCTGCCCCCGCATCAGGTGGAGGACGTGGGACCGCACCACATGGACGCGTCCGCCATGCCACTCCTGCTCGGGGTAGGCGTTCAGCAGGTCAAAGTTCTCATGGTTACCATCCACGAACAGTGTGGTGAAGGGCTTGTCCTCCAGCCAGTCCAGCTTGTGGCCGTCCGCCTGCTCCCCAGCCCACACGCCGCCGAAGTCTCCGACAAGGATCACGCAGTCATCCCGATCCATCCCCTTCAGCTGGGGGAAGTTCCTTGTGGTGAACCGCTGGAAATCTCCGTGGCAGTCACCCGTGACCCAGGTGCTCATGCGCTGGCCCTCCTCTCAATGTGCTCGATGGCCTGGTTCAGTTCCGTCCCGTCCTTGAAGCGGATGGACAGCCACTCACTGTCCAGCACTCTGATGCTGGACACCGTCTGACACACCATGCCCTCGTCAAAGTCTCCGATGGCGCTGTCGGTGGTTTCCAGCGTGTCGGTGATGAGCCGCACCCGGCTGTCGCACTCGGTTTCAGTATGATCCTCCTGTTCCAGCTCGCCCTTACGGGCCAGCAGGGCGGTCATGGCGGCGTTCACCTCAATGATCCGGTCATCGTACTCGGTGTTGTCCGGCCCGGCATCCGCCGCCAGATGGAACAGCCTTATCTGCTCCTCCTGGAGCGCCCTCAGCTTAGCCTCCACGGCGGGCAGGGAGGTGTCACCGCCCGCGCCTGCCAGGGCGGCGGCGATGCAGTCCGCCAGCATCTGCCGCGCCGTCTGCTGCCGGAACAGCTCGTTCATGGCGGCGGTGACAGCGGTGTGGATCTCGGTTTCCTCCAGGGTGGGCGCGTGCTTGCAGATCCGCTTGCCATGCTCGACACGGTTGATGCACCGCCAGACGAACCGCTTCTGCCCGCCGGGCATATAAGTCACCCGGCGATAGGGGCTGCCGCACTCGGCGCACACCAGCAGGCCGCTCAGGACATATTTGCTGTGCTTGCCTTGCTCGGTTTTGGTTTTGGAGGAGGTCTTGCGCAGACTGGACCGCCGCGCCATCTCCTCCTGTACCCGCTGGAAGGTGGCCCGGTCGATGATGGCCGGATGGGCGTTCTCCACGTAATATTTGGGGAGCTGGCCCTCGTTTTTTACCTGCTGACGGCTGAACAAGTCCAGGGTGAAGGTTTTCTGGAGGATGGCGTCGCCCATGTACTTCTCATTTTGCAGGATGTGGCGCACCGTGTGATCGCTCCAATCGGTGCCGCCGCGGGCGGTCTTAAGGCCGTCCGCCGTCAGATCCTTGCAGATTTGGCCCACGCTCTGGCCCATCAGGTACCGGGCGAAGATGCGCCGGACGGTGGGAGCCTCAGTCTCGTCGATCTCCGGCTCTCCGTCCGCTCCTTTGCGGTAGCCGAGGAAGTTCTTGTAGTTGTAGTGGACGATACCCTGCTTGAACCTGGCCTGGTGTCCCCAGCGGATGTTGGAGGACATGGACTCGCTCTCTGCCTGGGCCTGGCTCATCAGGAAGGTGAGGATCATCTCGTTGGGCATATAGAGGGTGTTGGTGTTCTCTTTCTCAAAGTACACGCCCACGCCGCACTTTTTCAGCCTGCGGATGTACTCCAGGCCGTCCAGGGTGTTGCGGCAGAACCGGGAGACGGACTTGGTGATCACCAGGTCGATCTTGCCCTTTTCGGCGTCCCGGATCATCTTGTTAAACTGGGTGCGCTTCTTGGTGGAGGTGCCGGTGATGCCCTCGTCAGCGTACAGACGGACCATGGACCAACCCTCGGTGTTGGCGATGCGCTGGGTGTAGTATTCCTTCTGGGCGGTGAAGCTGGTCTGCTGTTCCTCGCTGCCGGTGGATACCCGGCAGTAGGGGGCCACGCGCAGATGCTGCTTGCGGATGTCCTTCTGCGTATATTTGGGGTCTGCCGGGGTGACGGTGACTTTCCTCGGCGCCTTTTGCTGGGCAGTCATGCGCTTTCCTCCTTTGCTTCTGTGATGATCTCGCCGTTGATGAGCTCCAGCTTTACGCTTTTGTCCGGGGTGAGCCGGACGGCCCGCACCGCCATGCGAAGCAGATTTGCCAGCGTGTCGGCATCGGCGGGGCCTTGCTCCAGTCGTGCCCGGAGCTGTTCCAGCTCATGGGCAGGGGTGGGGTCTGGGAGCTGCCCATACCGCTGGGCAGTAACGGCAAGGGCCAGAGTCTTGAGGTACTCAGGGCTTTCGGAGCCCCGGTTGAGTGCCATGGTCAGCTCATTCTGGAGCCGGATGGCGTCCAAATCCAACTCGGCCCGTTTGGGTTCTGGGGCGGTGAGCAGGTGAGGGGACTGGGCAAGTTTCCGAAGCCGTCCGTCCACCAGCTCGGCCAGGGTTTTATCACTAATCCTCACCACCTGCCCGCAATCTGAATCCCGGCACTGCCAGCCGACCCGTCCATGGGAGCGGGTGCCCCGTGCCATCCTGCCGCCGCACCGGGCACAGACTACCATGCCGCAGATGGGCTGGATTTGGGCCGGAAGCGGAGCATAGATGTTGCGTTCCGCCCGTTGGCGCTGGGCGGCGGCGAAATCCTCATCAGACACAAGCCGGGGATAGCCGCTTTCGCCGACGTATTTTATATTTTCCAGAATGCGCTTGACCATATTTTTGTTCCACTCAGCGGTGTGCTGGTGGTAGCGGACGCCCTGCCGGGTCATGTCCTCCGCGATGGCGAGGAGGGACGCTCCGGCCAGGTACTGCCCGAAGATGTACCGCACCGCTTCGGTCTCCTGGGGGTGGGGCCGAACCACCCCATCCCGGATCATGTAGCCGAAGGGGATTTTTCTCTGCCATGCCATATGTCACACCAGCCCTTCCGCCAGTTCCAGCCCGTTCAGAAGCCGGAATCGCACTTCCTCCGGCGAGACCACCGTGATCCGCTCCACCAGGTTTTCGAACAACTCCGGCGTGACTTCGGCTTGCCACTGGGCAGTTTCCAGGTAGTCCAGCATGGCCTCCGTGGACTGGATCTGCTCGTCCCCATCGGCGGCTTCCAGCACCTTCCGGCGCAGGCGGCGCAGATCCCGCAGCTTGCGGCTCATCTCGTCCGCCTGGGATAAAGCAAGGGCAGGATCGATGCACCCCTTGCTTTTCAGCCGGATGAGCACCAGATTCTGCCCTGAAATGTTCGCTATTTCCTTGTCGATGTTACTGAGCTTTTGGTTGGAGCGCAGCTCCAGCTCCCGGATTTCCCGAAGCTGATCCAGTAGGGGCTGGAGGAGTTCCTGCTCATAGAGGACCAGCTTGTTGTGGAGCCGCAGGATGGCGGCGGTGAGTGCTGCCTCGGGAACCTGATGGGCGGGACAGCGTTCCTTGCCGGAATTGTGACGGTAGCAGTCCCAATAGATTTTGCCACCGCATACTTTTCGGCGAAATTTGGAGCCACATTGCCCGCAGTAAATCTTGCCGGTGTAGACGGAACGGGGAGCCGCAGTGCCAGTGTAGAACTGCTCCCGGCGCTGGGCGATCAGCTCCTGCACCCGCTGGAAATCCTCGCAGTTAATAATGGCGGAGTGGTCATCCTCTACGTGATATTTCGGCAGTTGTCCGTTGTTTTTTGCTTTCTGGAACGGGAGGGTGTCCGTAGTGCGGAATTTTTGCCAGACAGAGTTTCCGGTGTAGAAGCTGTTGGTGAGGATGTAGTTGACGGTGGTGTGGTGCCAGACCTTCCAGCCATGGCCGCGCTCGACACCCAGCTCGTTCAACTCCTTGGCGATGTCCTTTCGGCCTTGCCCGCGCAGGGCAGAGGAGAAGATGTGGCGAACCACCTCGGCCTCCTCGGGGATGATTTCCGGCTCCAGCCCGTTCAGCCGGTAGCCATAGGGCATGGAGGACGGGGTGAAGATGCCCTTTTCCATCCGCATTTTGACGCTGAGTCTCATGTTGCTGGAATGGCCGCTGGACTCCATCTGGGCGAAGGCCGCGTAAATCGTGGCTGTCTGTTCGGAGCTGAGCCTGCCGGTGTCGATGTTCTCCTTCTCAAACTGGATGTTGACGCCCAGCCGCATCAACTCCCGCATAAAGTGCAGGCTGTCCCTGGTGTTGCGGGCAAACCGGGACATGGACTTGACCAGGATGCGGTCAACCTTCCCGGCGCGGCAGTCCGAAATCATCCGATTGAACTCATCCCGCTTGTGAAAATCCAGACCGCTGATGCCCTCATCGGCATAGATGTCGGCCAGCTCCCAGTCCGGGTTCTCCCCGATGTGGCGGGTGTAGTAGTCCACCTGGGCCAGATAGGAGT
>CAMWRX010000105.1 GCA_947176765.1 uncultured bacterium
TGTGCTACACCTCTCTATTCGTCGGCTCGGTCAGATGTTTATAAGCGACAGCCCGCCCCCAGGGTGAGGGCGGTGAACACCATTTTCAGCAGGAATGCCCAGGGGACGTGGACGTGGCCCACCAGGGCCAGCTCAATGACGCCGCCCCCCGCGCCGTTGTAGTCGCCGCTGCCCTCGATCAGGGTGAGGTCGATGATTAGGGCCGCGCCGACCAGCGCCCGCAGGTATTGGTTGGGGATGTACTTTTTGTAAAGGCGGCCTGTCTCGTGCATGAGCACGCAGAAGGCGATGGACACCACCGCCGCCAGAATCGCCAGAGCGCCGCATTGCAGCAGGGAGACCGGCTCCAGTTCCGGCGCTCCCAGCAGATGGTACGCCTCGCCGGGCAGGCCCAGGCACTGGGGAATGGCGTTGGCGACAAGGGCGGACAGCAGGCAGGGGAACAGTGCGGCATAGCGGAAGTGGCCCACGTTCACCACCTCCAGGGCAAACACGGTGGCGGTGAGGGGCGTGCCGAACAGGGCGGAGAACAGCCCCGCCATGCCGCATTGGATAATGGTGTTCAGGTTCCGCTCCCCCAGCCGGAGCAGCCGCCCGATCCCGGCGGAGATGCTGCCGCCGATCTGAAGGGCCGCCCCCTCCCGCCCGGCGCTGCCGCCGGTGAGATGGGTGAGCACCGAGCCCAGGAAAATCAGCAGGGCCAGTTGCAGCGGGGGGCGCTTTCCCCCGCGCACACTGGCGATGATCTGGTTGGTGCCGCTGTCGTTGGCCATGCCGCACACACGGTAGCTGAATACGATGGCAAGGCCGGCCAGCGGCATACAAAACAGCAGCCAGGGGTGGGCCAGCCGCAGGGCCGTCACCCGGGCCACAGACCAGGAAAACGCCGCCCCCGCCAGGCCGCAGGCCAGCCCTGTCAGTACCGCAAGCACCAGCCACCGGCCCAGGGCCAGGATAGACGGCAGGACGGCCAGAAGACGCGCTTTGAGCCTTTCCGCCATATGGCTACCTCCATGTTCAAGTCTGCATTACTTTAAATATATCTTAATCATTATACCAGCCCTGTCAAGGCGGAAAACTCTTGCAGATGGAAGGATGAAGTGCTATAATACCGCTTGCGGCCCGTGAACCCGGGCCGCGGAACGAAAAAATGTAAGGAGAGAGTTAAAATGAACAATGTGAAGAGAAGCGTTGCGGCTCTGTTTGCCCTGATGCTGATCCTGACCTCCGGCTGTGGCAAGAAAGCCGGCAGCAACAAAGTGGTGGACTACACCGTGGACGTCCCCGCCGGCTTCCAGGAGATGGAGCTGGAAGGCGTGGTCGACTGCTGGGCTACTGTGGACGGCTCCAACGTCAACGTGAACATCACCGAGAAGGACGCGGCCTTCAAGAAGGTAACCGCCGACGCGCTCCGGGAGGCCATGGTGCCGCTCTTTGAGGCGACCTATGGCGCCGCCCCCACCATCACCGACAAGTACTTCACCAACAATGAGGTGTGCGGTATGCCCGCCTACCAGTACAGCTACACCATCGAGCTGCTGGGCATGGAGATGAACCAGCTGATCGTGTGCATCGACGCCGACAAGACGTACACCGTTACTTACACCGACACCACCGGCGACTGGATGAGCGAATTCGAAACCAGCGCCAAGAACATCGAGCTCGTTTTTGAGTAAGCTTTTGGGCCCTGCTTGAAGATGGCCGAGGCGCCCCACGCCGGTCATTTCTCGGGCGGGGCTCGATTTTTGTAAAAAAGTTTGAAAAATTTTTCACAATTCCCCTTCCCTTTGGGGCGAGGATAGAGTATAATAATACCGAGCAAATCCAGCACTACCATAATTTATTAAGGAGTGATACCAATGAGCATCAAAGTAGGTATTAACGGTTTTGGCCGCATCGGCCGCATGGTTTTCCGCGCCAGCGTGAACCATCCCGAGATCGAGATCGTGGGCATCAACGATCTGTGCCCCGCTGACTATCTGGCTTATATGCTGAAGTACGACACCATGCATGGCCGGTTCGACGGTGAGGTCTCCTCCACCGAGAACGCCATCGTGGTCAACGGCAAGGAGATCCCCATCTTCGCCGAGCGCGACCCCAAGAACATCCCCTGGGGCAAGCTGGAGGCTGAGTACGTCGTGGAGTCCACCGGCCTGTTCCTGACCCAGGAGAAGGCCCAGGCCCACATCGACGCCGGCGCCAAGAAGGTCGTCATGTCCGCCCCCTCCAAGGACAGCACCCCCATGTTCGTGTGCGGCGTCAACCTGGACGCTTACACCCCCGACATGACCTTCGTGTCCAACGCCTCCTGCACCACCAACTGCCTGGCCCCCATCGCCAAGGTGCTGAACGACAACTTCGGCATTAAGGACGGCCTGATGACCACCGTGCACTCCGTCACCGCCACCCAGAAGACCGTTGACGGCCCCTCCATGAAGGATTGGCGCGGCGGCCGCGCTGCCACCGGCAACATCATCCCCTCCTCCACCGGCGCCGCCAAGGCCGTGGGCAAGGTCATCCCCGCCCTGAACGGCAAGCTGACCGGTATGTCCATGCGCGTTCCCACCCTGGATGTCTCCGTCGTTGACCTGACCGTCAACCTGGAGAAGCCCGCCTCCTACGAGGAGATCTGCAAGGCCATGAAGGCCGCCTCCGAGGGCGAGCTGAAGGGCGTTCTGGGCTACACCGACGAGGACGTGGTGTCCAGCGACTTCCTGGGCGACGCCCGCACCTCCATCTTCGACGCCAAGGCCGGCATCGCCCTGACCGACACCTTCGTGAAGGTCGTGTCCTGGTACGACAACGAGATGGGTTACTCCAACAAGGTGCTGGAGCTCATCAAGCATATGTACAGCGTCGACCACAAGTAATTTTCACAAATTGTTTGCGGTCAAAACCGTTAAATGAAATTCCCCCCGGACTTCCGGGGGGAATTTTTATTTTGGGTAGGGCGTTTTTGTGTTTGTTAGTCCCAAAATGTAATCCGTGCTGGTTTTATAGTATTCGGCCAGTTTAATCAACGCCCAAAGCGGAATATCATAGGTGCCTTTTTCATAGCGCCGGTACACTTCACGCCGGCAGTCCAAAAAGTCCGCGATTTCCTGTTGGGTTTTGTCGGCGTCAATGCGAAGATCCTCAAGCCGCTGAAACAGCATAGCGCATCACTCTCCCCACAAAATGATGCTACTATTTTGTTGCATTCCATATGAGGAAATGCTACAATATTGTGGCAAACAAAAAGGAGGAGTTGCTATGCAGGATGGGGCACGCTGGGAATTCATCTACAATCAGATCAACGGCATGAACGAGCCGGATGTGTGCGAATGGGTAAAGGACGAAACTTCTGAGGGCGGGGAACTTGCCCCACTGATCGAGCAGGTTTATGAGGCCCGCAACCGCCTTTGCGAAAAAACGGGGTTAGATCCTGACACCGACCCGGATGTTGAGCTGCTGCTCAGCGGGCTGGAGGGGCTGTCCCGCACCTGTGGGAAATTGATGTACCATTGCGGATACCAAGATGGGGTAAGCGTAAAATAACCAAAAGCCCGCCGGGTGACCGGCGGGCTTCCATTATTTAATCTGATAGTCCTTGCCGAACTGCAAATCGGAATAGCGCCGGGTGGCGTCCGGATCCAGCTCGAAGTCCTCCTGGACCTGCGCCTGGGGGACAAAATCATCCGGCAGAGGGGGCACGTCGTCGTCCGGCCCCACCGCAACGACGCGGGGCGCGGGTTTCTGCTGCTGGGCCGCGGCCTCTTCCTCCTGGCGGACTTGGGCGTCCAGCGCGGCCTTGATGTCGGCGGCGGGGTCGTCGGCCGCGGCCACCAGTTCGGGGGGAACCAGGTCGCCCAGGCTGGACAGGAAGAGCATCTCGTCCTCGTGGGCCTGGGCCAGCTTCTTCACATAGGCGGCGGTGGATTCCTGGGCCTTCTTCAGGCGGTATTCCTCGGCGGCCACTGCCTTTTCCAGCTCCGTCATGCGCTGCTGAGCGCCCTGCTCGGCGTCGCCGATCAGCTCGTCCCGCTTACGTTTGGCCTCGTCCATCATGGACTCCGCCATCTGCTGGGCGGCCAGCAGGGTCTTGCGCATGGTCTCCTCGGTGGCCCGGTATTCCTCCACCTTGTCGGACAGCACCTTCAGCTTGTTCTTCAAAATGGCGTTTTCATTGTACAGGGCGGTATAGTCCTCGGTGAGCGCGTCCAAAAACTCGTCCACCTGGGCCAAGTTGTAGCCACCCAAGGTCGCCTTGGCAAAGGAGTGGCTGGCCACCTCCTGCGGAGTCATCATGGATCAGTTTCCCCCTTGTCTCAGAAATACAGGCCGTTATTTTCCAGCTCGTCGATGAGATCGCCCAGAATCTCCACGTTATAGGGGGTGATGATGTAGGTGGACAGAGCCACCTTCTTGATGGTGCCCTCGTTGGCATAGGCCACGCCGGACAAAAAGTCGATGAGGCGGCGGGCAATGTTCTTGTCCGTCTGCTCCAAATTGAGCACCACGGTGCGCTTGTCCCGCAGGTGATCGGCGATCTCCGAGGCGTTCTCGAACCGGGAGGGGCTGACCAGCACCACCTGGAGCTGGGTGGTGGTGTGGATGTTGACCACCTTGTTGCTGCGGCGGTCGATATCGCGGTCACGGTCGCGGTCCCGATCCCGGGGCATATCCTTGACGTTGTTTACCGGGGTGAAGTCCTCTTCATAATCATCCTCATCCTCGTCCTCGTAGGGGCGGGCGAGACGCTTAAGTTCATCAAATAAGCTCATATAGACGAGTCTCCCTTCAATCGTGAGTAGATAACATAGGCGGGCGCGGGCCAAACAAGGCGGAACCCACCCGGACGCAAGTGGAGCCCGCGGCGACAGCATCCGCATAGTCGCCGCTCATCCCCATGGAAAGCACGTCCATATCTTCACCATTATGGACTATTTCCCGTCTTATGTCAACAGCCAACTGATGTAATTTTTGAAAAAATGGAAGGTTGTCCCCCGGATTGACCGCGGCGGGAGGGATGCACATCAGCCCCCGCAGCCGGACGCCGCCCAGCTCCCCGGCCAGCTTGGCGGCATCCGGGGCTTCCTCTGGGGTGAAGCCGGATTTGGAGTCCTCCCC
>CAMWRX010000106.1 GCA_947176765.1 uncultured bacterium
GGTTCTGCCTGGGGCGGGGCCAGCAGGGAGAGCTGCTCCGGCTCCTGCCCCCAGGGGGCGGGCTCCTGCGGGACAGATCCCTCCGGGAGGTCCATTTCCTCGTCCACGATCAGCTTTTCCTGGGTCATGGCGGCGTCCTGGCGGATTTTGGTGAGCCGCCCGTAGTCGATGGTGATCTTCCTCTCCTCAGCGGCCTTTTTCTCCGCCGAAAGCTTCTGAACCTCCTCCTGTATGAGCCGGAGGAGCCACTTGGTCTCCGTTTTGGATTTGACCGGGTGGGGGTAGTCAAGTTCCTGGCGCATGACGGAGTCGATGGTTTTCAGCAGATCGTCCAGCTTCCCGCCGGAGCCGGGCGCGGCGGCGCGCTTCTGGGCGAACCAGAGGCCGTTTTTACAGGAGTAGACGCACCGCTCATCCACGGCGTATTCATAGTTCCGCCGTTTCAACGGGTCGCAAAAGACAGCAGTGTCAAACAAGCTCACCTGACACTGGCTGTAACTGCCAAAATATTGTTCTGCCATGGTCTTTTTACACCGGGCGGCATAGTGGGCGGACACCCGCCGCAGCACCCGGACAATCACCGTATCCATGTCATCCCGGTATGACCCGTAGAATTTGGAGCGCTCCAGCCAGCTGGAAAGCCCCTTCACCGCGTCCATAATCCCGGCGGCATCCCGCTCCTGAATATGCTCCAGCACAGCGATGCTCCGCTCCCGGATCACCGGGGGCGTGTCGGACAAAAGCTCCCGATCCAGCCCGTAGTAGATCACATAATCCGTGAGCCACCGGTTCAAATATGAGAGGATATGGCTGTCGATCTGGCCGTAAGCATCCCGGAACCGCGCCAGCCTGCGGTATCCGTCCATGGGGTCCACGACGCCGATCTGGTTGATGAGTTCATAGATATAGAGGAAGGCGAAGGACAGCGGGGCCTCGCAGACATCCCCGTGGCGCAGCTTTGTCCGCCAGGAGAAGTAGCCGCGCAGCTGCCGGTCCGTCAGGGACTGGTAGGTGGGGTAGTAGCATTGAACGCTGCCGCCATATTCGTAATCGTCCTCGTAGCCCGCCAGCAGCTTCCCCTGCTTCATGAACAGAGATTCCCGGGACTGCCAACTCTGATGGATTCCGGTTTCCAGGGAACGGGCGGCGCGGATCACCTGCGGGACGCGTTCGGCGGGCTTAGGGGCACGGGGCCGGATTGCTTCCTCTTTAAACACGGTATTGTATAACCATTCCGCCGCAACTTTTCTTGGATCCATACCGATAACCCCGCCCCCTTTCGTTCAAATGTTCGGTATCATTATATCGGATTGGAAACAAACCGTCAAGCCTCCAGTGCCGCTCCATGCGGAAAAAGCCGGCCCCGCATCCGGGATAGGCAGCAGGCGGGGCGCTGCCAAAATCACAGGGGATGGCCCCCATATCCCACGGCCGAAATATTGTCCGCGAATCTATGCGGTTTTTTCGTGTTTTCACCTTGAAAGTCCAGGAAAAAAATGCTATGCTGAGTTTGTCACAATCTTTGTGAACAAAAGAAGAGAAGCAGAAAGGTGGAATTCGAATGAAAGCAAGCAAGAAGCTCCTCTCGCTGCTGCTGTCGCTGGTCATGGTCATCGCCATGGCTGTCCCGGCGATGGCGGCTCCCGCGTCAGAGGGGACGGAGAGCGGCGACATCGTGGTGCTGTATACCAACGACGTCCACACCTACCTCGACAAGGATCTGACCTACTCCCTGGTGTCCGCTTACCGGGACACGCTGGACAACGTCCTCCTGGTGGACGCGGGCGACCACATCCAGGGCACCGCCTTCGGCGGCATGGACAGCGGCGCCACCATCATCAAGCTGATGAACGCCGCCGGCTATGACCTGGCCACCCTGGGCAACCACGAGTTCGACTACGGGATGCAGGGCTGCATGAACGCCGTTGACTGGGCTGAGTTCCCCTATGTCTCCTGCAACTTCTACCATGAGAAGGACGGCGTGGCCGGTGACAGCGTGCTGGACAGCTACAAGGTTTTTGAGGTGGCCGGCACCAAGATCGCCTTCATCGGCATCACCACCCCCGAGTCCTTCACCAAGTCCACCCCCGCTTATTTCCAGGATGGAAACGGCAACTACATCTACGGCATCGCCGGCGGCAATGACGGCGCCGCCCTGTACGCCGCCGTGCAGACCGCCATTGATGCCGCCTCCAAGGAGGCCGACGTCGTGATCGCCCTGGCTCACCTGGGCTCCGACCCCTCCTCCCAGCCCTGGACCTCCGAGGATGTCATCGCGAACACCACCGGCCTGGATGCCTTCATTGACGGCCACTCCCACAGCAAAGTCCCCATGAAGGAAGTCAAGGACAAGGCCGGCAACACCGTCGTCCTGACCCAGACCGGCTCTTATCTGAGCGCTCTCGGCCAGATGACCATTTCCGCCGACGGCGCCATCACCACGCAGCTGCTCTCCTCTGACGACCTGGCCGACGTCACCCCCGACGCCGACGTCAAGGCCATCGAGGACGCGTGGATTTCCGAGGTGAACGAGCTGCTGGGCAAGCAGGTCGCCTCCAGCGAGATCGACTTCACCGTCAACTTCCCCAACACCAGCGACCGCGCCGTGCGCATGGCTGAGACCAACCTGGGCGACCTGAACGCCGACGCCTATTACTGGTACTCCAACGAGGTGGCCGGTCTGGACTGTGACCTGGCCATCATGAACGGCGGCGGCATCCGCGCCAACGCGGCGGCCGGCACGTGGAGCTATCAGACCTGCAAGACCATCAACACCTTCGGCAACGTCCTGTGCGTGGTCAAGGTGGACGGCCAGGCCGTGCTGGACGCCCTGGAGTTCGGCGCCCGCTTTGTCTCTGCGGATCACTCCAAGGAGAACGGCGGCTTCCTGCAGGTGGCCGGCCTGACCTACGAGATCGACCTGTCCGTGCCCAACACCGTCCAGACCGACGACAAGAACGTGTGGCTGGCCGGTCCCGACGCGTACCGCGTGACCAACGTCAAGGTCTACGACAAGGAGAGCGGCACCTACGAGCCTCTGGAGCTGGACAAGACCTACACCATGGCCGGCACCAACTACACCCTGCTGAACTGCGGCGACGGCTTCAATATGTTCGGTAATGCCGAGAAGGTGCTGGACGGCACCTCCGAGGACTATCTGGCCATGGCCTCCTATGTCGGCGCCTTTACCGACAAGGTCATCTCCAGCGCCAACAGCCCTCTGGCCACCTACGAGAACTATCTGCTCAACTATGAAGATCCCACCGGCGCCGGCCGCGTCAAGGTCCTGAACGCCGAGGTTGAGCCCGAGCCCGCTCCTGTCGAGCCCGCTCCTGTCGAGCCCGCTCCTGTCGAGCCCGCTCCCGCCGAGCCCGCCAGCTCCACCACCTATGTGGTCATTGCCGGCGACTCCCTGTGGAAGATCGCCCAGAAGCAGTATGGCTCCGGTTCCCTGTGGCGCCAGATCTACGAGGCCAACAAGGACGCCATCAAAGATCCTAACTTTATCCGGATCGGTCAGGTCCTGAATATCCCCGCGAAATAATCGCGCGGCGCTCTTAACATGAAGTGGAGCGGGATAGGCTGCTATCCCGCTCCACTTTTCATATAGGGATTCTCAAAGCCATTTGCTTCATAGCGCCATGCTTGTCATACAAGGACAAAAAGGGCGGGGCGTCTCCGCCCCGCCCTTCTGAATTGTGCGTTGTTAGCGCAAAATCGCGCCGCAGTCCTTCTCCAGCGTTTCCAGGATACTCTTCACGTCCGCGTCCGCCTCCTCGCCGGTGAGGGAGCGGTCGTCCGCCCGGAGCGTCAGGTTGAAAGCCACGGACTTCTTGCCCTCGGCCACGCCCTTGCCCCGGTAGATGTCGAACAGGGCCGCGTCCTTCAGCAGGCCCTTCGCGCCCTTGCGGATGGCCGCTTCCAGCGCGCCCACGGTGACGGCCTCCTCGCACACCACGGCGATGTCCCGGGTGACGGCGGGGAACTTGGGCAGGGGGGCGTACTCCGGGTCGGTGCCGTGGGTGACCAGAAGCACGTCAAAGCTCAGCTCCGCGCAGTACAGCTCCACGTCCACGCCGTAGTTCTGAGCCGCCTGCGGGTGGATCTGACCGAACACGCCGATGCAGTCGTCGCCGCTCCACACCTCGGCGCAGCGCCCGGGGTGATAGGAGTGGTCCTCGGCGCAGGGTTCAAAGCGGATGTCCTTCGCCCGGGTATCCTTCAAAATGGCCTCGATGGTCCCCTTCATGGTGAAGAAGTCCATGCCGTTCCCGTAAGCGCCCAGGGTCAGGATCTTCGTCTCGTTGGCAAGGCCCTCCTCGCCGCCGGGCTGGTAGATGCGGCCCAGCTCATACAGCCACGCGGACTTGTTGCGGTAATTGCAATTGCGGGTCAGGATTTCCAGCATGGAGGGCAGGGTGGTGGTGCGCATGATGGAGGTGTCCTCCCCCAAGGGGTTCAAAATTTTGAAGGAATTCCGGCGGAAATCGTCCTCCGGCCACAAAATCTTATCGTAGTAGGAGGGGGAGATGAAGGAATAGGTGATGATCTCGCTGTACCCGCAGGCGCGGCACAGCTCGCCCAGCCGGTTCTCCAGCTTCTGCACCGGGGAGTAGCCCCCCTGGGTGGTCTGGCCCCGCATGAGGGTGTTGGGGATGTTGTTGTAGCCGTGGAACCGGGCCACCTCCTC
>CAMWRX010000107.1 GCA_947176765.1 uncultured bacterium
TGTGCACCCGCGCCCAGGCCGTGCAGTATATCTGGCAGGCCCTGGGCAAGCAGGAAGCCAAAACGGCCGCCAGCTTCTCCGATGTGGCCGCCGGCGCGTCCTATGCCGACGCGGTATCCTGGGCCGTGAACAAGGGCGTGACCAAGGGCTACGGCGGCAGCGGCACCTTCGCCCCGGACAGGGTGTGCAATCGCGGCGAAATCGCGGCGTTCCTCTACCGGGCCTACAACAACTGAGCCTCGCAGGCGAAAGCCCCCGCTTCGGCGGGGGCTTTTTTTGCGCTTTCCTCTTTACGTCCCCAAAACGATGTGATATAATTCCAGCTATCAGATTGGAGGGACTTTTCATGGAGGAGCTGGCCGAACTGAAGCAGCAGCTGACCGATCAGCGCCCAGACGGCTGGGACGAGCTGCCCGACATCCCGCTGTACATGGATCAGGTGGTGTCCTACCTGTCCCGGCAGATGATCTCCATTGGCGACGGCGACCCCCTCACCTCCGCCATGATCAACAATTATATCAAGGACGGTTTGGTGGAGCGGGCCAATGGGAAAAAATACGGCCAGGAGCATCTGGCTTACCTCACCGCCATCAGCGCCTTGAAACAGGTCATGTCGGTGCGGGAGATGAAAGTGCTGACCACCGTGGGCCGGGAGATGCGGTCGCCGGACAAGCAGTACGAGTATTTCTGCCGCTATCTGAACGAGGCCATGACGGGCACCGCCGAGCACATTGACGAGGACGTGACCGACCACGACCTGCCCAAGCTGGTGCTGGACCTGGCCATGCGCAGCTACGCCTATGGGCTTGCCGCCCACAGAACCCTGGCCATCCTGGCCCAGCGCACAGGACATGAGGATCTTCTCAAGAAAAAGAAGTGACAAGCGCACAATGAAAGAATTAGAAAGTCTTTCCGCGTTCCAGGCCCGTACCTCCGGATTTGTTTCAGACAGTCTGCCGCACAACCACGGATTTGAAACCAACGCCAACCTACCCTTGAAAGTGGGAATTGGCGGAAAAATGGAGCCGTTTATGGGGAACACTGTGGTGTTTCCCCTCCCGGAGCATATCCAGCGGCAGATTGGCTTGATCCAGAAACGGCTGTACCAGCTCTGCGGCCCCGCGCTGGCGGAACCGCTGGAGGCATCGTCCTTTCATATTACGCTGCATGATCTGCTGAGCGGAACACCCGCCCAAGATCTGAGTAACCGCATTGCCCGCGTGCGGGAACCGGCCTTGAAGTGCCTGAAACAGATCTCAGAAAAGAGTGAGACGATCCGCCTCCGCTCGACAGCGCTGTTTAACATGGTAAATACCAGTATGGTTTTGGGATTCGCCCCCGCCGACGAGACAAGCTGCGCGAGGCTGATGGCCTATTACGAACTGTTTCAAGAGATTACCCCTCTGGACTACCCGCTTACGCCCCATGTAACCGTGGCCTACTTTCGGCCGGGGACGGTCACCGCAGAATTGACAGAAAAGCTTCGCCAAGTGGTGGCAGAGGTCGGACAGGGAGAGAAGCTCTCCTTGGAGCTCTCCGCAAAAACGCTTGAATATCAGTTGTTTTCAGATATGAACCACTATTGGGCAGATATGTAAACGCAGCTTGACCGCCTTTTCTGATGGGCGGAAATTGTCTTAGGCAAATCTTATATCAATTTTAGCTTTGGAGGAACTGACCATGAGCAATTATGTCATCATCACCGATTCGTCCTGCGACCTGCCCGACAGCCTGGTGAAGGAGTTGGAGCTGGAAGTGCTCCCCCTGGCCTTCATCATGGACAACAGGACCTATCGGAATTACCCGGATAACCGCGAGATGTCCCCCGAGACGTTCTACGGCAAGCAGAAGGAGGGCCTGATGGCCACCACCAACGCCGTCAACGTGGGCGAGGCCACCGACGCCATTGAGGCTGTCTTGAAGCAGGGGAAGGACGTACTGGTGCTGGCCTTCTCCTCGGGGCTGTCCACCACCTACAACTCCTTCAAAATTGCCGCGGACGAGCTGGCGGAGCAGTACCCCGACCGCAAGGTGTACGCCGTGGACACCCTGTGCGCCTCCCTGGGCCAGGGGATGCTGGTGTACCAGGCGGGCAAGCTGCGCCAAGCGGGCAAGTCCATCGAAGAGGTTCGGGACTGGGTGGAGGCCAACAAGCTCAACCAGTGCCACTGGTTCACCGTCAACGACCTGTTCTTCCTGAAGAAGGGCGGACGGGTGTCCGCCGCCACCGCCGTGGTGGGCACCATGCTCCAGATCAAGCCCGTCATGCACGTGGACAACGAAGGCCACCTCATCAAGGTGGACACCGCCCGGGGCCGCAAGGCGTCCCTCAAGGCCCTGGTGGACAAGGTGGGCGAGCTGGCCGACGACCCCGCCGCCCAGACCATGTTCATCAGCAACAGCGACTGCATCGAGGACGCCCAGTTTGTGGCAGACGAGATCAAGGCGCGCTATGGCACGAAGGAGATCATCATCAACTCCATCGGCCCCGTTATCGGCGCCCACACCGGGCCGGGGTGCGTGGCCCTGTTCTTCATGGGCAAGCACCGCTGAGTTACTTTTTCTCGCGAGAAAAAGTAACCAAAAAGAGCTCTAAGCCCGCTGACCACCCCTGTTTAAATCTGAAAGATTTCTGCCCGACAACCAGCCACTTCCTATATGGAGGCGGCTGGTTTTATTTTCCGCAAACTTTTTTGCCCTCCCCTATTGACAAACGGGCACAGGCCGTCTATACTGTGTATATCGTATATATACAATATTTTGGAGGCCGCTGACGAGCGGGCTCCCCAAGAGGTGTACCATGGACATCATCATCAGCAATTCCTCCGGCGTGCCGATCTATGAGCAGATCGTCCGCCAAATGAAAGGGCTCATCCTTTCCGGCCAGCTTCCCGAGGGCGAGGCCCTGCCCTCCATGCGGCTGCTGGCCCGCGACCTGCGCATCTCCGTCATCACCACCAAACGGGCCTATGAAGAGCTGGAGCGGGAGGGCTTCCTCTCCACCGTCCCCGGCAAGGGCTGCTTTGTGGCCGCCCAGAACCGGGAGACCCGGCGGGAGGCTGTCCTCTGCCAGATCGAGGAGCACCTGTCCCAGGCGGTAGACGCCGCCCGGGCGGGGGCCGTGGGCCTGGACGAACTCACCGAAATGCTAAACACGTTGTATAATGAGGACTGACTTATGACTAATTGTATTGAACTCAAGGGGCTGGTGAAGGAATACAAGACCTTTACCCTTGGCCCCATCGACCTGACCGTTCCCGGCGGTTCCATCCTGGGCCTCATCGGGGAAAACGGCGCGGGCAAGACCACCCTCATCAAATCCATGCTGGGCATCGTCAAGCCCAGCGGCGGCAGCGTCACCCTGCTGGGCACCGACCACGACCACGCCAAGGAGGACATCGGCATCGTCATGGACGACTGCTTTTTCTCCGAGTACCTGCGGGTGAAGGACGTGAACAGCGTCTTGAGCCATGTGTACAAGGGCTGGGACAAGGGGCTGTTTGCGGACTACCTGGACAAATTCGGCCTGGCCGGGGCAAAGAACATCAAGGAACTGTCCCGTGGTATGCGGATGAAACTGTCCCTGGCGGCGGCGCTGGCCCATAAGCCCCGCCTGTTGCTGCTGGACGAGGCCACGGCGGGCCTGGACCCGGTGGTGCGGGACGAGATCCTGGACGAGTTCCTGGCCTTCGTCTCCGACGAGGACCACGCCATCCTCATTTCCAGCCATATCACCTCCGATTTGGAAAAGGTGGCGGACTACATCGCCTATCTCCACCAGGGCAAGCTGCTGATGTGCGATGAAAAAGACCGGCTGCTGGAGACTTATGGCCGGCTTGTGTGCACCAAGGCCGATCTGGATCAGGTGGACAAGGGCTACATTGTCGCCACCCGGAAAAGCCAGTATTCCACCGAGGCCCTTATCCGGCATAAGAATGACTTCAAGCGCACCTACCCCCGCCTGACGGTGGAACCGGTGACGCTGGACGAGCTGATGGTATTCGTGGTAAAGGGGGAGAAGGCATGACCGGGCTGATGCTGAAGGATTTTCTCATTCTGCGCAAAAATATGCGCACCTATCTGCTGTTTATCGTCCTCTACGGGGGGCTGGCTTTCACTGGGGTATGGTCGCCGGAGTTTGTGGGCGGGTTCATCATGGTGCTGACGGCCATGCTGCCCATGAACGTCTTTGCCTATGACAAGCAGGCCAAGTGGGACACCTACGGCCTGGCTCTGCCGGTGGGCCGCACCAAAACCGTGGCCGCCCGGTATCTTTGCGTCCTGCTCCTGTGCCTGTTCAGCGTCCTTCTGGAGTTCGTCATTGGCGGCGCCATGTTCGCCGCGGGGAAGCTTGAGGAACCCAGCTCCTATCTGGCCACCTGCGCGGTGTGCGGCCTGATCGCGGTGCTGGTGAACTCCGTCATGCTGCCCTTCCTGTACAAATTCGGCCCGGAGCAGGCCCGGATCGCGCTGTTCGTCCTGATGGGCGGTATCGTACTCCTGGGCGTTCTGTTCCTCGGCCCGCTGGGGGGCATGGAGTGGCTGGAAAGCCTGGGCGAGCCCACCCCCGCCCACATCACCGCCCGCCCCGGCCTCGCGGCCATTGCGGGCGGCGGGCTGCTGGCGGGGTCCGTGCTGCTGTCCCGGGATTTTTTCGGGGGAAAAAACGG
>CAMWRX010000108.1 GCA_947176765.1 uncultured bacterium
TACACCTCTCTTTTCGGCGGCAGCGTCTGTTGTTTATAAGAGACAGGTTGGGCACAGGGTTGGGATCGGGGTCGGGGTTGGGATTGGGATCAGGATCAGGGTCGGGATCGACCACGGGCTCGTCGTCCGGCCCACAGAACGTCAGGCCGTACATCCACTGCAGCCTGCTGGGACTGCTATCGACCAGTACATACTTCACAGCAGTCTTTCTCGCATCGAACGATCTGGTGTCCTGACCCAGGAACATCTGCTCCTCGGCGCCCTCCTCGCGGTCAACGGGGTTATCCAGCTTCCACTGGGAATCCTTGATCAGATTAAACTCCACCAAGCTCACAGTTGCCGGATCATAAGTACAAATATCATCGCCCATATGGGCCGCCGTGTTGTTCCGGATTTTGGCTTTGTCGCTCATGGTCAACTTGACGTTGCCGGTGACAACGTAAACGCCGCCGCCCCTGCCTGTGTCAGCTTTTCCTTTCAGCGGGTTGATATAAGCATTCACATAGGATTGCGATTCGCTGTTCACCTCAGTGTCCTCAAGGATAGCGATGTACTTGGTGAGGGAGGCGTTGTTCTTTTCAATACTGGCATTGTCTTTCATGATAAGCGCGGATTTCGCGTCGAGTATGACACCAGCGCCACCGGCAGCTGTGTTGTCCGCGATGGTGGCGTTATCGGTCATCGTAATCTCGCCTAATCTGATGATAACACCGCCGCCGCTCAGGGACGCGTTGCCCGTAATGCTGGCGTTGCCGCTCATATTGACCGTACCGCCATGGCTCTCAAGACCGCCGCCTTCCATCACTCCCACGTTCCCCGTAATACTGGCGTTGCCGCTCATATTGAACGTGGTCTTGGTTTCGGTGTCCTGGCTGCTCTGCAAGCCGTTCATGACGCCGCCGGAATACAGGCTCACATTGCCCTCGATGGTGCCGCCCTCCATGTTGAACGTACTGTCCCAGCGGTTCCAGACGCCGCCGGCATAGCGGCCGCTGTTGCCCTCGATGGTACCGTCCGTCATGGTGAACGTGCCGTACTCGTTCTTGACGCCGCCGGCCCCGACGGAGCTGTCCTCGTTGCCCTTGATCGTGCCGCCATTCATCGTGAACGTGCCGCCCTGGTTGTAGACACCGCCGGCCCCCTCTTGGCGGCTCGTGTTGTCCTCAATCGCGCCGCCGTTCATGGTGAACTTACTCTCCTCGCCGTTGTAGACGCCGCCGGCTGACTCCGAGCCTGTGCCTTTGTTGTCCTCAATGGTGCCGTCGTTCATGGTGAAGGTGCCGCCGTCCGCGTTAGTGACGCCGCCGGCCACGTGCTGGTCGAACAACCACGAGCTGGTTCCCTCGTTCTCCGCAATCCTGCCGCCGTCCATCGTGAAGTTGCCCTCGTTGTAGACGCCGCCGCCCTTAACACCGCCGGTAATGGCGCCGGACTCATAGGTACCCTCCTCGGCGGAGCCTGTCGCGGTGCTGTCCGTCAGGGTCAGCTCGCCGCCCTCATCGATCTTGATCACGGAACCGACCTTGCCGTCGCCGTCAATGTCGTAGCCGTTCAGGTCGATGGCAACATCTGTATCAATCACGATGCCGGCTGTCAGGTTGAGATTCTGCTGGGTGCCCTGATAGCTGCCTTCAACAACAAACCCGCTGCCGGTGTCCTTTCCAGCGTCAAACACGACTTTCTCGTAGAGCGTGACGTTGACCGCGCCGGCGTCGTCCTTGGACGCCCCGATGCTGATGTTACCAGCGTCATTATACTGATCCTCACCGGTGTCGATCGCATTCTGCAAATCGGCGAAGCTGGCCGCGAATCCGGGGGCCACCATGCTGGCGCACATGACCAGGGACAGGCCTACAGACAAAATCTTGCTCAGTTTCTTCATGGTTTTTTCTTCCTTTCTTTGCATATTCCGGACGCAAAGGTATCCGGTAACCGAACGAGCTTAGGGCGTTTTTCAGCTTCCCCCGCTATGGGAGCCAGAGGGCCAGCGCGCCCCTTAGCCTCTGGTTTTGCGTCTTACGGTTTCCCGTAATTTGCCACGCAACCGAACGGACATAGCGCGGAATCCCGCGCCGTAGTCTCTGGCTTTGCGTCCCATTGTTTCCAATGGTTTGCCCTTTTTAGAACATCGCTGGGGTATTTCTTGGCTTACGCCGCCTGTTCGGCCAGCTCCCCGCCGAAGAACTCGGCCAGAATCTCGTCGCAGTTCAGCGCAGCCTCGTCGTCCTCGCCGGTCAAGGTGGTCAGGGCGTACACGTCCACGTCCATGCCAAACACACGGGCGAAGTTGCCCAGGAACTCCCGGACAGCGCCCACGGTGACCAGCTCGTCGGGCTGGAAATTGCCGTCCTCGTCGGCCTCGGCGATCCCGTTCCGCTCAGCCCAGGCCAGGGCCAGAATGTACTCGTGGTCGGCGGACACGTCGGCGAAAGTACACACGCGGTTGTTGGCGGGCTTACCCTCGTGACGCCACAGGTAGTCAATGAACTCCGCGCGGGTCACGGGGCCAGCGGCCAGAGGCACTTCCACGTCGTCGATCTCGGTGGTGGGGGTGGTGGTCACGGGGTCGGTAGCAGACAGGGCGTCAAGGGTCTTTGCCTTGCGGCTCAGTTCCTCGCCGCATACGGCGCAGTAGAACACCTCGTCATAGGAACCGGCTTCGCCCACCTGGGGCTCCACCCTGTTCTCCTCAACCGGATCGCCGGGGGTGTGGTCTACGACGGGGATGGTCTTTTCGACGATCGGTTCGCAGCTGCACCCGTAGCCTACCATCGTGCCCTCTTCCGTGCAGGTGGGCTGCTTCGTGACCTCCTCGGTCTTGAAGCTGTGCTCATGGTGCTTCAGGTAGGTCGCTGTCTTGACAGTTTCCAGCTTTTCCCCCGAGTATACATTGTCGCCTTTTTCGTTGTCCCACAGCGAATCGTCGGGAAGGTCGAGCATATCCACAGGTTTTTTGCAATAAATATCGGCGCCCTGCCCGGCCGTATTACCCTTAATATCGCCATTCGCCATGTTGAACGTGCCGCTCTTGACATACACGCCGCCGCCGTCTTTGGCCGCCGTGTTACCCTCAATATCGCCATTCATCATGTTGAGCGTGCCATTGACGTACACGCCGCCGCCGCTGGTGGCCGTGTTGCCCTCAATAACGCCATCTTCAATTTTGAGCACGCTACTGCTGCTCTTGTTAAACACGCCGCCGCCGCTGCCTGTGGCCGTGTTGTCCTTTATGACACCACTTTCCATGTTGAACGTGCCCCAGTTGTTCACGCCGCCGCCGTTCTCCTTGCTGCCTGTGGTCTTGTTTCCCTCTATGACGCTATTTTTCATGTTGATCTCAGCGCGGTTAAGCACGCCGCCGCCGCCACCGGTGCCTGTGGCCGTGTTGTCCTTTATGACACTGTCTTCAATTTTGAGCACGCCTGTGTCCCAGTTATACACGCCGCCGCCGCTGGAGGCCGTGTTGCCCTCTATAACACTATCGTTCATGTTGAACGCGCCAGTGTTGTACACGCCGCCGCCCGTGTTGTCCTTTACGACACTACTTTCCATGTTGAACGTGCTGCGGTTGTTGTACACGCCGCCGCCGGTGATAGCCTTGTTGCCCTCTATGACACAATTTTCCATGTTGACCGTGCCGCCTTTGAGCGCATTACCCATGTTGTACACGCCGCCGCCGATGTTGGCCGTGTTGCCCTCTATGACACAATTTTCCATGTTGAGCGTGCCCTCGTTGTACACGCCGCCGCCGTAGGCATTGCTGGCCGTGTTGCCCTCTATGACACAATTTTCCATGTTGACCGTGCCCGTGTTGTACACGCCGCCGCCGCTCTGGCGAGCCGTGTTATCTCTTATGGCACAATTTTCCATGTTGAGCGTGCCACTGTTGTTCACGCCGCCTCCATTTTGGAACCCAGCCGTGAAGCGGCCCCCGGTAATCGCGCCGGACGCAAGGGTCTTGTCCCCGGCCTCGTCTTCCACCCATTTGGCGGTGCTGTCCGTCAGGGTCAGCTCACCGCCCTTGTTGATCGTGATCACGGAAGTACCGGACTTACCTTGGCCATCAATGTCGTTGCCGTTCAGGTCAATGGTGACGTTTTTCCCCTCGAGAATTGTGATGGTCTTGGGGTCTTCGTTCTCCTCATACTTGACCTTCTCGTAGAGCTTGACGTTGACCGCGCCGGTGTCGTCCGTGGACGCCTCGATCTTATAGGTGGTTCCGTCCTCCTGATACACGGATTTGCCGGTATTAATGGCTCCTTGCAGCTCAGCGAAGCTGGCTGCGAATCCAGGGGCCACCATGCTGGCGCACATGACCAGGGACAGGCCTACAGACAGGGTCTTTTTCCAAAGCCTCATGTTCTTCTTCCTTTCTTTGCAGTTTCGGACGCAAAGGTATCCGGTAACCGAACGAGCTTAGGGCGTTTAACTTCCCCCTGCTATAGGAGCCAGAGGGCCAGCGCGCCCCTTAGCCTCTGGTTTTGCGTCCCACGGTTTCCCGCGGTTTGCCATGCAACCGAACGGACATAGCACGTCGTCGCAAAGTCCGCTCCACTCCGCCCGCCTTTCGGCGGGCATCTGTTTCGCTCCCTTGCTCCTCCTTTCCCCACGAAACCCACTTCGTTGGGCTTTCGTG
>CAMWRX010000109.1 GCA_947176765.1 uncultured bacterium
ACAGCTCCCAC
Organism: uncultured bacterium; assembly: GCA_947176765.1. Taxonomy (GTDB): domain Bacteria; phylum Bacillota; class Clostridia; order Oscillospirales; family Oscillospiraceae; genus Enterenecus. The sequence goes on from CAMWRX010000109.1 coordinate 12, forward strand.
TCGGGGCTGCCGCTCTGCTCCCACAGGTAGCCGATGGCGTCCGCACGGGTGAACAGGCCCGCCAGAGGCACGTCCACGTCGTCGATCTCGGTAGTGGGGGGAGTGGGGATGTCGGGGATTTCGGGCTCCTCGGGGGTGGGAACGGCGTACACATTATACAGGTATGTGACCGCAGGGTTGCCGTCAAGAGAGACAAACAAAAGGCCGTCTTTCCAATCTGCGTTGGTGCCAATCAGTTCCTGCCACTCATACCCCTCAATATCGTAATTGCTCTGCTCAAGGGACAGATAGATGCCGTCCACGCCCACGGGGACACTGATATTCCAGGTGAAGAAATGATCCTGCACCCCTTCATACTTCCAACTATCAATGGTCTCCGTACCAGCGCCCGCCACCGTCAGATCCTTAGTCACAGTCTCGCCGCTCTCCGGGTCAACATAGCTGTACGTCAGCGTGTAGTTCTTGCTGATCGCGCTCAGATCGAAAGAGCTCTCGACCTTAGCGTCTTCCGCACCGGGCATATACTTCTCAAACGAGACTTTGATGTCGACCTGGCGGTCTGTAACAACGGGCTGCTGCTCTACGGGCTCCTTGTAATAGTTCCACATCGTGAACCGCTGGATGTCCGTTCCCACGGGGATGATGAAATAGTCATCAGTCGTCGCGTAGCCAAAGCCCATGTCGTACATCGCAGTCCACCAGTCATAGGTGCCATCCTTCAGGCCGTTAATCTTCACCGTGACAACGGTATCCTCACCGGCTTTGACCGGCACCGTCAGCTGGCGCTCGCCTACCCCGGCGCCCCATATGGTGCCATTCTCATCCACTGTGCCCTTGAAGGGAACCAGCGTGCCCTCATAGGTCACACCGCCGATCACATAGGAGTAGGAGAATGTCAGACCCTGATCGATGGCGACAGTGGCCCAATAGTCCATCTCTTTGTTTCCACTACCATCACCATTGTTGACAATATACTTGGTGGTGAAATCAATGGTATGCCATTCGTAGCTTTCGGGCAGGGTGGGGTGATCGCTCTTAATGGTGCTGTTGGCCGGGGTGAACGAGCCGTTGCCTGTCACATTGCCGACAAGGGTGCTGGCGGCCAGGTCAAACGTGCCGCTGTTGTCCACATCGCCGATGATGGTGCTCTCCTCCACATCAAGAGTGCCGTTGTTGTCTATATCGCCCTCAAGGGTGATACCGTCAGCAGCGATTTCACCGTCGTTCTTTACGTTGCCGGTGATGGTGTTCTTCTGCCCCTCCTCGGCGGGCTCCTCGGCTTCAGCACCGCCGTTGATGGTCAGGCTGGCGTCTTCCTCCACGGTGATCACGTCACCATCCGTCGGGCCAAGGATGTTCTGGTCGTTCATGTTGATGGTGACATCGCCGTCAATCACGACGCCCGTTGTGCCATCTTTCCGGTCATACTCTACGTCTTCCCAGAGGGTGACATTGACCTTGCCGTCCTCGTCCACAGAAGACTCGATTTTGAACTTGTCAGCGCCCTCAGTGGTGCTGTCGGCATTCTGGCCATCCTGGTAGACGGACTCGCCGCCGATGGCAGTCTGTAAATCGTCGAGCGTCGCCGCGAGCGCGGGGGCCACCATGCTGGCGCACATAGCCAGCGACAGGCCTACGGACAGGGTCTTTTTCCAAAACTTCATGTTCTTCTTCCTTTCTTTGCATATTTCGGACGCAAAGGTATCCGGTAACCGAACGAGCTTAGGGCGTTTAGCTTCCCTCCGCTATGGGAGCCAGAAGGCCAGCGCGCCCCTTAGCCTCTGGTTTTGCGTCCCACGGTTTCCCGCGGTTTGCCATGCAACCGAACGGACGTAGCGCGGAATCCCGCGCCGTAGTCTCTGGCTTTGCGTCCCACAGTTTCCCATGGTTTGCCATTGCGCCTTGCGTGTCACCCACCGCCTTTAGGCGCGTCGCGCGGCGGGCCGTTTCCCCGGCGGGCTGTCGGCCATAGGCGTTCCCCCTCTGTTTGGAGTACATTTATTCGTGCTGAAACACAGCACGAACAAAGTCCCATAGGGCTTTGCACCATTATACATAGCCCCGCGGGAAAATACAATAGGGAATTCAGAATTCGCGCATTATAAACGCCCGGGCCATGACGGCCCGGGCGCGGTCTTACGATTGTTCGGACGGGGCGGCACGGAGATACTTCTTCTGATAGAATGCCAGCCAACGGCGGAACTCCGGCTGATCGCCCTGCCGCACGCCCCTGGCGTAGTTGTGGAATTGAAGGTCGGCGTAACGCAGCTCCAGCACCGCCAGAGCCACGTTGGAGCAGTGGGCGGCCACACGCTCGAAGTTGTTCATCAGGTCGTTGATGATAAAGCCCATCTCCAGCGTGCACACGCCGTTTTGCAGCCGCCGGATGTGGCGCAGCTTCATGCCCTCCAGCATGGTGCTGATGACCTCTTCCAAGGGCTCCACCTGCAGGGCCACCTCGATGTCCTCCCGAACCAGGGCCTGCTGGGCCAGATCGGCGATCTCCTGCACCGCGCCGGCGGAATGGTTCATGTCCTCCAGCCCGTCAGGGGAGAAGGAGACGCTCTTGCCGTCCATCTCCTTGGCCAAATCCGCCAGGTTCACCGCGTGGTCGGAAATCCGCTCCAGGTCGGTGAGACAGTGGAGATAGTGGGAGCTGATCAGCGTCTCCCGTTCGTTGAGCCCCCGGCTGTTCAAGTGGAACAGATAGTTGCCCAGCTTGTCCTCATAGCGGTCCACCACGTTTTCCCGGCCCAGAATCTTCTCATATTTCTCCCCACTGAAGGTGGTGAACAGTTCAATGGAGCGGTTCAGGTTTTTCATGGCCGCCGCGGCCATCAGCACCACGGTGCGGCCGCTCTGCTCCAGCGCCAGGGGCGGATAGTCCAGGAAACGCTCGTCCAGCAGGTTCTCCTCGAACTCCTCGTCCTCCTCGCCGCCCTTCTCCTTGACGGTAAGTACAGCCAGCCGCACCAGCAGCGCGGTGAAGGGCAGCTGCACCAGGGTCGCCGCCACCTTGAACACGGTATTGAACACGGCGATGCCAAGCGTAGACGCGGGCTGGGCCATAAACGCAAAGTCCATAAACATATGGGCCAGGTAGAACGGCACCATAAACAGCGCCGAGCCCACAATGTTGAAGTAGAGATAAATGATGGCGGTGCGCTTGCCGTTGGGGTTGGCCCCGATGGCGGACAGCAGCACGGGCACACACGCGCCGATGCACATACCCAGCACCATGGGGATGGCCACCTCGTAACTGATGGCTCCGGTGATGGACAGCGCCTGCAAAATACCGATGGACGCGGAGGACGACTGGATGAGCGCCGTCACCAAAAGGCCGATGACCAGGGACACCGCCGGATTGGAAGCGGCGGAGATGAAGTTCAGAAACGCCTCGTTCTCCTTCAGCGGATCCATGGCGGAGCTCATGGCCTGCATCCCGCTCATGAGTACGGAGAAGGCCAGCAGGATCAGCCCTACGTTTTTCTGCGTCTGCTTACGGCAGAAGAAATACAGGATGATACCCACAAAGGCAATAAAAGCGAACACTGTGGCGGAGGTAAAGCCCCCTTCGCCCTCAACGCCGGCCAGGGTCAGCACCCAGCCGGTGGCGGTGGTGCCGATGTTCGCGCCCATAATGATGCCTACAGCGTTGCTGAGCTGCATGATGCCCGAGTTGACGAAGCCAACCACCATGACAGTGGTGGCGGAGGAGGACTGGATGACCGCCGTCACCAGTGCGCCCAGCAGCACGCCCTTGACGGGGTTTGAAGTCAGTTTGCCCAAAATAGTCTCCAGCTTGCTGCCCGCCACCCGCTTCAAGCCGTCCCCCAAAAGGGTCATGCCGAACAGGAAAAAGGCCAGCCCGCCCAGCAGCGATACAACGTCCGCAATACCCATGCGCTCATTCCTTCCTGCGGGCCCGGCCCGCCCCATCGCAGACTCTTAGTATACATACAAGGACATTGTACCATACCTTTATGGGGATTTCTCGCCTTTTTTCATCTTTTTTCATTTTCTCCATAGTTGTCGATTTTTTTCCCCCCGCGAATCGAATTTTGGATAAAATGGAGAAGGAAGCGCGGCTGATCCGCAGCGTGACAACGCGAAGCGCGAGGATAGCCGCGCGTCACAAACCAATGCGGCATAGCAAAAAAGGAGACAGGCAAAAGCCTGTCTCCTTGCGAGCGTTGATCGTTCCTATCGCCTTCCGCCGCCCGGTCTGCCTCCTCCGGAAGGACGTCCGCCGCCAAACGAACCGCCCGGCCTGCCTCCTCCGGAAGGACGCCCGCCGCCAAACGAACCGCCGGGGCGGGGACCCGCCGAGGGACGGGGCGCGCTGGAACGGCCCCCTCCAAAAGATCCTCCGGGACGAGAGCCGCTGGGCCGTCCACCGCCGAAAGAGCCGCCGGGACGGGGGCCTGGGTTAGGCCGGGGCGCCGCGCCGGGCCTTGGGCCGGGATTGGGCCGGGCACCCATGCCAAAGCCAGCACCCGGGCCGGGGCCAGGGCCTCCACGGG
>CAMWRX010000110.1 GCA_947176765.1 uncultured bacterium
GTCCCCGGACGTGCCCCAAGCAGAGGGCGCCCCCGCCGTTCCGCCCCAGCCTGTCGAGGGCCAGGACGGGCCTGCCCCCACCAAGGGCCAGCCCCAGGAGGGTAAAGACCCCACCGAGGGTAAGCAGGAACGGCCAGAATACACAAAGGTGGTTCTGGCTGGGGATCGTCTGCGGAAATATTTCCCGGACGTAATGATGACGCCCCGCGAAATTGAGGACAGCATCTACGACGCCCTGGAGGAGCGCCGCCAGCGCCAGCAGAAGGAAAAGGAAAAGCTGACGATCTTCCCCAAGCGAGGGCAGAAACATTAAATGGTAGAGTTCACCGCCAATATCGCCAACCTGCAAACATACAACATCGGTTTGACGAGAAGTATCGATCTATCCTTTCCCACCACAACTGAGCAAGTACAGGGGGCTTTATACCGAATAGGGGTATATGGCATACGCTGCCAAGAAGTCATCATATTGGACTATTCCATTGGAATTAAAGGCGTGGCGCGGGCTTTGGGCGAGTATACTCACATTGACGAGCTGAACTATCTCGCCAGCAGGATAAACGGCCTTGACCCGGAAGAACTTTTGAAATTCACCGCCGCTGTAGAACATGGAGAGTATGCCAACAGTGCGGAGGATTTAATTAACCTCACCTACAATCTGGATCATTACGAGATTTACCCTGTCCAGAACGCGGAGGAATACGGCCTTTGGCTGGTGGATGAACTTCTAACCATGGAATTGCCGGAACAGGCGCGGGATTATTTTGATTTTGAAGCCTACGGCGAGGCCACCGCCATTAACGAGGGCGGCACCTTTACCTCCCAGGGGTACGTGCTGGCCGGGCCGGAGCCTTTTCAAAAGGTCTATGACGGCCAACACGTCCCGGAGCAGTTCAAGGTGTTCCAATACCCCATCCAGCAGAAAATCACTGTGCCCCGCTCTAACAGGAGCCGAGACAGCCCCCGGCACAAGCGCCCATGAGGGCGCTTTTTTTGTGTCCGAAAGCGGGTGGGTATCGTAAAAAAACCCCTCTATGCTGTCTCTTGCTCTGGCGGGAAGGACTCGACGGCTATGCTCCTGCTGATGATAGAACGAGGTGTACCCATTGACATGGTGCTGGTGGCCGATACAGGGATGGAGTTCCCCGAAATGTACCAGCATTGGAACAAAGTGGAGCAATACCTATACCAAAAGCGGGGGCTAAAATTGACCATCCTACGAAGCCCTCATAGCTTTGAATGGCTTATGTTTGACCAGCCAAAGCAAAAGCCGTCTGCTCTTGAGCGCAGGCTCAAGGAAGGAGTACCCCCCTATGGGAACGGCTGGCCCAGCACAAGGGTGCGATGGTGTACCGGCCAACTCAAAGTACACCTAATCAACAAGGAATTGGCACGCCTAAATCAGCAGTATGAAGTATTTCAATTTATAGGCATTGCCACAGACGAGGATCACCGCTGCATCACAGACGAACACCTCCGTTATCCGTTGGTTAGGTGGGACATCACCGAGGCCCAGGCATTGCAAATCTGCTATGACCGGGGCTTTGATTGGGGCGGCCTGTACGAAATATATGAACGCTGCTCCTGCTGGTGCTGCCCATTACAGCAAATTGGAGAGCTACGGAAGCTACGCCGCCACCATCCCGAACTATGGGCCAAGCTCATGGAGCTGGACCAGCGGGCCCTTGACCAGTTCGGCCACACCCCCCTGGGCCGTTTCAAAGACAACTGGACCATAGCGGCACTTGATGAACGGTTTGCCGCCGAGGATCGGGAGTTATCCCTTTTTAGCGATAGAGAACCCAAACCGCGAAAAAAACGCAAACGTAAACACACACATTGAGCAATGAAATTTAACAAGAAGGAGCTGACTATTTGAATGTTTTAGTGGTTGAGCCGGGAATGGAACCTTACGAGAAGGAGATTAACGGACTGAAAGAAATGCAGACCACTGTGGGCGGCCTGATCACTGTTAGCTATCCCTTTAAGGAGCCAGTGGCTATTGTCAGCAATGACAGCAGCATTGGAATGGGCCTGCCTTTTAATCGCAGTATCGAGGGCGGCTATGGTGGTATCTTCGGCACATTTTTTGTCTGTGCGCTAAGTACCGCCAACAAGGATGAAAACCAAGGCTACATTATTGAAAAATCTGTTTTGTTTAATAACAACCGGGGCTTTGCTTTGGGGAAACATCCGCGGGAAGGTTTTGTAACATGGCAATTCACCGAGGAACAGGGCCGCAGAGACTACTATTGGGGGCATTATCACAGTGACGAAACTGCCGCAGAAAGGGACTACTTAAACCGCACCACCGACTATCAGCGCCGATATGAGGTGCATGAAATTGAGAGTTCCAGCTTCTACTCTCTTACCCCGGAGCAGATGGAACATTTCAAGAAAAAGTACCATCAAGCGGAAATTCTGGTGGCGGTCAAGGACAATACGCCCATCACACTGAAAGTAGACCCCCGCCCCTATGCCCAACCGGATCAGCCCAAGCGCCCGCCCAAAAAGCCGGGACGGTGAGATTTCACTATCAAAAAGGCTGAAAGCAGAAAGAAGGTGAAAATTTGAGCGATTATGAGGACAAAAAGCAGGCCCGAATAGACCGCTACCGGGAGCGGGCGGAACAGGCCCGCGCCGAAAGCGGCGCCTTGTGGAAACAGTCGTCAGATATGGCGTCGGGCATCCCTGTGGGGCAGCCAATCCATGGAGCGCGGGATCAGCGTTATCGTGACCGCATCATGAAAAAAATGGAGCAGTCCTTTGCCGCATCGGATAAAGCGGCCTACTACGAGCAGAAAGCGGAGGCAGCGGAGAACAACACCGCCATTTCCTCAGACGACCCGGACGCCCTTGCCAAACTGACGGAAAAACTGGAATCCCTCCAGGTTATGCAGACCCGGATGAAACAGATCAACGCTTACTACCGTAAACATGGCACCTGCCGGGGCTTTCATGGCCTGTCTGACGAGGACGCGGACAAGCTGATCAGCGACGTACAGTACCATCCCTGGGACAGATCGCCCTATCCTGCGTATGCTCTGTCCAACAACAATGCGGCAATACGCCAGGTGAAGGGCCGCATCCAAAAACTCACCGAGGCCAAGGAACTGGGCTATCAGGGCTGGGAGTTCGACGGCGGCCGGGTGGTCGCCAATTCTGAAAACAACCGCTTACAAGTCTTTTTTGATGAAAAGCCCGATGAAGAAGTCCGTCAGGCTTTGAAAGGGCAAGGCTTTCGGTGGGCCAGGAGCGAGGGCGCGTGGCAGCGTCAGCTTAACGACAACGCCATCTATGCCGCCAAAGCAATCAAGGCCATTCAGCCGTCAGACGGCTCAGACCCCGTAAAAATCCAGCCCAAGCGGAAGCCGGGCCCGAAACATTAGCAGGAGGAATACATCATGGAAAATCCCAACACCACCCCGGAGCGCATGAGGGAAATTGAAATCTTCGGCGTTCCCGCCCTGTTCAGCAAGAATCAGATCCCGGAGGACGACATTTATCCGGGCATGTCTCTGTATGAGCTCCAGGGGCGGGACGGCCGGTTTATGGGCGCTGTGCTCACCCCTGTGCCTATCCCCGTCCTGGCGGACGGCCCCCGCGACCTGAAGCCGGGCGACCTGGTTATGGACACCGGGGCTGGGTACTACACCCCCTCCGAGTTCGAGGAAAAGTATCTCTCCCCTGACTATGACGACGGGGCCAGGGCGGAGCGGTATGGAAAAGAAAACTGACATCATCCCCTTTTTGGAAGGGATCGTGGCGGAAAACACAAAGACCTACCAGGACGACCTCATCATGGATGTGGGGCAGCTAAGCGCCGCCATGCTGGACCCTGTGCCGGAAAACCGCGTTTTTCTCTGGATGAGCCGCCCTTGCGGGACGTGGTGTTTTCGGGAAAGGGAAGTATACCTCCGGGACACCGAGGCGCATAACACCTGGACCCACCCGGACTACATCGCGCAGGCCGACAAAATCAAGGCGTTCCGTATCACAGTATTCCCCGGAGAACCAGCACCAGGAAATCTTGTATTGGGCAAAGTCCAACCGCTGAACTATGGGGAGCAGGTGGAGCGTGTGAAGCGGCTGGCCCTCCCCATCCATCAGGTGACGCTCAGATTTGAGCATGGCGAAACCCGCACCATGTCCTACGCGGATTACACCAGCCAATTTTTCGAGCTGACACGCCGCTTTGGAGAAATCGAGGCCGTCCATTATCAACCAGCGAACGAGGGGGAGCTTTCCGCGCTGCTCTATACGGAGCGCCATCCCCCGAAACAACGATCCCGCCGTCCTAAGAGGCCCACGCCCCGGTAGCCCTGCCAAGACAGCGCCGCTTGCGGCGCTGTCCCAGCAAGTATGTCATTTGGTAGCACAAATGACCCTTGTTAGGGGGAAAATCCCCCTAATACCCTGTCAGCGCCAGTGATAAAATGTCAGAAAACGCCGAGGAAAAAATGTAGTAAA
>CAMWRX010000111.1 GCA_947176765.1 uncultured bacterium
CCTCCCCCCTGTCCCCACAGGAGCTACGCCGGATCGGACTGGCGGGCGGCGGTGTGCTGTCATGACGCCCCGCCTGACGAGATCGTCTTTCTGGACATCAACCCATAAGCAAACCCCATCCCCCGCGGGGATGGGGTTTATTTTTAGTGATACGCCCGGTAGAGGAACGCCGCGATCTCGCCGCGGGTACACACCCTGTCCGGCGCAAAGGCATCGCCGCCGCCGTAGCCGCGGGTCACGCCCTTCTCCACGGCCCAGGACACCGCCCCGGCATAAGGGGCGTCAGCGTCCACGTCGGAGAAGCTGGCAGTCTCAGACGCCCCGGGGCCGTCCAGAGCCTGCCAGATGTAGGACACAGCGTCGGCCCGGGTACACAGGGCGTCGGCATTGAAGTCATCGTCGATCATCTTCCGCTCATAAGCCCAGTTAATAGCGTCCTGATACCAGGTTTCAACGATAATGGGGGCTTTGGTGGTGGAAATGGGCTCATCCGCCGCCCGCCACAGGAAGGTCAGGATCTGGGTGTGGGAGCAGTCCACGCCGGGGGCAAACGTACTGCCGCCGCCGTAGCCGCGGGTTATGCCCTTCTTGGCAGCCCACCGGGCCTCCTTAGCGCACCAGGCAGGTGTATCGGTGAAGCTGGGGACGGGCTTGGGCCGGACGGCACTGGGGTCATAGACGTAAGCGCTGTCGCTGAGGGCAAGCCAGCCGTCGGTGTACAAATCCTCCTGCTCCTCCCGATATGCGTAGGCCATGGTGCCGGGGCTCAAGGGCATGATATAGGCCCGCCCGCCGTCCTCCCGGGCGCCGCCCGCCAGGAACAGCTTGTCTGGGGCTCCGATGCGTCCACTGTCGCAGTTGGTCACATCCACCAGGTAGTTCTTTCCGTCCTCCATCTGAACCACGTTCCACATATGGTCGCCGCCGTTCATCGAGCCGGTGACGATGCGGCATACAATGTCCCCGTCGAATTCGGACAGGTCGCACAGATACTGGAACGCCTTGGAATACCCCTCGCACACCACGTTGGTGTCAGGGTCGCCGTCAAACACGTTCACCAACTGCCAGGGGTCGCCGTAGGGGACGCCATCCTCAGTGGCGGCGAAGTCAAAGGATACCAGCCGGCAGATCTCCTGGCAGTAAGCCGCCAGCTTCTCATAGTCGGATTTGTCCTGATACTTGTCCACGATGGCCTTGGCGTTTTCCGCCGCCGCCTTCGCCGCGGCCACCTTGTCCCCGCTGACGGTGGTCTCGCCGCCGTCCTGGTATGCCTCCGCCACCTGGAAGGTGATGGTCAGATCCTGGACGTACGCCCGGTTCCCCTGAATGGAATAGGAGAATTTGTAGGTGTATTCCGCGCCCCTCCAGAACATCTCATAGGCACAGTCCGATGCCAGCGCGGTATAGACCTGCTCGATATGGAGGGTGTCCGCCACCTTTTTCTTCAGCTTGTCCACGGCGGCGCTCTCGCTGTCCCCCGCCGCCCCAATCTCCGACAGCGTCCAGGACAAAGTGTCCTGATCCGGGAGGATGACGACGGTGCTCGTCCTGGTTCCGTCCGCGATTTTGGCTACCTCGTTCTTCAGCGCCCGGTACACCGCCAGATCCGCGCCGGTGAGCCGGCTGCCCGCCGTGCCTGCAACCTCCGCAGCCAGCGCCGTGCCCGGCAGCAGAGTGACCGCCAAAGCCAACGCCAGCAGGGCGGCTGTCCATCGTTTCTTCATACTGTGTCCCTCACAAGTCAAAAGATATTATATTTTATCAGATTAAGGCGGAAATGACAAGAGGAGCAAAAAAGCCCTCCCGGCCCGTGGGCCGGGAGGGCTTTTTTTACCGCTTCAAACGCTCTATAACCGCCTGCTCCAGGCGGTCGCCGTATTTCATGGCCAGCAGAAACACCGCCAGCCCCGCGATGCCCAGCAGGACGAACCCCCACAGGGGGATGGCCACCGTGGCGCTGCCCACCATGCAGGCCACCAGCAGCCCCCAGGGCCGGGCAATGACCACCAGCAGGATAAACCGCTTGAAGGAGATGTCGGTCAAACCCGCCAGGATGCACAGGATGTCGTCTGGGAAAAAGGGGAACAGGAAGGCCAGCAACAGGAACACGTCCCGCTTCCGGCGGATCACGTCCAGATATTTCTCGGACAGCTTTTCGCTGACAAACTGGTTGACAAAGTTCTGCCCCAGCACCCGGGCCAGAACGAACACAATGGCGGAGCCTGCCGCCACCGCCCCCCAGGTCAGCAGGAAGGAGGGCCACAGCCCGAACAGGTACGCCCCCGCCGCGGCGGTGATGTTGCTGGGGATGGGCGCGATCACCACCGAGGCCAGTTGGATGCCGAAATAGGCCAGGTGCGACCAGGGGGCGCTGCGGGCAATGTATTCCCCCATCTGCTCCGGGGAGCCCGCCGCCTGGAAAAAGCCGGTGGCGTACAGCGCCCACACGCTGCCGCCCAAAATGGCGATGGTCAGCACCCAGAGAAAGATCCTGCCCGTCTTGCTCTGCATAAAGTTTCCCTCTTTCCGACACGGTCTTGGTCTGTGCTATATTATACCGGGTTTGGGAAAAAACGCAACAAAAGTTCCCTTCAAAAATCATGAAGATTTCTTTAGGATGGGCAAAAAAATCCCCCAAAGCGATGCTTCGGGGGATTTCCTTTGACAGATTAGTCGGTGACGTAGGGCAGCAGGGCCACGTGACGGGCGCGCTTGATGGCGTCGGTCAGCTGGCGCTGATGCATGGCGCAGGTGCCGGTGGTGCGGCGGGGCAGGATCTTGGAGCGCTCGGACAGATACCGCTTCAGCTTCTGGGCGTCCTTGTAGTCGATCTGTTCCACCTTGTCCACGCAGAACGCGCACACCTTGCGGCGCTTGCGGTTGCCGCGGGGCTTCGCATTATCCATAGCCATATTGGCAGACCTCCTTATGTTTGAGATGGCCCTTCCCTCAGAAGGGCAGTTCGCCGTCGTCGTCGGCCAGGTCTGAGAACTGGTCGCCACCCGACGGGATGCCATAGTCGGCAGGGGCCGCGGGAGCCGCGGGGCGGTTGTTGCCATAGCCGCCGCCATAGCTGGGGGCGCCATAGCCGCCGTAGCTTCCGCCCCGGTCACCGCCGTCCCCGTCCCGGCGGGAATCGCCGAAATAGACGTTGTCGGCCACTACCTCGGCGGAGCGGCGCTTGTTGCCCTCCTTGTCAGTCCAGTCCCGGATCTGGAGCCGGCCCTCCACCACGGCCATGCGGCCCTTGGAGAAATAGCGGCTGACAAACTCGCCGGTCCCCCTCCAGGCCACCACGTCGATCCAGTCGGTCTGACGCTCGCCGGTGTTCTTGTCCTTGAAATCGCGATCCACCGCCAGCGTAAAGCTGGCGACGGGGGTACCGGTCTGGGTGTGGCGCAGCTCCGGGTCACGGGCCAGCCGGCCCATGATGACGATATGATTGAGCATGATCTTCTTCCTCTCAGGCGTCCTTGCCCACGATGATGGAACGCATGACGTTGACATTGATCCGCATCAGACGATCCAGCTCAGCGGGGAACGCGGGGTCGGCGGAGAAGGTCATCAGGACGTAATAGCCCTCCTCCAGGTCGTTGATGGGGTAGGCCAGACGGCGCTTGCCCCACTCGTCCACCTCAGTCACGGTGCCGTGCCCCTCGGCCAGCTCCTTGAAGCGGGCCACCAGAGCGGCGGTATCCTCCTCGCCCAGGGCGGGGTTGATGATATAGAGCACCTCGTAGTTGCCACTTACTTTAGCCATTGTGTTTGCACCTCCTTATGGTCTTATGGCCTCCGGTCTCGCCGGAGGCAAGGATGTTGTTGTCGTACGCATATCGCATGATAAACATGGGCGCAGACTTATTTAGTATACACGAAAACCGGCTTTTGTCAAGGGGTCAGGCCCCGTTTTCCGGGGATTTTCCCGTATTTTTCCCGGAAACGGGCCTTCCCCAGCGGTAGCGGGCGGCCAGCCGCTTCCACCGGTCGGGCGACGCGCACAGCCGCGCCCGCTCCTCGTCTATCAGCTCGCGCATCTCGTCCAGCTCCTCCCGGGTCAGGGTGTGCTGGCTGAAGCGGGCCTTCTGGGCCAGCTCCAGTGCCCGGGGGGCGATTTGGCCGCCCCATCGCTCCATGCCCAGCAAGTAGCCATAACCGTCCAGCGCGGCCCGGTTGCGGTCGGGCCCGGCCAGCTTTTTCTCGCGGCGGCGCTTGGGCAGATACTGCCCCAGCCAAAACAGGCCGAATACCCCGGCGATAGCCGCCAGCCCCTTGCCGATCTTGATAAGCGGGGTGAAGTCGATCCCGCCGCCCTGGGAGCCCCCCTCCC
>CAMWRX010000112.1 GCA_947176765.1 uncultured bacterium
ACGGCTACTTCCGTCCCAATAGCTTCGTGACCGGCAATGAGACCCTGGTCATGGTTCTGCGCGCCATGGGCTACGGCAAGAACCACGAGTACACCGGCATGACCTGGACCGTTTACGCCCAGCGCGACGGCACCCAGGTTGGCCTGCTGAAGGACGTGACCAACTCCCACTACACCAACCTGGCCGGCTACAGCCGCCGCGACGTGGTGGCCAGCATCGTGTTCCAGGGCGCCCAGCTCCCCACCGTGACTTGGAGCCCCTCTCTGGGCTATAACCAGTACATCGGCGTGGCCAGCGCGCAGGGCGGCAACATCCTGAACCCCTCCCTGGGCATGATGCACTTCGGCCTGACCAGCCACTACGGCATCGTGCTGGGCAACAAGGCCACCGGTGAGACCGGCGACTACCCCACCAAGATCGGCTTCTCCGTTAACCCCACCATTTCCAAGGGCGTTAACATCGGCCAGGACATCGGTGCTGGTTCTACCGGCCTGGTCAGCGGCACTCTGACCGCCGCTGAGATCACCGACGTGATCGACGACGCCGCTTACAGCTACCTGACCAGCGCCAACGTGGACGCCAACAACACCGCTACTGGCGCTCAGGACGCCCAGAACGTGACCCTGGCCTTCGACTGGGACACCGACCTGGACCTGTTCGGCCACAAGGTCAAGGTGTGGTATGACTGCCGCGGCCACGCTGTGCAGCCCGTCACCCTGCAGGGCACCAACTACAACACCTCCAGCGTGAACTTCGGCACCAACTGCACCACCTACACCATCTATGACCAGGCCCGCACCAAGGTGGTCGCCGCCAAGAACGCCAACCTGGCCGACACCTCCGCCGAGGCCCTGGGCAAGGTCGCTGACGACAACGGCTTCACCAACAACAAGGCGTTCTTCAACTACGCCTTCAGCCGTATGCCCGTTGGCCTGTCCAACGCCGACTACGGCCGCACCGCCAGCACCACCAAGGTCAGCCCCATCAACGCCAACAACGAGATCAATGGCCTGAGCCAGGCTACCACTGATTGGCCCCTGTACAAGCTGATCGACAACGGCACCGGCCTGGACGTGGTTATCTCCCTGGAGCTGACCATTTCCAAGGTGGTCCAGGACAACGACACCGTGGAGCACTACACCACCGGTATCGTGACCGAGAACGGCACCGGCCACACTGTGTACTTTGACCAGTGGGACGTGATCGATCCCGCCACTACCGGCGACCAGGATCCCACCAATAACGCCAAGTACTCCCGCATGGCCAACAAGAACATGGTGGACAGCGACGCCATCGCCCTGCGCGACTACGTGTCCGCCGTGGCCGTGACCGGCACCACCAACGTCAATATGGGCAGCACCAACACCGCGACTGACTGCGGCAACGCCAGCGTCGCCTCCGGCAAGCTGAGCAACACCACCTCCACCTACTACTACAAGGTCAACTGGCTGCTGAAGCCGGTGGTCAAGACCGTGTGGAAGTATGACCAGAACACCCAGGAGGTCTTCTTCGACGACGGCACCAGCTTCAAGCAGTCCATCTACGCCCGCGCTGTGGACGGCTCCTTCAAGGCCAACAAGTACGTCATGGCCCCCACCGTGTACGGCACCTACAGCTTCTACCTGGATCGTGACGGCGAGTACGTGTTCTGGGAGGAGGATGCCAAGAGCTCCAACTTCGTGTACGGCACCTACATCGACTGGGAGACCAAGCTGCTGTCCGGCGACTTCATCTACCCGATGCTGTACGTCAACGCCAAGGGCGAGGATCAGCAGCAGGCGAACATCACCAAGGTGACTAACGATCCCAGCGTCAACACCGGCGCCGCCTCCGCGATGAACGTCAACACCTACGGCCAGATCCACCTGCCCAAGCGCGACAACGCGACCCTGGGCAACACCTCCGGCTTCGTGCCCGGCGTCTACACCGGTTACTCCCTGAACAGCAACGGTGAGCTGGACTACGTGACCGATACCCTGGATCGGAACACCGGCTTCTTCCAGGCGAACAACACCGACTTCGGTTACACCGCCCTCAATAACGGCACCACCATTATTGACAAGACCGGCGTGGCCATCGGCGCGGTGCCCGTGGGCAACGCTGTGGGCAACATCATCAACGTCGACGGCAGCTACAACACCAACCACCTGTTCCTGACCAACACCACCAAGTTTGTGGTCGTGACCGGTGCCGGCACCTCCAGCCAGAAGGCCACCGTGTACGAGGGCCTGGCTGACTTCCTGGCCGCCGGCAACGAGAGCGTCAAGATCGACGCCACTCTGGCCCGCACCACCGCCACCCTGGCCGGCCCGTATCTGAATTACAATGACACCGTCCTCACCACCACGCCCTGGCAGATGGTCTACTACAGCCTGGCTCCCGAGACCTACAACCAGACTTACGATCCCGCCGCCAAGGTGGTTGACACCGTGTTTATCCCCGACGTGATGGTCACCCGCACGCCCAGCGTGAGCAGTGATATGTACTTCGTGGGCGACAGCTCCGCCAGCATCATCAACGAGGATAGCAACGCCACCCTGTACACCATGTACACCAAGGACGGCGTGAAGGGCTCCTACTGGATCGACGGCCAGCGCGACAAGGGCGCTACCAATGAGGACGCCGACCTGATCAAGACCCTGGGCGACAACGTGTTCTACCTGCTGGTGGACGCTGGCCGGACCGCTTATGACGGCGGCAAGGTCTACAAGCTGCTGCCCATGAGCGATAACACCGCCAACAGCAGCATCATTGGTCAGTACTACGGCTATGAGGCCGATGGTCAGACTCTCAACAGGACGACCACGAATAAGACCACTGTGATGGCCGGCACGACCAACACCGCTCTTAACATTGGCTACCTGGCCACCACCCGCAACGCCCAGTCTGCCTTCATCGGCGGCCGTAACGGCAACTTCCTGTACAACGTGGTGGGCGCCAACGTGACCAACCTGTACGGCAACTACAACATCAACAGCCTGGCCGACCTGAACGGCACCAGCTCCCTGACCAGTAACATGGGCGTTGACGTGTCCTGCGTGCTGGGCAGCGCCACCCGCAGCGTGTCCCAGATCTTCGTCAACACCGTTCAGACCTCTCTGCCCCAGGGCGTGTAAGGCGAGATCGGCTGACATTTATCTGGTCTAACGCAAAAAGACGGCCCCCCGGAGAAATCCGGGGGGCCGTTTTTTGTGCCCGTCAGCCGATGGCGATGTAGTTGAAGATCCTGGCGTTTGCGAAAAACCCGCTGGCAATGAAGCCGGTGTCCGTCAGGGTGACGTTGCCGATGCCCGCGTCGGTGGTCATGTAACAGTCGCCGCTGGGCCTGGCCTCCTGGATAAGCACAGCCTTTGGCCGGAAGCCCACCTGGACGGCCGCCGGCGATTCTGCGCTGCCGCTGCCGGTGTAGCTGCCCACGGCGATCTTGAGCTTCTCCAGCGCGGCGATGCGCCTGCCCAGGGCGCCGTTGGCCCCCTCCATGAGGCTCAGGGCGGTCTCGAGCTTATCCATGTTCTCGTTAAGGGGCGCGGTGGAAAAGGTGTCGTCCATGTCGATTTTGTTGAGTTGATAGGTTTTGGTTTGTTGCATTCTTTATCTCCTCCTCTGTGAGGGGGAGATAAGGGCCCCCGTGTTGCCCGTTTGGGTGCAAGGGAAATGGGAATATGGAGCTTGCGCCGGCGACGTCAACGTTGTACGCCGAAGTACCCGTCCAGCACGCCCCATTCGGAAAAGGGACGGCGGACGCCGTTTTCCTCAATGTATTGCTCATGGCCCTTGCCCAGCAGGGCCACCACGTCCCCCGGCCCCGCCAAGTCCAGGGCGCGGTAAATGGCGGCGCGGCGATCCAAAACGGTCTCGTGGGGGAAGTCCCCCAGCGCGGCGGATATGTCGGCACAGATGTCAGCCACGGGCTCGGAGCGGGGGTTATCCTCGGTGAGAACGGCGTAGTCCGCCCACCGGGCGGCGGCGTGGGCCATGTCCCGGCGGCGCATTTTGGGGCGGTCGCCCCCCGCGCCGAACACCAGGATGATCCGCCGGGGATGATGCTCGGTCAGGGCGGAGAGGATGGCGTCAAAGCTGGCGCCGTTGTGGGCGTAGTCGATGACCACGCTGTAGGGCGCGGGAGCGGGGCAGCGCTGGGCGCGGCCCGGGACGGAGGCGTGGGCCAACCCGGCGCGGACGGCTCCATCCGGGACACCCAGCGCGCGGCAGAGGGCAATTGCGGCCAGGGCGTCGGCGGCGTTGAACCTGCCGGGGAGGGGGATGGCGTAGGGG
>CAMWRX010000113.1 GCA_947176765.1 uncultured bacterium
GCAAGCCCCCCTTTTCCATCTCCACTCCCCAGCTCTTCTCCCGGGTGAACGTGCGCAAAATCGTCCGCCGCCCGGACACCCCCGGGGTGATGGCCGCCCTGGAGGCTGGCGACCTGGCCGGGGTGGCCAGGCGGATGTACAACGTGTTCGAGGACGTGCTGGAGCGCCGCCGCTTTGACCAGATCGCCGCCATCAAGGCCGCGCTCATCGACTGCGGGGCGCTGGGGGCGTCCATGTCAGGCAGCGGGCCGTCGGTATTTGGGCTGTTCGACGATTTGGACAGCGCCCAGGCCGCCTGTGAGCGCCTGCGGGAAAGCTATCGGGACGTGTTTCTGTGCGGGCCGGCGGGCGCGCAATAAATTTTCATCAGCGGTATAAAAGCAAAAAACGCCGTCCATACTGTACTCAAACGGTACATAGGACGGTGTTTTTTATGAAATTATCCACTCCCTCCAAACTGCGCATTTGGGAGGCCGCGCTGCTGCTGGCCTTCGGGCTCACCCTCACCGTGGGCGTGTGGGCCTCCGCCAGCGAGAGCGCCCTGGCCGACCGGGTGCTGCGGCTCCATGTGATTGCCAACTCCGATTCCGACTCCGACCAGGCCAGGAAGCTGCTGGTGCGGGACGCGGTGCTGGCCGAGGCGGCGCAAATTCTGGAGGGCGTTTCTGATCGCAGGGACGCGGAAGCCGCCCTGGCCCCCCACCTGGACGAGCTGGCCCAGGCCGGGGAGGAGGCCCTGGCCCGGACGGGACGGTCTGACCCGGTGCGCGTCACCCTGGCCGACCAGTGGTTCCCCACCAAGGAGTACGACGGTTTTTCCCTGCCCGCCGGGCAGTACCGGGCGCTGAAGGTGACCATCGGCGAGGGCAAGGGCCAAAACTGGTGGTGCGTGGTGTTCCCGCCCCTGTGCCTGGCCTCAGTGTCGGAGCGGAGCGTGGAGTCGGCGGCGGAGGGCGTGCTGAGCGAGGATCAGGTGGCCCTCATCACCGGGCAGGACGGCGGCTACGTGCTGAAGTTCCGGCTCATCGAGTGGTGGCAGGAGCTGATGGGCAAAAAGTGATCGGAGAAAACAGCGGAGGGCTTGTATCCTCCGCTGTTTTTTGCGCCCAGGGCTTTACAACGGGGCCGCTGTCCTGTTAAAATATCGGCGACAGCAGAGAAAGGAGAGATCGCCATGATCCGGCTCGTTGCCAGCGACATTGACGGCACTTTGCTCCCCTATGGGGAGACGGCCATTCCAGACGAGGTGTTCGAGGAAATCCACCGCCTGGAGCGCAAGGGCATCCTGTTCTGCCCCGCCAGCGGACGGCAGTACACCAGTATGCGCAAGCTCTTCGCCCCGGTGGCGGACAAGATCCCCTTCCTGTGCGAGAACGGGGCGGTGGTGTTCGGCCCCGGCTCCCCCGGCCCCGTACTGGGCAAGACGATGATGGGGCAGGCGCGGGCCGTAGCCCTATGCCGGGACATCGTGGACGCGCCGGGGCTGGAGGTTCTTATCTCCGGCGAGGACACCAGCTACCTGTGCCCCAAGGGGGACGAGATCCTCCCGCTGATGCGGAGCAAGGGCAACAACATCGTCCTCCTGCCCCGCCCGGAGGACGTGCCCGAGGACATCGTGAAGATCGCCGCCTTCGACCCCCGCGGGCCGGAGACAGCACAGCGGCTCCTGCTCCCCAAATGGGGCGGGATCTTCCATGTGGCTGTCGCGGGGGCGGAGTGGCTGGACTTCACCCTGGCGGACAAGGGGGTGGGCCTGACCCAACTGTGCGCCGCCCTGGGCATCGGCCTGGACGAGGTGATGGCCTTTGGCGACAACTTCAACGACGAGTCCATGCTGTCCATCGCGGGCCAGCCCTGGATCATGGCGAACGCCGCCCCAGAGCTGAGGGAGCGCTTCCCCAACCACTGTGAGCGGGTGGTGGACGTGCTCCGGGCATTATAAAAAACACCCGTCTGCCAAGCAGACGGGTGTTTTTCATCCTTCCAGCCGGAATTCGCACCGGCGCTCCACCTCATAAGCGGAAAAGTATTTTTCCTCCAGGGGGATCCATCTCTCCCGGAACGCCCGGGCCCGCTCCTCCCCCTCCCGGGCGGCGACGCGCTCCATCTGGAGCACCGGGTCAATGGTGAGAAAGGCCCGCAGATCATAGTGCTCCCACAGGGCAGGGTGGCAGGAGTAGGACCCCTCCACCAGCACCACCTGGCCCGGCTCGAAGGAAATGGGCTCCAGAAGCGTCTGGGTGCGGCAGTCAAAGGGCCGGTACACCGGCCTCTCCCCCCGGCGCAGGGGGAGCAGCACTTCCTCCAGGAAGCGCTCGTGATCCACGTTGGCCCCGGGCCGCGCGTACCGCTCCAGCGTACGCTGCTCAGGACGGGGAAAGAAGTGATCCATGTGCACTACGCTCCAACCGCACCGCTTCTCTAATCCGGCGGCCAAGGTAGTCTTGCCCGAGGCACACCGACCCTCCAGAGCCACGATGACCCGGTCCTGCCTGGCGCTCAGCGCCTCCACCGCCTCTGTCAGCGGAGCAAGCCCCCTCATATGGGCGGTGGATGCCTGCCACAGTTCCTGACACATGGAAATCCCTCCTGATTGTGGATCGTTTTGACGTTTACGCCGCCGCGCTCTCTCCCGCCGGGGACTTGGGGTAGCGGGCGGGGATCAGCTTGGCCTTCATCAACACCACCACCAGCGTCGGGATCAGCGCCAGATGCAGGATGATGCCGGGGACGGCCTTCACCAGATACGCCCCCGCCCACAGGGCCAGGGAATAAGACTGGCCGTTGGCGGTCAGGAAAATGGCCTGGGCCACGCCGCCCGCAATCCGCCCCAGCAGCATGGCGGGAACCAGCGCGCAGTAGAGGTCAGCGTACAGCTTCCCGGTATGGATCAGCTTCATCAGCAGGCCGCAGGTAAGGCCATAAACCACCAGCTCAGGGATCATGGACACCAGCATGGCGGCGGCAGGCGCACCGTTAATCAGATGGGCGGCCAGCGGCCCGGCCAGGCCGCAGAACGCGCCGTAGGGCCAGCCGCAGGCCAAGCCGCACAGCAGCACGGGAATGTGCATGGGTGAGAGGATGCTGCCCAGAGCCAGCATATGAAACACGGGAGGCAGCACAGCGCACAGGGCGATACAGACGGCGCAAAGGGTAAGCTTTTTCACAGACGACATGGGGATTCCTCCTTGTTGATCGAAATCTGCCCGCCAAAGCGCAGAAAAAGGCACGCCCTTTCTCTGGGAGAAAGCGCGTGCCTTCATAGCACACAGTTCAGCGCGATGGGATATACGGGCGGCAAGGGGGTGCTTCGGCACGCCGGGGCCGGCTTCCTGCCGGCCATTGTGGGTATATTGTACCAGCATGAACGCGCCCTGTCAAGGCGCAAAAGAATATACGCCCTATTCCCCTGAGATCAGCGCCCTTGGGGCAATCTTCCTGACCCTCAAAGACAGCAGGCACAGCGTCCCGAAGGCAAACAGCACCAGCCCCGCTCCTGCGGCGGCAATAAATCCCACCGGGAGGGCAAACGTGCACTTGACCACCCCGATGCCGCTCAAAAACAGCGCCATCAGCGGGTTGATGATAAAGCTGCACACCACCAGCCCCAGCGCGGTGGACACAATCGCCGTGGGCATAAAGGACAGGGCCGTCTGCAAAATCAGCTGCCCGGTGGTGAAGCCCAGCGCCTTCATCACGCCGTAATCCCGGCTCTTCTGGTTCAGCATGGTGCGCACCAGCAGGTAGAGCACAAAGGCGATGATGACGGCGGACAGCACCAGGATGGCGATGACGATCACCGTCATCAGCGAGACGTAAACGCTGGACACGGCATCCAAGGTTGATTGAATATTGATGACTGCGTTTACGTTTCCCGCGAAGCGTTCCCCCATCTCCGCATTGAAGCCGTCGACGTCCGTCCCCTCGGAAAGGTTGAGGTAATAGGTGGCGTTGGTCAGCGTCCCAAGCCGCTCATAGCCCGCCCGGGTCAGCAGGCATTCCCGGCCCAGGTAGTTGGACATTTGGGTGAAGCCCGTGATCAGATAATGCGCCTGCCTGCCGTTGGACGTGATCTCGATCTCGTCCCCGACGGCAAAGCCCTGCTCCCGGGCGTACTTGGCCGCGATGACGATCTCGTTGTCAAATTTGGGGAATCGCCCGCCAAATACCACGCTCTGGTTATTGACCTGTGCGAAATCATCGCATATGATGCCATCCAGTTCCACCCCGCCCACGTGCCAGACCTTGGCGC
>CAMWRX010000114.1 GCA_947176765.1 uncultured bacterium
GGGGTGTTGGATGGGGTCTGGGCCAGGCCCAGGGCGGCCAGCCGCTCCCAGGCGGGGCGCAGGCGGGCGTCCTGCCAGCGCAGGCGGGCGGCGGCGCGGCCGGCGTCCCCGCCGCACTCCAGCAGGGCCAGGTAGAGCAGAGCCCCGTCCCCGTCGCCGGACTCCACCAGCAGCCGCGCCGCCTGGGCGGACATGGACAGGATCTCGTTTGGCAGCAGCAGCGCGGACATAGGCACCCCCCTCTCTCGTTTGCCTTTTATTCTACCTGATTCCGACAAAAAAATCAACCGCCCCGCCAAATCCGGCGGAGCGGTTGTTTTTGCACTCAATGTTTCAGCTTGGACACGTCCTCCAGATAGACAGACACCTCGCCGCATTCTGGGCAGATGGCCACCTTGGGTCTGCCGATGCGCCCGCTGAACAGTTTGTCCTCCTGGGTGGACAGAACCACGCCGTAGCCCGCGCCCTCCACCTTCACCGTGCAGCCCTCCTGCATCTCTGCGCCGCATCTGAGGCATTTTCTCATGGTTTTATCTCCTTTCCCTGTGTATGATCGGTTATTTCTTACTTTTTCCGATGGAACCGATGGCGACCGCCAGGCCAAAGCCCACCGCCACCCCCATGGGCAGCCACATGACCTCCCCGGTGATGACCTGAATCAGCAGGCCGAAGGCGGAGCCGAAGCAGAGCCCCAGAGCGATGCCCGTCGAGCTCACGTCCGTTTCCTCCTCGCCGTCGTTCTCGATTTCAAGCAGCTTTTTCTCGTTTTTATCGTTCATGGGACAGCCTCCTCAGTACACCGACGGTGAGCCGGGTTTGGACAGCCTGAGGCACGTCCAGGAATACACCGACTGCCCCACGCCCCAGATGATGCACGCCACCATGGCGGGCAGGAAGCTCCAATCAAAGAACATCCCGCCCAGGCCAAACACCGCCCACAGCGCCATGCAGGTTCGGCACATGGCCTGGTACGCTTTGAAGGCGCACTGCCCGATGACCAGCCGCTCCGCCTCGTCACAGCTCTGATACCATTTTTTCTGGAACTTGGTGTCGTACACCGAGCCCTGTTTTTCCGGATAGAGCCGCTTGGTAAGATCCACCAGCTTCTGCTGGAATATGGTACTCAGGGCCAGTCCGCCCACCAGGAAGGCCGCCAGCCCGCCCCAGAACATGGCGGGCGCGATTTCCTGCTCCGTCCCCACGTTTTTGGTAAAGCCGGAGATCAGCGCCGCCAGCAGGAAAAAGGAGGCGATGAGTTCCATGCTCGTGATCCAGATACAGACCGACAGCTTGGTTTCCACTTCACTGCTTACCGCCTCGTCCTCGCCGTCCCAGGCGGCGATCTGCTTTTTTGCGCCGAAGTAGATAGGCAGGCAGACAGCCAGCGTCACCACGGGAAAGACGAACAGCAGCCACCCGGCGATCTTTTGAGTGAAGAACAGCCCGGCGGCGGCCAGCGCGTCCCCAAAGCTTCCAAAGCTCAAAAACACCAGTCCGATTCCCAGGGCAAGGCCGAAGACCAGGCTCAGCGCCATAAGGCCGATGAATTTGGGCAGGGCCTTTTTGTTTTCCTGCCGGATTGCATCGTTATTGTCTTTCATCGTTCTCCTCCTCCAAAATGAAGATGTCCTCCACCGTCACCCCGCAGATTTTCGCCAGGGTGAGGGCCAGCGTCACCGACGGCGAGTAGTCCCCCCGCTCGATGAGGCTGATGGTCTGCCGGGACACCCCGGCCATGCGCCCCAGCTCCTGCTGGTTGACGCCCAGCGCCGCCCGGCGCTCCTTGAGGCGGTTTTTCAGCCCCATACCGCGCCTCCTTTCTGACATATCCCTTTGTCGATATGACAAGCCATTTTGTCGTTTTGACAACTATCTTTGTCATGCGTAGGATAGCATAGCCGCCAGCTCTTGTCAAGGGTGTTTCGTAAATTTTTCAAAAATGTAAAATCTTTTCCGGGGGGTTGTCAGAATCCGTCGAATTATGTAAAATGAAAAGCACGACACTACCCACTCCTGAGACGAAAGGAAATGCCCATGAAAAAACGCGCCGCAGTTTTGTTCCTGGCCGTCGTGCTGGCGGTCACCCTATGTCCCCCGGCCCTGGCCGCCCAACCCTACCCCTTCCCGGACGTGGCGGAGGATCACTGGTCTTATACCTATGTCTTAGACCTGTACAAGCAGGGAGTGCTGGGCGGCTACCCGGACGGCAGGTTCCATCCGCGGGACACGCTCACCTGGGGGCAGAGCTTCAAGCTCATCCTGGGGGCCATTGGCGAGGAGGAGATTCCCGAGCGGGAGCCGGGCCAGCACTGGGCCTATCCCTACATAGAGCCCGCCATAGACAACCGGCTGGTCTACTCTTTTAACGAAGAGTTCCTGGACGAGGCCCCCACCCGGCGGGACGTGGCCCGGATGGTGGCCCGGGCGCTGGATCTCACCGACATCTCCGGCGAGAGCCCTTATACGGACTGTGACGACGGCTACGTGGTGGAGCTGTATGAGAAGAGCATCATGTGGGGCACCGCCCAGCCGGACGGCACCCGGACGTTTTCCCCGGACGAGCCCATCGCCCGGGAGGAGATGGCCGCCATCATCTGGCGGATGATGCACACGGACGTGTCCGAGGGGATGTTCCGCCACAGCAACTACTGGCTGGACGCGCTGGACACCGTCCCCGCCATCAGCTTTTCCGGCGAGCAGTTCTCCAAGGACGAGCAGGGCCGGGTGACCTATTCCGGCGGCTACTACACCCACGGCATCGACGTGTCCGGCCACCAGAAGGAGATCGACTGGCAGGCGGTGGCCGCCGACGGCATCGACTTCGCCATCATCCGGGCGGGCAACCGGCTCTACGGCAAGGACAGCAGCGGCGCGGTGTGCGAGGACTCCTGGTTCGACACCTATATGCAGGGAGCCATCTCCGCGGGGCTGGACGTGGGGGCCTACTTTTTCTCCAACGCCATTACGGTGGAGGAGGCCATTGAGGAGGCCGACCTGCTCATCTCCAAGCTGGAGCCCTACCGGGAGTACGTCACCTACCCCGTGGTGTGCGACTGGGAGTTCCTGGGCGGCGCCAAGTCCCGGGCCTACGGCGTGGATGCCAGGATCATCACCCAGTGCGTTGACGCTTTCTGCCGGCGGGTGGCGGAGGCGGGCTATCAGCCCATGTTCTACTTCAACGACTACTGCGGCTATGTGAAGATGGATCTGAGCAAGCTCACCCAGTACCCGTTCTGGTATGCCGAGTACGCCTCCACCCCCCACTTCCGCTACGATTTCCAGATGTGGCAGTACTCCTCCAAGGGCAAGGTGGCGGGCATCAACACAGAAGTGGACATGGATCTGTGCTTTGTGCCCTATGGCGGCGGCGCTCAGCGGCCCGACACAGCCCCGGAGTACCCTCTGGAGTCTGAACCGACCAGCTATCTCCCCACAGAGCCGATGGTTCCGTAACACACAAAAAAGGCCCGTCCCCATGACTGGGGACGGGCCTTATGTTATATTGTTTGTCCGTACAATGTTACGCCCGCCTGAACTGCTTTTCCAACTGCTTTTTTGTCATTTCAATGGCCACCGGCCGCCCGTGGGGACAGTATTTCACTTCCCCGGACATGACCATCCGGGCCACCTCCTCCAGCTCCTCCGCCCCGCTGCGCCAGCCGCCTTTAATTGCCGCCTTGCAGGCCATGGTGTGGAGCAGCTCGTCCCGGGCCCCGGCGGGGTCGGCGGAACCCGTCACCCGCAGGCGGCGGGCCAGCTCTGCCAGGGCGGGCTCGATGTCCCCCGCGTCCAGGTAATCGGGCGCGGAGCGCACCGCCAGGGCGCTCCCGCCGAACTCCTCCACCTCGAACCCGAACCGGGCCAGCAGCTCGCTCTGCTCCAGCAGGATCTCCAGCTCCTCCGGGGCGGGGGAAACGGTCACCGGGGTGAGCAGCTCCTGCACCATGGGCTGGTAGTCTGCCGCCTTCAGCCGGTCGAAATTGGCCCGCTCGTGGGCGGCGTGTTTGTCGATGAGCAGTACCTTGTCCCCCTGCTCCACCATCACATAGGTGCGGAACAGCTCCCCCCGAATGACCCAGGGCTCCTCCTCGGGGACAGGCTCGGGTTCGGGGCTGTCTCTTATAAAAATCTGACGCTGCCGACGAATAGAGAGGTGTAGATCTGGGTGGTCGCCGTATCATT
>CAMWRX010000115.1 GCA_947176765.1 uncultured bacterium
GGGCCGGACGCTGGCCGTGGGCGGGGCGCTGTCCTGCTCCTCCACCTGCCCCTGACAGGCCGCGAGGAACAGGAGCATAAGCAATGCCAGGCATAAACTTAAAATCCTCTGTTTTTTCACGCGAAATCCTCCCTAAAGCGTTTTGTCTCAATGGTACGGCCCCTGGGGGTGGTACTCCCATTCCCGGCCCCCTGCTTTTTTTACAGCAGCGGCGCGAACAGCCGCAGCAGATCCCGGAACAGCCTCCGGGCCAGGGAGACAGACCGGCAGTCCTCCAGCGTGACCATCAGGCTCTTGGTCTGGGTGTCCAGGAAGTCCTCCCGGATGTCCTCCACCGACGGCGTCTCGTAGAGCAGCACGCCGTTTTCAAAGTGGAGGAACATACTGCGGTAGTCCAAGTTCACCGTCCCCACGGTGGCAAAGCGGTCATCCACGATGAAGTTCTTGGAGTGGATGAACCCCGGCGTGTACTCGAAGATCTGCACCCCTGCCTCCAGCAGCTCCTCATAGTAGGCGCGGGTCATCTCGAACACCGTCTTTTTGTCCGGGATATGGGGGGTGATGATGCGCACATCCACCCCGGACTTGGCGGCGGTGGACAGCGCCATGGACAACGAGTAGTCGATCACCAAATAGGGCGTGGTGATATACACATACCGCTTGGCCCGGTAAATCAGGTTGAGGTACACCGACTGGCCCACCGGCTCGTTGTCCCAGGGGCAGTCGTGATAGGGCTGCACGTAGCCCACCGTGCCGCCGTGGGCGGGGGCGGGGCGGAAGGGGGTGAAGTGCTCCTCCTCGCTGTGGGTAAAGTCCCACATGGACAGGAAAGACACCGTCATAGACCAAACCGCGTCCCCCTCCAGCCGGATGGCGGAGTCCTTCCAGTGGCCAAACCGGGGCTTGACGTTGATGTACTCGTCCGCCATGTTGATGCCCCCGGTGAAGGCCACCCGGCCGTCGATGATCATATACTTGCGGTGATCCCGGTTGTTCTGCCGCAGGGATACCACCGGCAGCACACGGTTGAACACCCGACAATGCACCCCCAGCTTCTCCAGCTTCGCGGGGTAGTCCGAGGGCAGCGTGGCGATGGAACCGACATCGTCATAGATGACCCGGACCTCCACCCCCTGCTTGACCTTCTCCTTCAGGATATCCAGAATGGAGTTCCACAGCTTGCCCTCTTCAATGATAAAGTACTCGATGAAGATATACCGCTCCGCTTCCCGCAGGGCGGACAGGATGTCGTCGTAGCAGTCGTCCCCCAGGGGATAGTACTTGGTGCGGGTGTTGCCGTACACGGGGCAGTGGGTGGTGCGCTCCAGATAATGGGCCATGCAGGCCGCGTCCTCCCCCATCAGTTCCCCCAGGGAGGCTGACCGGCCGCACTCCGGCCCCAGATTCTTGCGGATCTTCCGCTCCATAGAGCGCAGACGGCGCTGGTTGAAGGAGGACAGGTGGTTGCCGCCCAGCAACAGATAGGCCAGGGAGCCGAAGGGCATCAACCCCAGCACAATGATGAGCCAGCCGATCTTATAGCCCGGATTGCTCTTATTCCCCACGATCCACATGGCCGCCAGCACCGACAACACAATAAACAGCCACTCCATCGGCTTGTAGTACGGGCTGTCCCGCAGCACCACCAGCCCCGTGGCATACAGGGCGATCTGCGCGATGATGAGCACCGCCACAATGCCCAGGCGGTGGAACAGCACCTTTCCGATTCTGCCTAAAACTCTTTCTCTTGCCTGCATAATCTCACCTTAGAAATCTCGATCTACGTGGCTTTCAGCACCACGCTCTCCTCGCCCAGCGTCTCCCTCAGCTCAGCCAGCAGCGCCTCATGGTGGATGCAGTGGGTCTGGAGCTTTTTCTTTTGATCCGCCAGATAGACAATGGCGCGGGAATCGCCGGGGAACATATTCAGCAGCTTCTTCAGCCAGGTAAATGTCTCCCCCCCGTCAGGCAGGCGGATCCACAGTACCTGTTCCCCCGCCTGGGCGGGTTTGCCCGTGTCGGACAGGGGGATCACCCGATCCACCATAAGCTGGGGGGCCTTCTCGTCCCGGACGGACACCCGGCCCGTCACCATCACAGGCAGATTCGCCTTCAAGTAGGCCCCGCTCTCCGTCAGCGTGCGGGAAAAGCACAGCAGCTCAATGGTTCCGGTGGCGTCCTCCAGCATGACGTAGGCCATGAGGGAGTTGTTCTTGGTGGTCTTGGTGCGCACCGACGCCACCACCCCCGCCAGCGTCACCCGCTGGCCGTCCCCGTAGGGGGAGGGCCTGTCCTCCTCCCCGCCGCTCGCCATGACGGCTGCGATGGACACCGCCCCATGCTTCTGGGCCTGCCTGCGGTACTCGTCCATGGGGTGGCCGGACAGATACAGCCCGGTGGTCTCCTTCTCCATAGCCATCAGCTCCACCGGGGAGAACTCCGGGATATCGGGCAGAATGACCGTGGGCACGGAGACAGCCTCCCCGCCTCCGCCGAACAGATCAAACTGGCCCTCCAGGTTCTTTTTGCGATCCCGGGCGATGGAGTCCACCACCTGCTCGTACACCTTCATCAGCTGGGAGCGGCGGCAGCCCATGCTGTCAAAGCAGCCCGAGCGGATCAGGCTGTCCAGCACCCGCTTGTTCAAATCGCAGTCGTACATCCGGGCACAGAACTCCGGGAAGGAGGCGAAAGGGCCGCCCTTATCCCGCTCGGCCAGCACCGCGCTGGTGAAGCCCACGCCCACCCCCTTCAGCGCCGCCAGCCCGAAGCGGATGTTGGGCCCGGACACGGTAAACGCCGCACCGGACTCGTTGATGTCCGGCGGCAGCAGGGCGATGCCGTTCTCCTTGCACTCGGCGATGTACTCCGCCACCTTATCCTGCGAATCCAGCACAGAGGTGAGCAGGGCCGCCATGTACTCCCGGGGGTGGCGGTACTTGAACCAAGCCGTCTGATAGGCCACGATGGCATAGGCCAGGGAGTGGGATTTATTGAAGGCGTAGTGGGCGAAGTCGTTGATCTCGTCGTAGATGGACTGGGCCACCGCCTCGGGAATGCCGTTGGCCTCGCACCCGGCGATGTTCCGGGCGGGGTCGCCGTGAATGAAGGTTCCCCGCTCCCGCTGGACATCCTTCTCCTTCTTCTTGCTCATGGCCCGGCGCACCATGTCCGCCTGGCCCAGGGAGTAGCCCGCCAGCTTGCGGAAGATCTCAATGACCTGCTCCTGGTAGACGATGCAGCCGTAGGTGTTGGACAGGATCGGCTCCAGGGCCGGGTGCTTGTAGGTGACTAGCTTGGGGTCCTGGGCGCAGGCCAGAAACTTGGGGATGGAGTCCATAGGCCCGGGGCGGTACAGGGCGATAATGGCGCAGATGTCCTCAATGCTCTTTGGCTTGAGGCCCACGCACACGCCCGTCATACCCTGCGACTCCATCTGGAACACGCCGGAGGTGCGCCCGTCGGACAGCATCTGGTAGACCTCCATGTCGTCGTCGGGGATGTCCTCCAGCCGGAAGCCGGGAATCTCCTTCTGCACCATCTTCACCGCGTCGTCCAGCACCGTCAGGTTGCGCAGGCCCAGGAAGTCCATCTTCAGCAGGCCCAGCTCCTCGATGGTCACCATGGTGTACTGGGTGACGGGCTGGCCGTCGTTGGTGGCCAGGGGGACGTACTCATACACCGGCCGCTTGGTGATAACCACACCCGCCGCGTGGGTGGAGGCGTTGCGGGGCATCCCCTCGATCTTCCGGGCCATGTCCACCAGCTCTTTCACCCGCTCGTCCCCGTTATAGAGATCGGAGAACCCCTTGGACAGCACCAGCGCCTTATCTAAGGTCATTTTCAGGTCGAAGGGCACCTGTTTGGCGATGTTGTCCACCTCGGAGTATGGGAAGTTCAGCACCCGCCCCACGTCCCGGATGGCGGCTTTGGCCTTCATAGTGCCGAAGGTCACGATCTGCACCACGTGATCCTCGCCATACTTCCGGGACACGTAGTCGATGACCTCCTGCCGCCGCCGGATGCAGAAGTCGATGTCGATATCGGGCATGGTCACCCGCTCGGGGTTCAAAAAGCGTTCGAAAATCAGGGCGTATTTGATGGGATCCACATCGGTGATGCGCAGGCAGTAGGCCACCATGG
>CAMWRX010000116.1 GCA_947176765.1 uncultured bacterium
CTCGTTGTTGTGTATAAGCTACAGGCCCACCCCTCCGCCGGAGCCCGCCTTCTATCATCCCCTCACCGGGCTGCCCTGCGAGGAGGATCTGTCCCAGAAGCGCCCGGTGGCCGTCATGCTCAACAATCTGAAGGCCGCCCAGCCCCAGCAGGGCAACAGCCAGGCGGACATCATCTATGAGATGCTGGCCGAGGGCGGCATCACCCGGATGCTGGCGGTGTATCTGGAGCCGGAGGGACTGGGCCTCATCGGCTCGGTGCGCTCCGCCCGGCAGTACTACTGGGAGGTCGCCCAGGGGCACGACGCGGTGTACATCCACGCCGGGGCCAGCCCGGAGTTTTATGAGACAAAAAACAGGCTGGGCCTGTTCACCGTAGACGGCGTCAACGGCTACTACTCCAGCGCCAGCGCCGGAATGTTCTGGCGGAATCGGGAGCGGGTGGCCGGCCATTACTACGCCTATGAGCACTCCCTGCTCACCTCCGGCGAGGCCATTACCACCATGCTGGCCAAATGGGAGCTGGAGAAGCACTCGGACGGCTACACCTATGAAATGGCCTTTGCCAACGACGGCACCCCCGCCGGCGGCGTCAGCGCCCTCACCGTCAGCGTCCCCTTCTCCGGCTCCAAGACCACGGTATTCCGCTATGACGGGGACACCGGCCTCTATCTGGTGGAGGAATACGGCGAAGCCTACATTGACGGCAACGACGGAAGCCAGGTGGCGGTCACCAACCTGTTGGCGCTCCAGACCACCTATACCGTGGTGGACAATGCCGGACGGGTAAAGGTGGATCTGTCCTCCGGCAAGGGCTGGTTTGCCTGCGGCGGCAAGATGATTCCCATCACCTGGGAGAAGGGCGGCGCTGACCAGCAGCTGCGCTACTTCACCGAGGACGGCCAGCCTCTGGCCCTGGGCCGGGGCGTGAGCTATGTGTGCGTCATCCCCACCAGCCAAACCGTGACGGCGGAATGAGTTCGGCTTTTTGTCATTCAAAAAAATTTTCCAGCATAGCGTCGAAAACACAGCACAAACTACCCTCGTAACCATAAAACCGGGCTGTCTGCTTGTGCAGCCGCCCCGGTTAAAGGAGGTTTTGTACTGTGTTCCTGGATAAGATCGCACTGGCGCTGGCTATCATCGGCGGCTTGAACTGGGGCTGCGTCGGACTGTTCCGCCTCGATCTGGTGGCGTTCCTGTTCGGCGGCTCCGGCACCTGGCTGGCCCGCATCGTCTACGTGGTGATCGCGCTGGCCGCCATCTGGTGTCTCACCCTGCTATTCCGCACCGAGGACAACCGGGCCCGGGAGAGCCGCGCCTGACGCGGCGTTCAACCGCGCAAAAAAGCAGCCGCATGGCTTTAACGCCATGCGGCTGTCTTTTTATAATAAGGTAATATCGTTTTCCCTGCCGATCTGGGTGAGCGTACCGTCCGCCACGAGATACGCCTCTCCCCGCAGCTCCTCCCGGCCGTCCCGGCCCAGGAGGTAACTGCCGTCCACCATAGCGTAAAACCGATGGCCCACGCTGTCCGGGTAGGTGATGTCCTCATATAAACGCATCCCGTCCAGCCAGCCGTCCTTCTCCCGCTGATAGTGGGGCAGGATCATGTGCCGGGTCAGACCCAGGCCGGGGAGAAACCGCTGGAAATTGGGATCCACCGCCTCCCCCGGCTCCTCCGGCTGGACGTACACCACGTCGGCGGCGTTCATACTGCCCGCGCTGACGCCCACGATCACGCCGTCCCAGCCCGCCAGCCGCCCCCGCAGGGCGATGTCCTGGAAAAAACGGTTCTGGGTGGGCACATGGCCTCCGCACAGGAAAATCAGATCCGCGTTGGCAATCAGCTCGGCGCACCGGTCCTGGTTCTCCCGGATCAGCACGTCCGCCTGGGCAAAGGGGATGCCAATCTCGGCAAAGCTGCCCGGCATATCGTTAAAAAAGCGGTAGGTGTGCTCCGGGTCGTCCGGGTCGGAGGCCACGAACAGCGCCCGACACGGCCCAGGCAGGGCCTTTCGCAACTCGTCCACAAAGCCGTTGGCCGGGTTCAGTGACGGGGAATCGGGCAGGCAGGGGCTGCTGGTGAGGAAATATACCATTTTCCTGTCCTCCTAAAAGCTTTCGTCAAACTGGAAGCTAGAATTCCGCCTCATATTCCATTGATTTCATTTTGCAGCTCCCGTCAAGTTTCTGAAATTCTCCATACCTCACAAAGTGCAATCCGCATTTTTCCATGACATGACCAGAAGCAGCATTAGGCTCCGCATGGCTTGAGACAAAATGCGTCGCTCCAAAATTGTTGCGCGCGTATCTTATCATCGCTTTAACCGCTTCCGTCGCATATCCATTTCCCCAGCAGTCATATCGCAGATTATAGCCAAATCCCCAATACCCATTTTTGCGGTTTGGCCCAACATCTCCGCTTCCGATTAGCTTTCCGTCCGATAAGCGTTCAAAGCCAAAATGATATGTACTTGTGTCTGTTTCAACAAACGCAAGCCATTTTTTCACATCCTCAACGCTTGTATAGGTCGTATAAACCATATAGCGTGAAACTCTCTCATCGCTTACCCATTCAAAAACATCATTGGCATCAGCAACGGTTAATGGACGAAGCAACAGGCGCTCTGTTTCCATGTTGATCTGATTCATACGCTCCTCCGTATGACCTCTGATTCGTTCTTCCGCGCGCACGCAAGAAAAAGTAACTCACAGCCTTTCCCGGATGGCCCGGAGGAACTCCAGCCCGGTGACCTTCCGGGCCTTGGCCTCGCCCTCCCACAGGCCCACCAGGTCGCCGGTCATCACGCCGCTCTCAATGGTGTCGATGGCGGCCTGCTCCAGCTTTTGGGCAAAGGCGGTCAGCTCGGGCAGGCCGTCCAGCTCGCCCCGCTTGGCCAGGGCCCCCGTCCAGGCAAAAATGGTAGCCATGGGGTTGGTAGACACCTGCTCCCCCTTCAGATGGCGGTAATAGTGCTGGGTGACGGTGCCGTGGGCGGCCTCGTACTCGTAGTTGCCGTCGGGGGACACCAGCACGGAGGTCATCATGGCTAGGGAGCCAAAGGCGGTGGACACCATGTCGCTCATCACGTCGCCGTCGTAGTTCTTGCAGGCCCAGATGAAGCCGCCCTTGGAGCGGATCACCCGCGCCACCGCGTCGTCGATGAGGGTGTAGAAGTAGGTGATCCCAGCCTGTTTAAATTTCTCCGCATATTCCGCCTCGTATACCTCGGCGAACACATCCTTAAAGGTGTGGTCGTACTGCTTGGAGATGGTGTCCTTGGTGGAGAACCACAGATCCTGGCGGGTGTCCAGGGCGTACTTGAAACAGGAGTGGGCGAAGGAGGTGATGGAGGCGTTCACATTGAACTGCCCCTGGAGCACGCCGGGGCCGTCGAACTGATGGATGGTCTGGCGCTTCTCCTGCCCGTCCGCGCCGGTAAACACCAACTCCGCCGTGCCGGGGCCGGGGACCTTGTACTCCGCGGCCTTGTACACGTCGCCAAAGGCGTGACGGGCGATGGTGATGGGGTGCTGCCAGTTCTTAACCACCGGGTTGAGCCCCTTGACCATGATGGGGGAGCGGAACACGGTGCCGTCCAGGATGGCACGGATGGTGCCGTTGGGGGACTTCCACATCTGGGACAGCTTGTACTCCTCCACCCGCTGGGCATTGGGTGTAATGGTGGCGCACTTGACAGCCACGCCGTACTTTTTGGTGGCCTCGGCGGCGTCAATGGTCACCTGGTCGCCCGTCTCCTCCCGGTGGGGCAGGCCCAGGTCGTAGTATTCCGTCTTGAGGTCGATATACGGCTCCAGCAGCTCCTCTTTGATCTGCTGCCAGAGGATGCGGGTCATCTCGTCGCCGTCCATCTCCACCAGGGGGGTCTTCATTTGCAGTTTATCCATGGATTTTCGTCCCTTTCTTTTCCAGTTTGTTATCAGTTAGTCCCAGGGGTCGTCCTTGGGGGGCTTGGGGG
>CAMWRX010000117.1 GCA_947176765.1 uncultured bacterium
CCCCATATCCCCCACCCCCTTCATCCCGGCGGACGCGGGGGATCGGGCCGAGCGCTGCGAGGAGATTCTGACCATCGCCGCCCTGGGCCTGAAAAAACGTCTGGAGCACACGGGCGCCTCCTGCGCCGTGGTGGGCCTCTCCGGCGGGCTGGATTCCACGCTGGCCATCCTCATCACCGCCCTGGCCTTCGATATGCTGGGCCGGGATCGGAAGGGGATTCTGGCCGTCACCATGCCCTGCTTCGGCACCACCAGGCGCACCCGCTCCAACGCCGAACTTTTGGCCATCGAGCTGGGCACGGATTTCCGGGAGGTCAACATCGGCAAGGCTGTGGAGCAGCACTTCGCCGACATCGGCCAGTCCATGGAGGACCAGTCCGTCACCTTCGAGAACGCCCAGGCCCGGGAGCGCACCCAAGTGCTGATGGACCTGGCCAACCAGCGGGGGGGCCTGGTCATCGGCACCGGCGATTTGTCCGAGCTGGCCCTGGGCTGGGCCACCTACAACGGCGACCATATGTCCATGTACGCCGTCAACGCCTCCATCCCCAAGACGTTGGTGCGCCACCTGGTGGCCTACGAGGCCGACCGTCTGGGCGGACGGGCTGGAGAAGTCCTCAGGGACATTCTGGACACCCCCGTCTCCCCCGAGCTGCTCCCCCCCAAGGACGGGGAAATCGCACAAAAAACGGAGGATCTGGTGGGGCCGTACGAGCTCCACGACTTCTTCCTGTACTACGCCATCCGCTGGGGTTTCCGGCCCCGGAAGGTGCTGCGGATGGCGGAGTATGCCCTTGGGGATCGTTATGACCGGGAGACGCTGCTGAAATGGTTGAAGAACTTCTACCGCCGGTTCTTCTCCCAGCAGTTCAAGCGCTCCTGCCTGCCCGACGGGCCCAGGGTGGGCTCTGTGACGCTGTCGCCCCGGGGAGACTGGCGGATGCCGTCGGACGCCGTGGCCAAGCTGTGGCTGGACGAGCTGGAGAATCTGTGAGGTGGGCGTCTGTGAACATTTTTGCTGATTTATTCCTCACCTTTGCCCGCATCGGCGTGTGCACCTTTGGCGGCGGCTACGCCATGCTGCCCATTCTCCAGCGGGAGCTGGTGGAAAACAAAAAGTGGGCCACCGAGGGCGAGCTGGCCGACTACTACGCCGTAGGCCAGTGTACCCCCGGCATCATCGCCGTGAACACCGCCACCTTTGTGGGCCGTGGACAGGCGGGCATCATGGGCGGCGTGTTCGCCACCCTGGGGCTGGTGTTTCCGTCCATCGTGATTATCATGGTCATCGCCGCCTTTTTGCAGAACTTCATGCACATTTCCTGGGTGATCCACGCCTTCAACGGTGTGCGGGCCGGGGTGGTGGCGCTGATTGCGTCCAGCGTCATCAAGCTGTTCAAAAACTCCGTCATCGACTGGCCCACCCGGGTCATCTACGCTGTGGTGCTGGTGCTGGCTGCGTGGAACACCTTCTTCTCGCTGCCAGGGGGGGCTCTGGGCATGGCGTTGGGGGTAGTGCTGTCCCCGGTGTTCCTGGTCATTGCCGCCGGGGCGGCGGGGCTGTGCGTCCGGGCGGCAAAGGGAGGGCTGAAATAATGGTACTCCTGAGGCTGTTTTTTGAGTTCTGCCGGGTGGGGCTGTTCTCCGTAGGGGGAGGGCTGGCCACCATCCCCTTTCTGACCGACCTGGGGGAGCGCACCGGCTGGTTCACCTCCGGCCAGTTAGCGGATATGATTGCCATCTCCGAGTCCACCCCCGGCCCCATGGGGGTAAATATGGCCACCTATGTGGGCTTCCACACTGGAAGTTTAGTTGGCGGCCCGGTGTTGGGCATCGTCGGAGGCATCATCGCCACCCTGGGGCTCATTTTCCCCTCCATTGTCATCATTCTCATCATCGCCGGGTTTCTCCAGAAGTTCCGCCAGTCCAAGGCGGTGGACGGGGTGTTCTACGGCCTGCGGGCGGCGTCGGTGGCGCTCATCACCGCCGCCCTGCTCCAGGTGGCTAAGATTGCCCTGATGTTCCACGAGGTGACGGGAGACGGCGGTGCAATTGAAACCCAATTGTTTTATTGGCCTGCGATTATACTGGCCGTTGTCATTTTTGTGCTGGTGAAATTCACCCCGCTGAAAAAGCTGCACCCGATTTGCTTTATCGGGCTGGCGGCGGTCGCGGGCGTCGTTTTCCAAATGTAACAGACAGCCCCGCGCGGTTAGCGCGGGGCTGTCCTTTTTAGCTACCAGATTGCGAAGCCCGCCACCAGCAGGGCGGCGATCGTCCCCCGGACGATGTGGTGGGACAGGTGGAGGTTCCCCGCCCGCCTGCCGTTGGCATAGGCCGGGAAGCAGATAAGCAGACAACCCGTGGCGCACGCAAGAGCATCCATCCAGCCTGGATTGCTCCCGATCAGGTGCGCGGCCGCTTCAAAGGTCACGCAAATGCCCCCACAGAACATAACGATGGCTAAGCCCCGTGCGGCGGGATCCTTGGACTTAAACTGGGTAACCGCCGCAATCATGTGCAGCAGGCCGAATAAAATGGCCAAAATGCTGACTGTGATGCGCATAAATACTCCCCCTCCCTTTGCTTGTCGTCAAATTTCACTTTTATAAATCCAACATAGAAAAAAGGTCGCTTAGCGATTCCAGTGTATAATCCTGCCCAAAGTCCTTTATTTCGTTACTTCTGTTAATCAGGGCGGAAGCAATTCCAAGCTTCTTGGCTCCGATGATGTCCTTCTCCTCATCTCCAATAAATATCATTTCATTGGGAGAAACCTCCAGAGCGTCAAGCAGTTTCAAATATCCCGCGGAGTTTGGTTTTCGATAGCCGACATCAACAGAGGTAATCGCAATATCAATAAGATCGGAGAGCGTGGAAATATCCTCTAAAGAAAAAACATTGTCCATTCCATAGGCGACATCCGTTAAAATTCCTATTTTTATCCCTTGCCGCTTCAGTTTTTCCATTGTGCCAATTGTTTCCGGGTAGGGCTCGGCGTCTGCCCGGAAAAAGGAGTAAAATCCGGATTTTATCGTGTATAAATCCGTCTGAAGCCCCCATTTTTCTAATATTTCATGAAAAATGTGATCAGACGTTGTTTCCCATTCCCGATTGTTTACCCTGGTGTTATACTTCAGAAGAACATCTGTCGCCGCGAGGATCATGTCCTCCGACAGCGTGATGTTGGCGGCAGCGGCGGCGCGTTCCAACCCTGGACGGTAAAGCCCCTGCCAGTTCAGCGGATTATTATATTTGATAAGGGTATGTCCCACATCAAAACCAATGGCCTTTATCCCGTTTTTGAATACCATTTTAAATCGTTCACCTCGCACCAATCAATCTAATTTCTTGATGTACTGGGCGCTGGTTTTCAGCATGAGCCGCTTGGTGCCCACGCCGTCAAAGGCGATCTCCAGGAGGGTGTCGCCCCCCATTTTCTGGGCGGAGGTCACCATGCCCCGGCCAAAGGCTTTGTGCTCCAGCATATCCCCCTTCTGGTAGTCCGGCAGGGCGGCGGAGGGAGTAGAAGAGACCGCGGACTGGAACACGGGCCGGGAGAAGGACTTCTGCGGGCGGCTGGGGATGTAAGTGGGCCGCCGCTCGCCTCCGTAGGTGGGTTGGGCCTGGCGGTAGGGCTCCCGGTAGGTGGACACCCGGGGGGTCTGGTCGAAGTCGTCCCAGTCATCCCCGGTTGGGGTCGGGTCGAGGAAGGAGCGTCCCGACTGCTCCAGCAGCTCGTTGGGAATCTCTCCGGCGAACCGGGAGGGGCGGTTGTTGCTGGTGTGGCCGAACAGCATCCGCTGGCCGGCACAGGTGAGGTATAGCCGCTCCTTGGCGCGGGTCAAAGCCACGTAGCACAGCCGCCGCTCCTCCTCCATCTCCTCCGCCTCGCCGATGGCCCGGATGCCAGGGAAGATGCCCTCCTCCATGCCCACCACAAACACGGCGGGGAACTCCAGCCCCTTGGCGGAGTG
>CAMWRX010000118.1 GCA_947176765.1 uncultured bacterium
ACTTGTCCAGGCCGTCCCCCCGCTCCTTCATGAGCATGGTGCGCTCAAAGGCCACGGGGTTGAGACGGCGGTTGATGATGGTGATTTTGGCGGCGGCGTCAGTGGGCAGGCTGTTCAGCACCCCGCCATAGGACAGGAAGATCCCGCGCTGGTCGTCCTCGGAGGCGGCGGCATAGTTCACGTCAGTGAAACGCCATGTCCGGCTGTGTTTCCGGCCCACCTGCCATGTGCCATCGTCATAAATGCACTTGATGGGGATAGACTGCTGGACGCTGCGGGGGATTTTGAATTTGTCCCGTTCGCTCTTGTTGGCGGCAGCCAGGGATTTAATCAAAATCGTCACGCCCCTTTCGGTTCAGCATATTGTAGTAGAAATTTTGGGACACAAAGCGCCGCTCCCCGGCGCACAGGATTTCGGACTTGATGAAGGCCCACAAGAACTGCTCCAGGGTCAGGCCGTTGTAACTGAAAAAGCCCGCCACAGCCACGGGTGCGGCGGCCAGGATGCACACCCAGCTCGCCGTCTCTTTCCCGGCCACATTGCCCAGCAACAGGTAGACGGCCACAGCGATCCCCACAGCAAACAGGGCGCAGAAAAATTGCCGGGTGGACAGGCCGAAGAAAATGCTCTCCTTGTGCTGGCGGACTTCCTTGGGAATTTTGATTTCGATAGTGATTCCTCCTTGCAAAAACTATTGACCTTTGCTATTATTTTATATATAGTGGAATTATTATAAATCGTCTATGGTTAGCATTTTCACAAGCACATATAGTAACAATACCAAATTCATAAAAGGGGATGTGTATTTTGGCATTAGTATTAACAGACCAAGCAAAAAGTGATCTGCGCTCTATTGACGACCCCGTTCATTCTAAAATTGAGAAGGAATTTCAAACGATTGAAATGTGGCCGACATCCAACCCAGAACTATCTTATGGGCGGCGATATTGTCCTGTATCTCCGTTTGTCATTCTTTATTCGATAACTCCTAACGGTGATATAGTAATAGAGCAAATCGTCCATGAACATTCTAACTGGAAGTAATTGCATATTTAGATGAGAATTGTTTTTGCAGAAACATCTTTGTATTGAACTTTTATGCTTAAAATGTGAAATGCAATACTTGGATTGATTTATAAAAACACGGCGAATAAGTTTCTTGTTCGCCGTGTTTCTTGTTCCAATGTCTCCTTTGCCGCCCGATCCGCATCCTTTACTCGTCTGGTCAAGATAGCACATTGGAGATAGGTTTTCCCCTGTGTTTTTACTCACGTTTCTACCCAGTCAATGGTGCTGTCCACCTCATTCCCCCATATGTCCCAGCCGGGGGCCGGACGGCGGGCGAACAGCTCCACGCGGGGCACGTCCCCCATCAGGGCTTCAATGCGGCGGCGGGCCTCGTCCGGCTTCCGGCTGTGTTCCTGGACATGGGAGATAATGACTTGGTGAACGTTCCGGGCCAGCCGTTTGGGGTGCCCCTTGGTAGCCAGCAGGCATAGCTCCGCGTTAGCCCTTGTCCAGTTTCCGTGTCCCCAAAAGATGGTGTCGGATATCCGGCTCAGTTTGATCCAGACGAAAGCGGCGGTCACATAGCGGAACCCCCACGCCTCCATGACGCCCCACGCCTCCTGGAGCATGGGCATGGTGATCCAGAGGAACAGGGCGCAATCATCGGCGGCCAGTTCGGACACAGGCAGGGCCTTGATGTCCTCAATGGGCATGGTAGGATAGTGCTTATCCGCGGAGTGTTTATGCCCGTATTTCCAGGGCGGGTCGGCATAGATGATATTGTATTTTCCTATAGTCCCAACATCTCCTTTACCACCCTGTCCGCGCCCTTCACAAGTCCAGTGAGTATCAGCATATTGAAAATGAGCTGTCCGATGTACTGCCACGCCATGGTGACAGCGGGCAGGCTGGCGTTCGCCGCCGGGGTACTGCTGGACAGGAACGCAGAGTAGATCAGGCAGGCCAGCACAATCACGGTCCCCTCCATGCACACGCCGACGTAGTTCTTGAGGAACGCTTTGCCGCTGGCGGCAGTAGTCTCCCCGGCAAATGCCGCCAGGGGGAGTGGGGCAAGAGCGGTGAACATATAGAGCCGGAAAAACCGCCCGTACACCGTCAGCAGCAGAATGAACGACATGACGGTGATAAACAGGCTGCCCAGCAGGGACACCAGCCACAGGGGTATGCTTTCCAGCAGGCCCAGCCCCTCAATAGCGGTCACGATCTCGTTTGGCAATGCGGCCGCCGTAGACACCGAGCCGCCCATGCTGCCCATGACGGCGGCGACCACTCCACCGCACACGCTGAATATAGCCGTCATGATTTCCATGCAGCTCCCCACCGCCACTTTTGCCAAAATGAAGCGGATGAAATGGCGCAGGGCAAATTCCGGGCGCTGGAAGTCCCGAAAGCTGGCGGCGCTTTGGAACACGCCCATGGCGAAGAACAGCACCAGCAGGCCGTAGCCGATCCCCACCATGGCGGTGTGTATGCCAGAGATCACCGTCCAGATGTCGCCGCCTTTGAAGTTCTGCGGGGTCTGCGTCAGCAGCGTCCATATCTCGGCCAGCTTTCCGTTCCAGTCTGTCAGCGCACTTTCCAGAATATTTACGATCCAGTTGTCACTAATTACGATTCACCCCCATAAAAGGGAATTGCGTCTCATGGTGAGACGCAATTCCCCTGTTTGTTCTGGACCGGCTCACAGGGCGCCGATGGTGGACAGGATTTCCTTGCTGAACGCGATGATCAGGCCGCCGAACACGCACAGCATACCCTGGCTGCGCTGGCTGGCGTCGTGGGACTGGATGCTCATGCCGAGCTGGACAATGCCCCAGCCCAGGATGATCACGCCGATGGCCTTGATGCAGGAGAAAATGAAGTCGCTCAAATTATTTACGATGGTGAGCGGGTCGCTGCCAGCGGCGAAGGCCGGGACGGTGAGGACGGCGCACAGGACCATAGCCAGGGCACTGGTGAAGTAGAGGCGGCGGGCGCGGCGGGTCTGGCGCTGGGTCAGGGTGTCGGGCTTGTTCTTCTTCATGTTCATAGAAAGACTTCCTTTCATTCAATAATTTCGATTTCGTCCAGGGACGTAAAGGTAAAGTCCAGGTCGCCCGCGTCATAGAGACAGGGGGCTATGTGGACATAGGGAGCGGCGCCGCCATCCCCGGTGTACTTGAGGTTGGGGTGCCGTTCCAGATCGTACTTGGCGTCAATCACCGGGGCCTCGCCCCGGATCAGGATAATGGAGAGCCGATTATCCAGCATACGGACTTCATCGGGGGTCAAGAGCTCGCGGCCCGCCTGTTGAAAATTCTGGCTGTAGGAGCCGTTGCGTCCCTTGCTCTGACTGCTGGTGCGGGTTTCGATGGTTTCTTTCCCCAAAAGTTCGGAAACGTACTTATGGGTGCTTTGCTCATTTCCACCCAAATAGATAAAGCTGTCCGCGTTGCCAATGATACCCTCCCAGTCGTCTTTGAAAAGGGCCTTTAACTGGGAGATGTTCTGTAGTATAATGGTGGCCATGATATTTCGGGAGCGCATGGTGGCCTGGAGCCGGGCGTAGCCGTCCGGCAAGGCCACGTTTGCGAACTCGTCGAACATGAGCCGGACAGGGACAGGCAGGGCACCCCCGTGAACCTTGTCCGCCTGATAGTAGAGCTCCTGGAACGCCTGGGTATACAACATACCCACCAGGAAATTCAGCGAGGCGTCGTTACTGTCCGGGATGATGCAGAATACGGCCTGCTTCCGCTCCCCCAGCTTGTCCAGCTCCATGGTGTCGGTGGACGTGACGCGCTGTACCT
This sequence comes from uncultured bacterium, assembly GCA_947176765.1. Lineage (GTDB taxonomy): Bacteria > Bacillota > Clostridia > Oscillospirales > Oscillospiraceae > Enterenecus. The sequence goes on from CAMWRX010000118.1 coordinate 3,820, forward strand.
CCGGCAAGGTGAAGGGGGCCAGGCGGACGGACGCGGTGATCAAAATGCTCATAGCCGTCTCGCTGGGGGCCTGCTTGAACACCTTGTACTGGCGCAGGGCGATATGGT
>CAMWRX010000119.1 GCA_947176765.1 uncultured bacterium
AAAAACTACAAAATTTCTTCGGCGTTTTCTTACAATTTTAGATTGGCGTTGACACGAGACGGTCTATCTGGCTGACAGCGGGGAGCAGAGCGTGGTCACGATCCGTTTCGACAATATGCCGGACGGAAATCTTCTTATCAGGAAGGTATGCGCCACAAATCCCTCTGTGACGTTGCAGAACGCCGAGTTCAAGGTGATGTATGCGGACGGCACCCTCATCGGGGACAGCAACGGCATTTTCAGGACCGATGAAAACGGGGAAATCCGCATTGAGAGCTTAAAGCCCGGTTCCAGCGTGATCGTCACCGAGGTCAAGGCCCCTCCCGGATTTTTGATCGACACGCAGAGCCAGACCATTCAGATAAAGGAAGGCCGCACCGTCAGCCTGACCTTTAAGGACCAGCCCAAGGGAAAATTGATCGTCCAGAAACGGGATCAGAACAATCAGCCGTTGAGCGGCGCGGAGTTCCGCATCACGACGGCGGCGGGCTGTGAAGTGGGCCTGGACGGTGTGATCGGCACCAGCACCCTGACCTCCAACGGTATCTTCACCACCGACGCCCAGGGCGAAATCCGCATTTCTAACCTTGCTCCCGGCGCCTATGTGCTGACCGAGATCAAGGCCCCGGAAGGCTATGTGATGGACAGCCCTTCCACCAATGTGGTAATCGGCACCGGCGGCGATACGCAGACTGTGGTGGTCAAGAACACCAAGGCGGGCGCACTCAATATTTTGAAGCGGAGCACAGACGGCAAGCCCCTGGAGGGCGTTGAGTTCAAGGTAACGACCTCCACCGGGGAGTTTGTGCCGGACGCCAGCGGGCGGATCAGCAGCAACGGCCTGTACTACACCGACAAGGACGGCAAAATCACCATCAACGGCGTGGTGGGAACGCTGGTAGTCACTGAAACCAAGAGCATCCCTGGCTATACCATTGACGAGGCCACCAGGACACAGACCGTTGACGTGCGGCCCAACGACACACAGACCCTCTATTTTTATAACAAGGCGGCCACGACTGTCATCATCGAGAAGTACATCGAGGGCACCGACAACCAGCCCCTCAAGGGTGTGACCTTCCTTGTCACCGACAGCTCTGGCGCGGTGGTGGGAAATTCTAACGGTGAGTTCGTCACCGATGAGGCAGGCCGGATTGTCCTGGAGGGTTTGGAGCCCGGCACCACCATCACGGCCCGCGAGATCAAAACGGTGGAGGGCTACGAGCTGAACGGCCAGCCGAAATCTATTTTGGTGCGCGAGGGAACGGTGCAGTATCTCCGCTTCTATAACAAGCCTGTGGGCTCTATCGTGGTGCGAAAACTGGATAAAGACACTTTGACACCGCTGGCCGGGGTGGAGTTCCAGATCGTCTACTCGGACGGCAGCTACCTGGACGACGACTACGGACACCTGTCCAGCAAGGGCCTGTACAAGACGGACAGCAACGGCGAAATCCGCATTTCCGGCGTGTCCGGCACGCTGGTCATCACCGAAACGAAACCGCTCCCCGGCTATGTGATGGACGAGGGAACCAGGACGCAGACCGTCAAGGTGAATCCTTCGGACACACAGTATATCACGGTGTATAACACCAAGGCGGGAGGACTCACCATCGTCAAAAAGGACGAGCAGACTTCGGAGCGAATCCCCAATGTGCAGATGGAGGTGCGGAAGCTGAACGGAGAGATCATCGGGACTTTCACCACCGACAGCAATGGCATGATCCAGCTCCCCCAGGCCGACAAGGGCTGGTATCAGGTGGTGGAACTGAAAGCCGCCGAGGGGTACAAGCTGGACGACACCCCCCACCAGATTGAGGTGAAGGACGGCCAGACGGCCACCCTGGAAATCACCAACCGGAAGAGCGGCTCCACCCTGATCCATAAGGTGGACAGCCTGACGGGGGAGGGCATCTACGGCGTGACCTTCCTGGTCAGCGACGCCAAGGGCAACCCCATCGGCACCTACCAGAGCGACAACGAGGGCTATGTGTACATCGACAGGGAGCTGGCGGACGGCAAGTACACCATCCGGGAAATCGAGTGCGCGGACGGGTACATCCTGGACACCCAGCCCAAGACCTTCTATGTCCAGTACGGCGGCTGTACCACCATCACCTGGCCCAACACCGCTATCCGGGGCCAAATCCAGATCGTGAAGAAATCCGCCGACTATAACTCCGTGAACGGCCTGCCCGCTGGTACTCCGCTGGCTGGCGCTACCTTTGAGATTTACAACGAGCGCAACGGAATCAAGGTAGATACCATTGTCACCGATAAGAACGGCCTCGCGTCCTCTAAGGCCCTGCCCCTGGGCCGCTATACCATCAAGGAAACCAAGGCCCCGGCCAACTATGGCGCGACCAATGACACCTACACCGCCGTGTTGGAGCACTCCGGCCAGATCGTGAAGCTGGAAATCACCAACAAGAGCGTTGCCACCGGCGTGTCCATCGAAAAGACCGGCCCCAAGGAGGCCATGCGCGGCCAGCCTGTGCGTTATGTGTTCTCCGGCATCGGCAACACCAGCAACGTCACGCTGCAATCCTTCTACTGGCGCGACACCCTGCCCGCCGAGGTCAAGCTGGACAAGATCGTGACCGGCACTTACAACTTCCCCGGAAACTATAAGATCGTCTATAAGGTGAACAACGCCGGGGAGTACCGCACGCTGGCCGACAACCTCAGCACCAGCAAAAACTATACCCTGGCCGCGTCCCCCGTGGCCCTGGGGCTGGCGTCCAACCAGCGCGTCACGGAAATCATGTTCGTGTTCGGTCAGGCCCCCGGTGGGTTCAGCCAGGTGGAGCAGCCCATGATCTACTGCACCGCCCTGTCCAACCTTGCCCCCGGCAGCAGCTTCGTCAATGTGGCCGATGTGGGCGGCACCTATAACGGGGTATGGCTCCAGGCCGTCACCCGTTGGGTAACGAACGTCTACGGCAAGCCCGTGGTCCCCACGCTGCCCAAGACCGGGTATTAAAATAAATCTCACCATGAGACGCGATTCAACATGAAGAACCAGCAAAACAACAGCGCCCTCCCGTGGGTACTGCTGGCCGCCCCCGTCCTCTGGATGGGGGCGGTGCTGGCCTGCGCCTACGAGGACGGCATGACCCTGTTTGAACTCCTGCCGCGTTTTGCCGCCGCCATGGATCGCCCCTTTGCCATTGGCTGGACGCCCTACACCATCAAATTTATGCTGGGGACCCTGGTGCTCTATGGCTTTGCCGTAACCATGTATCTGTCCGGCAAACAGAACCGCCGCCCAGGGGAAGAACACGGCTCCGCCCACTGGGGGAACGTGTACCAGCTCGACCGCAAGTACCGGGACAAGAATATTCACAACAACGTGATTCTGTCCCAGCATATTCACATGAGCTTGAACGGGCGGCAGCACTTGCGGAACCTGCTGCAAATCGTGGTGGGCGGCTCCGGCGCGGGCAAGACCCGGTATGTGGTGAAGCCCAACATTT
>CAMWRX010000120.1 GCA_947176765.1 uncultured bacterium
TGGCGGTGGCCAGCAGGGACACCAGCAGGGTGGTGTACAGGCTCTCCATGATGAGACTGTTCCGGAACAGGGAGACGTACCAGTTCAGGGAGAAGCCCTTCCACACTGCGCTGGAATCCCCGGCGTTGAAGGAGAAGATAATCAGCAGGAAGATGGGCAGATACAAAAACAGGAAGGTCAGGCCGATGAAGATGCGGCTGCCAATGCGGCTTTGCTTTTTCACATGATCACCGCCTGTTCTTCGCCCTCGCCGAAGTGGTTCATGACCACCATGCACACTACGACGATGACCATCATCACCATAGAGATGGCCGCGCCCAGGTGGGGATTGTAGGCCCCGCCCAAGAATTGCAGTTCAATGAGGTCACCCAGCATCATCTGGTTGCCGCCGCCCAGCAGGTTGGAGATGGCGAAGGTGGACACCGAGGGGACAAACACCATGGTCACCCCGGACAGGATGCCCGGCAGGGACAGGGGGAAGATCACCTTGCGGAACACCGTGGCGGAGTTGGCCCCCAGATCCCGGGCGGCCTCGATGAGCGAGCCGTCCAGCTTGACGATGACGGAGTAGACGGGCAGGATCATGAAGGGCAGGTAGTTATACACCATGCCCAGCACCACCGCGCCGGGGGTGCCGATCATCTGGATATACTCCACCCCCAGCAGATCCAGCAGGCCGACGGCCCGGAAGAGCTGGTTCAAAAGGCCGTTGTTCTCCAGGATGGACATCCAGGAGTAGGTGCGCAGCAGGAAGTTCATCCACATGGGCAGCATAATGAGGGCCATGGCCAGCCGCTGGAACCGGGGGCCCTCCTTGGCCATCCAGTAGGACACCGGGTAGCCGATGAGCAAACACACCAGCGTGGCGACCACCGCCAGCCAGAAGGAGCGCAGGAACACCGACAGATAGATACCCATGCCGGTGAAGTTTGCCATTGTGGCGTAGGAGGCGTTGGTGACAGGGTCGGCGGCGGTGAAGGCGTACACCGCCATAATGACGATGGGGATGACCACAAACAGCGCCATCCAGATCACATAGGGGAAGGCGAACCAGGCGCGCTTATTCTTCATAACCGCCCTCCTGGGAGTCACGCTCCTCTCCATCCTCGTCCTCAGGCTCCACCACATCCAGCTCCTCATACTCCTCGGAGTAGGAGGAGTAATCCCCAAACATCCCGGAATACTGGCTCTTTTTCATCACATGGATGCCGTCCGGGTCGATTTTGATGCCGATGTGGCTGTCCACCGGGCAGAAGTCGGTGGTCTGGATGAGCCATTTGAAGCCGTAGAAGTCCACAATGGTGTCGTAGTGGACGCCCTTGAAGGTGACGGAGGTGACGGTGCCCCGGAGCTGCCCCGCTTCCTCGTCCACGATGTCCACGTCCTCAGGGCGGATGACCACGTCCACCGGCTCGTCCTTGGCAAAGCCCTTGTCCAGGCATTGGAAGCGGCGGTTGAAGATCTCCACCACGCCGTCGTCGCGCATGATGCCGTCAATGATGTTGGACTCGCCGATGAAGTCGGCCACGAAGGCGTTCTTCGGCTCGTTGTAAATGTCCTCGGGAGTGCCGATCTGCTGGATGCGCCCGCCGTCCATCACCACCACGGTGTCGGACATGGCCAGCGCCTCCTCCTGGTCGTGGGTCACATAGATGAAGGTAATCTCCATCTCCTGCTGAATCCGTTTCAGCTCGTTCTGCATATCCTTGCGCAGGCGCATATCCAGTGCCCCCAAGGGCTCGTCCAGCAGCAGGACGCGGGGCCGGTTCACCAGGGCCCTGGCGATGGCCACCCGCTGCTGCTGTCCGCCGGACAGGGCGGACACCGGGCGCTTCTCAAAGCCCTTTAGGTTGACGACCTCCAGCATCTCCATCACCCGCTGGTGAATCTCCGCCTCCGGGAGCTTCACCTTCCGGCCCGACCCATCCGCCTTGGGGATGCGCAGGCCGAAGGCCACGTTCTCATACACGTTGAGGTGCGGGAACAGGGCGTAGCGCTGGAACACGGTATTGACGGCCCGCTGATGGGGCGGGACATCATTGATCCTCACGCCGTCAAACAAAACGTCCCCGGCGGTCGGCGACAAAAACCCGCCTATGATCCTAAGCGTGGTTGTTTTGCCGCACCCGCTGGGGCCCAGCAGCGTGAGGAATTCCTTATCGTTGATATACAGATTGATGTGGTCGAGCACGACCTCGTCGCCGTAGGACATGACGCAGTCCGACAGGCGGATCAGCTCCTTGGACATTTATCCTCCCCCATTTCTAATGATGAGTGTTTTGTCAGCTCCCTTGTTGTAGTCCCTTGTTGTCACGCTGCGAAACGGCCAGGACGTTCGGTCGCTTTCGCTGCGACTCAAGCAAAACCCAGCCCCGCTGTGCGGGCCTTGAGCTTTTGCTTTCGCTCCGCTCCAAGCTCCCTCACTGTCCGTTTCTCCGCGCTTCTTACGGGGTTTCACGGATAGCAAGCTGCATTATAACGGTTTGCCCCCCGCTTGTCAATCATTTTGGGGGAAATTTATCGGAAAATGGAGGCGGCGTTTGCGCGGTTGGTCTGGGCGTCGGCGGTTTTCCTGACTGTGCCTTGACGCTCAAAACCGGCGGTGGTAAAATCAGGGCGATAAAAGTGCATCTGAGAAGGGAGATGGGCGCCATGACAATCGCCTATCTGGGCATTGACCTGCTGAAGCCCGTGTTGGACGCGCTGCTGGCCGAGGGGTGCCAGGTGCTCAAGCTGTTCACCTGCCCGGTGGACAACGTGACGGAGTTTAACACCGCAGTCATCCAAGCGGCGGAGGAGCGGGGGATCCCCTATACGTTGAGCCGCGTCACCGCCGCTGACCTGGACGAGCTGGCGGGGGCGGGCTGCGAGCTGCTGGTGTGCGCGGGCTACTATTACCGCGCCCCCATCACGGACGCCTTCCCCATGGTGAATTTCCACCC
>CAMWRX010000121.1 GCA_947176765.1 uncultured bacterium
CGCCCCCACCGCTCCGCCTGCGCCCGCTCCCACCGAGGGCCAGCCCCAGGAGAGCAAGGACCCCTTTGAGGGCAAGCAGGAGCGGCCCGAGCACACGAAAGTGGTTTTGGCCGGGGACCGGCTGCGGAAGTATTTCCCGGACGTGATGATGACGCCCCGCGAAATCGAGGAAAGCATCTACGACGCCCTGGAGGAACGCCGCCAGCGCCAGCAGAAGGAAAAGGAAAAGCTGACGATCTTCCCCAAGCGGGGGCCGAAGCGTTAAATGGCAGAGTTCACCGCCAATATTGCCAACCTGGGCAAATACAGCGCCGGGGTGCTGGTCGATACCACGCTTTCCTTTCCCACCACCAAAGAGCAGGTGCAGGCCGCTCTGCGTGAAATTGGCGTGGACGGCCTGAGATACCAGGAAATCATCATCCTGGAATACTCTATCGGTGTCAACGGCGTGGCGCGGGTGCTGGGCGAATTTTCCCACCTGGACGAGCTGAACTACCTCGCCAGCCGACTGGACAGCCTCGACCCGGAAGAACTGATGAAGTTTGCCGCCGCCGTAGAGCATGGGGAGTATGCCGACAGTCTGGAGGATTTAATCAACCTCACCTATAACCTGAACCGCTGCGAGCTTTACCCCGTCCAGGACGCGGAAGAATACGGGCGCTGGCTGATCGACGAACTGAGGGCCATTGAACTCCCGGAGGAAGCCTTGAACTATTTCAATTATGAATCCTACGGAGAGGACACCGCTATCAACGAGGGCGGCACCTTCACGTCCTACGGCTATATGCTCACAGGGCCAGACCCCTTCCAGAAAGTCTATGACGGGCAGCATGTCCCGGAACAGTATAAGGTGTTTCAATATCCCATCCAGCAGAAAATTACTGTGCCCCGTTCTATGAAGGGCCGGAACACCTCCGGCCCCAAGCGCCCATGAGGGTGCTTTTTTTGCGCCCGAAAGCAGGTGACAGCCATAAAAGAGCCCTTCCGTGCTGTCTCCTGGTCCGGCGAAAAAAGTGAAAAGGAGGTGAAAATTTGAGCGATTATGAGGATAAAAAGCAGGCCCGAATAGACCGCTACCGGGAACGGGCGGAACAGGCCCGCGCCCAAAGCAGCGCCTTGTGGAAACAGTCGTCGGATATGGCGTCGGCCATCCCTGTTGGACAGCCGATCCATGGGGCGCGGGATCAGCGTTACCGTGACCGCATCATGAAAAAAGCGGAGCAGTCCTTTGCCGCGTCGGATAAAGCCGCCTACTACGAGCAGAAAGCGGAGGCGGCGGAAAACAACACCGCCATTTCCTCAGACGACCCGGACGCCCTGGCAAAGCTGACGGAAAAACTGGAATCTCTCCAGATAATGCAGACCCGGATGAAGCAGATTAACGCCTACTACCGCAAACATGGCACCTGCCGGGGCTTTCATGGCCTGTCTGACGAGGACGCGGACAAGCTGATCAGCGACGTACAGTACCATCCCTGGGACAGATCGCCCTATCCTGCGTATGCTCTGTCCAACAACAATGCGGCAATACGCCAGGTGAAGGGCCGCATCCAAAAACTCACCGAGGCCAAGGAACTGGGCTATCAGGGCTGGGAGTTCGACGGCGGCCGGGTGGTCGCCAATTCTGAAAACAACCGCCTGCAAGTCTTTTTTGACGAGAAACCCGATGAAGAAGTCCGCCAAGCGTTGAAGGGGCAGGGTTTCCGTTGGGCCAGAAGCGAGGGCGCGTGGCAGCGTCAGCTTACCGACAACGCCATCTATGCGGCCAAGGCAGTCAAGGCTATCCAGCCGTCAGACGGTTCAGACCCCGTGAAAATCCAGCCCAAGCGTAAGCCGGGCCCAAAACATTAGCAGGAGGAATACATCATGGAAAATCCCAACACCATCCCGGAGCGCATGAGGGAAATTGAAATCTTCGGCGTTCCCGCCCTGTTCAGCAAAAATCAGATCCCGGAGGACGACATTTATCCGGGTATGTCTCTGTATGAGCTCCAGGGGCGGGACCGCCAGTTTATGGGCGCTGTGCTCACCCCTGTGCCCATCCCCGCCCTGGCGGACGGCCCCCGCGACCTGAAGCCGGGCGACCTGATCATGTACACCGGGGCCGGATACTACACCCCCGCTGAGTTCGAGGAAAAGTATCTGTCCCCGGACTATGACGACGGGACCCGGGCGGAGCGGTATGGAAAAGAAAGCTGACATCATCCCCATTTTGGAGGGGATCGTGGCGGAAAATACCAGGAGCTATCAGGACGACCTCATGATTGACGTGAGGCAGTTAAGCGCCGCTATGCTGGACCCTGTGCCGGAAAACCGCATTTTTCTCTGGATGAGCCGTCCCTGTGGAACGTGGTGTTTTTGGGAGCGGGAAGTGTACCTGCGGGACACCGAGGCACATAACACCTGGACCCACCCGGATTACATCGCGCAGGCCGACAAAATCAAAGCGTACCGTATCACAGTAGACCCCGGATACCCCGGCGCTTTTGTGCTGGGCAAAGTTCAGCCGCTGAACTATGGGGAGCAGGTGGGGCGCGTGAAGCGGCTGGCCCTTCCTGTCCATCAGGTGACGCTCAACTTTGAGCATGGCGAAACCCGCACCATGTCCTATGCGGACTACACCAGCCAATTTTTTGAACTAACACGCCGCTTTGGTTCCATCGAAGCCACCCATTATCAGCCGGAGCATGAGGGGGAGCTTTCCGCGCTGCTCTATATGGAGCGCCACCCCCCGAAACAGCGACCCCGCCGCCCTAAGAAGCCTACGCCCCGGTAGCCCGCCAAGACAGCGCCGCTTGCGGCGCTGTCCCAGCAAGTATGTCATTTGGTAGCAC
>CAMWRX010000122.1 GCA_947176765.1 uncultured bacterium
CCTGGGCGGCAATGGCCCGCAGCAGCTTTTCCGAGGAGACGGAGTGGATGAGCGCCGCCTTGCCCACCACGTACTTCACTTTGTTGGTCTGAAGGTGGCCGATGAAGTGGACCTCCGCCCCCTGGTAGGCGTTGTCCGCCAGATGGGCGGTGAACTCCTGCACCCGGTTTTCGCCGCACACCGTCACGCCAGCGGCAATGGCGGCCCGGATGGTGTCCGAGCTCTGGGTCTTGGTGGCCGCCAGCAGGGTGACGGACGCCGGATCCCGGCCAGCGGCGACGGCGGCGGCGTCCAGCTCCGCCCGAATCTTTTTGATATTTTTTTGTAAATCCATGTTATACCAGCCTCTCAGTACCGTTGCCGGGCAGAAATAGGGGGATTCGCAGCATTTTTGTAGCGAGTTTAAAGCTCTTTTTGATTCTTTTTCTCTCGAGAAAAAGAATTATCGCACCACCTTCCCGTTGTAGATGCCGGAGGAGTTGAGGATGATCTCGTCCCCCGGCCGCAGGCGCTTGGCCGCGTCCCCATTCACGGGACGAACCAGATAATAGGTGTCGTCGGTGTACAGCACCTCCACCTCCTGCCACTCGGCCTGGGAACTGACCACGGAGAACACGCCATAACGGTTCACCTGGCTGGAGGCGCCGGTGTCCTCGTCGGTCACCGTCTCCGTGATGACCCGCAGGGCCTTGCGGGGAATGCGGATGCCCTCCAGCTGCTGGATAACCACGTCCACCGTCTGAATGCGGAGCATGGCGGTGTCCGCCAGATGGGAGCGGCAGGAGAAAATGGCCAGCGTCCGCTCCCCCTCCAGGGAAATCCGATCCAGAGTCATATTGATCTGCCCAAAGTAGTCCCCGGAGAAGGCGAGGGTGTACGTCCTGCCCGACTGGAGGCCGGTGTTGGTGCCGTCCAGCAGGGCGGCGAAGTACCAGGTGGAGCCGGTGACCAGCTTGCCCACCGCCAGGGGATCGGGGCTGTGCTTTTCCGCCAGAAGGGCGGTCAGATCGTCGCCGGTGAGCTTGTCCAGCATGGCGGGGGTGACGACCTGTTCCCAGCCGTCCACGCCGGCGGAAAAGACGCCGGCGGTGGGGGCGTATACGGTGGTGGACACCTGGTTCAACGAGCGGTTGAGCTCCGCCAACTGGGACTGCTTGTCCGCGATGAGCTGAGAGAGCTGGCCCGCGGCCTCGGGACTGCCGTAGGTGTAGTCCCGCCGGAACACCATGGAGCGCAGGTTGAGGGCGGAGTCCTCCAGCAGGGTCAGATCCCCCCCGGCGGCCAGAGAGCGCAGAGAGACAATGGACGAGATGACCTGGGCGTCCAACCGGGCGGCGTCGGCGTTCTGGGAGCGGTCGCTCTGGGCGTATTGGAGCTGCTCAATCTCCGCTTCCAAGGAACGGATGGACTGCCGGGTGGTGAGGGCGGAAGGGTCGCTGTACAGCAGCACCACCGGGTCGCCCGCGGCGGCCTTGGCCCCCTCGCCGATGATCTGATCCATGTAGCCGCCCGAGCCGGTCAGGGGAACCTCGGCGCGCACCAGGATGCCGGCGGCCTCCTGGCCCACGTCCAGAGAGTAGGAATAGGCGTAGGTGGTGACCAGGTCTTCCTCCCACCCCCGGAAAAAGTAGACGGCCAGATATGCCGCCACCCCCAGGCACAGGATGGCAATCATGAATTTGGTGGCAATGGTGCTCTCTTTCATGGGATCAGCTCTTTTCTATCTCTCGTGCGGTATCGTGGGAAGCGGCTCCCGCCCCGCTTACGCGTCCATTTCGATGGGATGCTCCGGGGCGATGGTGGAAATGGCGTGCTTGTAAATGACCTGCTGCTTGCCGTCGGACACCACCACCACCACGTAGGGGTCAAAGGCGGTGATGACCCCCCGCATCTGGTAGCCGTTCATAAGGAACACGGTGACCCGGGCGGAGAGACGGCGGGCGGCGGACAGGAAGGCGTCCTGGATATTGGGCTGCTTGGTGACGGAAACGGTGGATGTAAGGCTCATGTAAATACACTCCTCTAATTTATAAATTTTGAGCGTATTCATTGTAATCCAGAGCCTATGACAAGTTCTGTCGAAAAAGCGAGGGCGGCGGAAAAATCTGGTATTTTTTCCCAATAGAACCAATGGGCCTGCCTGTTGCGCCGGAACCAGGTGAGCTGCCGCTTGGCGTACTGCCGGGAGCGGAGCTTCACCTCCTCCGCCCCAGCCGACACGGGACGGCCCTCCAAAATGGCGGCGGCCAGCTCCTTGTAGCCGATGGCCTGCATGGCGGTGCAGTCCCGGGGGACGCCGTCCGCCAGGAGGGAGCGTACCTCCCCCTCCAGGCCCCGCGCCATCATCTCGTCCACCCGGCGGTCAATGCGCTCCCACAGCCAGGGCCGCTCCTGGAAGTTCAGGGCGATGGTCAACGGCGTGTAGCGGGGGGGTACTTCCCGGCTCTCCCGGTCATGCTGGGTGATGGTGACCCCTGTGGACAGGTACACCTCCAGCGCCCGGATGATCCGTTTTTCGTCGTTGGGGTGGATGCGGGCGGCGGCTTCAGGATCCACCTGTTCCAATTGGGTGCGCAGGGCGGCCAGACCCTCTGACTTGACCCGCGCCTGGAGCTCCTCCCGCAGGCCGCTGTCCGCCGCGAAGGGGGCGAACTGCCGCCCCGCCACCAGGTGGTCGATATACAGCCCCGTCCCCCCCGCCACGATGGGCAGCTT